>DASYAV010000145.1:0-4269 GCA_036501145.1 Streptosporangiaceae bacterium | reverse complement strand
CCTTGACCTTGTGGTACGGCACCGTCGACAGCAGGTGCGCGATCATGTTGATCCTGGCGCGCCGCTTGTCGTCAGACTCGACCACGTACCACGGGGCCTCCGGGATGTCGGTCATCATGAACATGTCGTCCTTGGCGCGGGAGTAGTCCTCCCAGCGGGTGATCGACGCCAGGTCCATCGGGGACAGCTTCCACTGCCGCAAGGGGTCGTCGAGCCGGGACCGGAACCGGCGCTGCTGCTCTTCGTCGCTGACCGAGAACCAGTACTTGCGCAGCAGCACGCCGTCCTCGACCAGCAGCCGCTCGAAGATCGGGCACTGGTGCAGGAACCGGCTGTACTCCTGCTTCGTGCAGAAGCCCATCACGTGCTCCACGCCGGCCCGGTTGTACCAGCTCCGGTCGAACAGCACGATCTCCCCGGCCGCGGGCAGATGGCTGATGTAACGCTGGAAGTACCAGCTGGTCCGCTCGCGCTCGGTCGGCTTCGGCAGCGCGGCGATCCGCGCCACGCGCGGGTTCAGGTACTCGGTGACCCGATTGATCGTGCTGCCCTTGCCGGCCGCGTCCCTGCCCTCGAACACCACCACCAGGCGGACCCCCTCCGCCCGCACCCACTCCTGCAGCTTCACCAGCTCCGCCTGCAGCCGGAACAGCTCCTTCTCATAGACCTTGCGCGGCAGCCTGGATGGCTGCCCGGCCTCGGCGGCGTCCTGCTCGTGGCCGTGCTTCCCACGCCCGCCGTGTCCGCTATGCCCGCCGTCACCCTGCGCCATCAGATGCCTCCTGCCGTCCGCGGCCGTCAGCGGCGAATGTATTCCGGTGCGCCCGCGCTGGCCAGCAACCGGCGGCGGACGCGGACGGGCTAAACGGCGAGATCTGGGGGGCCGACGTCGCGAAACCGGCGGTTCGATGGCCGCAGGAAGGTCGTGGCAATCCCGTTCAGCCGGTCCGATAGCGGCAGCACCGTCTGCTGGCTGATCCGCTGCCGCAGCAGTCCGGCCCCCTCGCCGGTCAGGGCGGCCCAGCCGCCGGTCCGGCCGCTCATGGCCATGACCACGGCTTCGGCCGGGCCGCGGACCACTGGACCCGTGCCGGCCGTCCACCCCGTGTCCGTGGTCTCGAAACGCAAGCCGCGCAGCCTGGTACCGACCGCATAGCCAGGCGAGGGCGTGAACCCGAGGTGATAGAAGGTCACCGCGAGCCGTTCCTCCGGGATCTGCCGGGCGATACCGAGCGGGATCCTGACGTCCAGATCGTGCAGGACCAGGTCGGCCAGGACAGGGTCGTACCCCCATCGCGGCGGGGTAGCTCTTGATCCCGCGTGCCGGCGGAGCAGTTCGATGAGATCGGCGGTGGAACGGCGCGCGTACCAGCGGGCAAGCTTCTGGTTGCCCGGCGCGAAGTCGCCGGCCCGCGCGACCATGCAGGCGATGATCTTGAACTGGCCAAACCGCAGATACGTGGCCAGATGCGCCGCGACGTCGTGTATCGTCCAGGCGTCGCAAAGGCTCTGCTGAGCCAGCTGTTCCCCGGTCAGGCTCGCGAACAGGTCTGCCATGTGGCGACGTTCGGCCACGATCATCTGATGGACCAGCATGCCCTCTACGCTGCGGACCCGGCCGACGCCGGCGCACCTTGCCCCCTGCTGATTCTTAGCGGGTGGCCAGCCGTCCGATCAGGTCCGCGTATCCGGTCACGTTGCTGACATGGTGGACGACTTCCCGGATGGTCCAGGTGTCCTCGTCCGGGCTGGCGTCGAGCGATCCGGGATCCAGGCCGCCCAGCCGGGCCTGGTAGCAGGCGGCCAGCCGGGTCAGCCGGCTGGTGGCCTCATCCAGGTCGATCTCGGTGAACCGGGCGAAGTCGGCGTCGGTGGTCACCATCCGGCCGTGCCAGCGGTCCGGCAGCGCCGGCAGGCCGGCCAGCCGGCACTCGATCTCAGTGAGGTGGTCGAGCAGGTGGTCGGCGACCCGGCGCAGCGCTTTGTGTGGCGTCCACGCGTTGCCTTCCCGGCAGACCGGGCGGCCGTCCCAGCCCAGCCAGGACCCGGCGATATCGAGTACCTGGGTGACCGCGGCCGGCACGAGCCCCGGCACGTCGCCGGGGCCGGTCTCCGGCCGGGCCCGGTAGTCGTCGGCGTACTCGTGCGCTGTCAGGTGCGTGATCATGCCCGGAGGCTACTGCCCGGACATTTCGGGGTTTCCTGAACTATGGCCGCGTTACCGTGGTGGTGTGCGTACCGACTTCGCGGCCGTGGCCAAGCTGCTGGCCAGCCCGGCACGCTCGGCCGTGCTGGATGCGTTGCTGGAGGGCCGCGCGCTGACCGCCGGTGAGCTGGCCAGGCTGGCCGGCGTGCGCGCCTCCACGATCAGCGGGCACCTGGCCGAACTCACCGACGGCGGCCTGGTGACGGTCACCGCGGCAGGCCGGCACCGCTACTACCGGCTGTCCAGCGCCGAGGTGGCGGACGCGCTCGAGGCGTTCTCCCGGATCTGCCCGGCCGGCCCGGCCCGGGCGTCGCTGCGGCAGTCCACCGCCGACCGCTCGCTGCGGCTGGCCCGGGTCTGCTACGACCACGTCGCGGGCGCGCTGGGCGTGGCCCTGCTGACCCAGATGCGCGAGGCGGGCTGGCTGGCCGACGGCGGCGGCCCCGACTTCGAGGTCACCGGGCCGGGTGCCCGGGCCCTCACCGGCATCGGGGTCGACGTTGAACGCTGCCGGCGGGCCCGCCGGCACTTCGCCCGCCCGTGCCTGGACTGGACCGAGCGCCGGCCCCACCTGGCCGGTGCGCTGGGCGCAGGCATCACCAGCGCGCTGCTCGACCGCGAGTGGCTGCGCCGCAACGGCACCGGCCGGGGCCTGCGGATAACCACACATGGCCAGCAAAGCCTGCGCCGCACCTTCCACATCGGCGACCTGCAAGCCCCGCAACCCACCAGCACCTGACCGCGGATCACCACGTGCGTCCGTCAGGTGGGCTCCGCCCGTACAGCTACCGCTCGCGGACTGCGTAGGTCAGGTGGGTCACCCGCTGCGTCGGCTCCGCGCGGACTGGCTCCAGGGCCACGCGGCCCGCGTCCACGCCCTCGAACAGGCGGATTCCCGAGCCGAACAGCACAGGTGAGAGCGCGATCGAGAACTCGTCGATCAGGCCGGCGTTGACATACTCCAGGATCGTTGCGCCGCCGCCCGCGATGCGGACGTCCCGATCGCCGGCGGCCTCGCGGGCCTGGCTGAGCGCGGTCTCGATGCCGTCGTTGACGAAGTGGAAGGTGGTCCCACCCGGCCGCTCCCAGGGGTCACGCTTCTCGTGTGTCACGACGAAGACCGGCGTGTGGAACGGCGCCTCCTCCGGCCACGCCTGCTCGCCGAGGCTGAACATGCGCTTGCCCATCACGCTCGCGCCGGTGCGCTCGAACGTCTCCCGCGCGATGTCGTTGTCGCGCCCTTCCTCGCCGCCCTCGCCGAGCTTCAGGTTCTCCCGGAAGAACCGCAGCGGGAATATCCACTGCTGCAGTTCCATCCACTGCGCCGTCCAGCGCTGCGCATCCGGGTCGCCCAGGCGCTCCTCGGGCGCGATGAACCCGTCCAGCGACATCGTCACGCTGAAGAACACCTTTCCGGCCATCAGTCCTCGGCTCCCTTCCGGGCGATCTCGGTGACGTAGGCAGCCAGGTTGTTCAGGGTCTGCTGGCCGCCCTCGACCGCGTGGTACTTCTCGACCGCCTCGTCGCGCAGCGCCTTGGCGGGGAACACCGCGCGCATCTCGATCCGGGTCGCCGCGCCGTCGGGCGCGAACGTGAAGACCGACTCGAAGGCGTTCGGGTCGCCGCGGGACTCACCGTGCAGCAGCGCGATCCGCTCCGGCGGGGCGATCTCGGTCCAGGAGATCCACTCCTGGTAGTCCGTCCCGTCCGGTCCGTGCATCACGAAGTCCCACGCCCCGCCGACGCGGAACTCGAACGCCCGCGTGGTGGTGGTGAACCCCTCCGGTCCCCACCATCGCGACAGGTGCCGGACTTCGGTGAACGCCTCGAACACCAGCTCCCGTGGGGCGTCGATGACCTGGGAGATCACGATCTCGCGGTCGGCCGTCGCGGACTGCGCCGGCGCTGCTCGTCCCGTCGCGCTCATCAGCTACTCCTCCTGCCTTGCCTGCTTGAGGTCCTGCACGTACTCGTCCAGCCGGTCGAAGCTCTCGTTCCAGAACCGCTCGAACCCGCCGGTCCACTCGTGGACCGGTCGCAGCCCGCGGGCGTCAAGGCCGTAC
>DASYAV010000144.1:0-16469 GCA_036501145.1 Streptosporangiaceae bacterium | reverse complement strand
TGCTGACTCCGCCGGTCAGGGACCGGGCCAAGGAACTCGCCGCGACCCACCCCGCGCTGGGCGACATTCTCGGCAAGGTGGCCGAGGGCATCACGGTCGAGGGCATGGAGGCGTTCACCCCGGTCCTGGCCGACCGGATGGACCTGCTGGTCGACCACGTACCCCCGGGCGGCATCGTGCTGGCCTGCGATCCGGAACGGATCCGGGCCCGGGCCGACGACCTGGTCCGGACCAGCCGGGAGTTCCTGGAGGCGTCCTGGTTCACCGCCGCGGTCGGCGGCGAGGCGCCCATCGACCTGGGCTCCTCGGCGTTCCAGCCGATCGCGCGGATCCGCGCGGCCGCGGCGGCGCTGGGCCTGCCCTGGTGGACGATCGCGCCGTTCGGCGTGACCGATGAGCCCGAACCAGGGACAGACGCTCACCCCGGGCTGCACGGGACCGAGGCCGGCCACACGGACCGCGTTCCGTTCCGCATCAATGCATCCCTGTCACCCGCCTATCGCGGCGACGCGGCCCGCATGCTCACCGACGTGCGGACCTGGCTGGCCGAGGACTGGCGGGTCGTGCTGGTCACCGAGGGTCACGGCCCGGCGCAGCGGCTGGCCGAGACGCTACGCGGTGAGGGAATCGGCGCCCGGCTGCAGGACCTCGACCAGGCGCCGGAGCCTGGCGTCCCGTACGTCACCACCGCGTGCGTCGAGAACGGCTTCGTCTGGCCATCGGTCAAGCTGGCCCTGATCACCGAGAGCGACCTGGCCGGGCACCCGGCCGGGCTGCCCACCACCCGGGACATGCGCCGGATGCCAAGCAGGCGGCGCGGCGGCGTCGACCCGCTGCAGTTGCAGGCCGGGGACTACGTGGTCCACGAACAGCACGGCGTCGGCCGGTACGTGGAGATGACGTCCCGGACCGCGGCCGGCGCGACCCGGGAGTACCTGGTCATCGAGTACGCGCCCGGCCGGCGCGGGCAGCCGCCGGACCGGCTCTACGTGCCCACCGACCAGCTCGACGAGGTGACCAAGTACTCCGGCGGCGAGGCCCCGACGCTGCACCGGCTGGGCGGGGCGGACTGGGCCAAGGCCAAGGGCCGGGCGCGCAAGGCCGTCCGGCAGATCGCCGCCGAGCTGATCCGGCTCTACTCGGCCCGGATGGCCTCGCCCGGGTTCGCGTTCGGGCCGGACACCCCCTGGCAGCGCGAGCTGGAGGACGCGTTTCCCTACGTGGAGACCCCCGACCAGCTCGGCGCCATCGACGAGGTCAAGCGTGACATGGAGCGGCCGGTCCCGATGGACCGGCTGATCTGCGGCGATGTCGGCTACGGCAAGACCGAGATCGCGGTGCGCGCCGCGTTCAAGGCCGTGCAGGACGGCAAGCAGGTCGCCGTCCTGGTGCCGACCACGCTGCTGGTCCAGCAGCACTTCTCGACCTTCTCCGAGCGATACGCGCCGTTCCCGGTGACGGTGCGGCCGCTGTCGCGCTTCCAGGGCGCCGCGGAGTCGGCCGAAACCCTGCGCGGGCTGGCCGACGGCACGGTAGACGTGGTCATCGGCACGCACAAGCTGCTGTCACCGGAAACCCGGTTCAACCGGCTCGGCCTGGTGATCATCGACGAGGAACAGCGGTTCGGCGTGGAGCACAAGGAGTACCTCAAGCGGCTCCGGACCGAGGTCGACGTGCTCGGGATGTCGGCCACGCCGATTCCCCGGACGCTGGAGATGGGCGTCGCGGGGATCAGGGAGATGTCGACCATCTTGACCCCGCCGGAGGAACGCCACCCGGTGCTCACCTTCGTCGGGGCCTACGACGCCAAGCAGGTCACGGCCGCGATCCGGCGCGAGCTGCTGCGTGACGGCCAGGTCTTCTTCGTGCACAACCGGGTCACCTCGATCCGCCGGGTGGCCGCCCAGGTCGCCGAGCTGGTGCCCGAGGCCCGCATCGCGGTGGCACACGGACAGATGAACGAGCACGAGCTGGAACAGATCATGGTCGACTTCTGGGAGCGGAAGTACGACGTGCTGGTCTCGACCACGATCATCGAATCGGGCCTGGACATCCCGAACGCCAACACGCTCATCATCGACCGCGCCGACATGTACGGCCTGTCCCAGCTGCACCAGATCCGCGGCCGGGTCGGCCGCGGCACGGAGCGGGCTTACGCCTATTTCCTGTACCCGCCCGAGGCGGCGCTGACCGAGACGGCGCACGAACGTCTGGCCACCGTGGCCCAGCACACCGAGGTGGGCGCGGGCATGTACGTCGCCCTGAAGGACCTGGAGATCCGCGGCGCGGGCAACCTGCTCGGCGGCGAGCAGTCCGGGCACATCGCCGGGGTCGGCTTCGACCTGTACGTCCGGATGATCGGCGAGGCGGTCAGCGAGCTGAAGGGCGGCACGCCCACCCGCCAGGAGGTCAGGGTCGAGCTGCCGGTGAACGCGCACATCCCGCACGAGTACGTGGCCGGTGAGCGGCTCCGGCTCGAGGCCTACACCAGGATCGCGGCGATCGAGTCCGACGACGACGTGGCCGCGGTGCACGACGAGCTGACCGACCGGTACGGCGCGCCGCCCACGCCGGTGCTGAACCTGCTGGAGGTGGCCAGGCTGCGCGAGCGGGCCCGGCGCGCCGGGCTGACCGACATCACGCTGCAGGGCGCGCACGTCCGGTTCGCCCCGGTGGAACTGCCCGAGTCGCGCGAGGTGCGGGTGCAGAGGCTGTACCCGAAGACCGTGCTCAAGCCCGCGGTGCGTACCATGCTCGTACCGGTGCCAAAGGCCGTGCCTGGCCGGCCGCAGGGCGCCGGGCGGCAGGCTCCTTCGGCGGGCCTGGGTGCGCAGCCGCTGCGCGACCAGGAGCTGCTGACCTGGTCCCGCGAACTCGTTGAGGCGATGTTCGACGGGGTGCAGGCGTCGGCGCCGGCCGGAGAGGACTGACCGCGATGAGACACGAGAAGGGACGCACCGTGCTCCGCATTCTGAGCAGGCCGGGACGCAAGGGTGCGCTGGCCGCGGTCGCGCTGGGCGGCTGCCTGGCGCTGACCGCCTGCGGGACGATGCAGCTGGGCGCCGCCGCGGTCGTGGGCAACCAGCGGATCACCACGTCCACGCTGGCCACCCAGGTGTCCGGGCTGAACCGCTACTTCCACACGCACACGGTGCAGCTTGCCTTCCCCGCGTCGCAGGCGCCGCAGCAGGTGCTGGCCTGGCTGATCAGGTTCCGGGTGCGTGACCAGATGGCGGTCCTGCAGCACATCAACGTCACCAACAGCGACGTGCAGCGGGCGATTACCGCGATCACCGCGGAGGAACGGCAGTCCGGCAGCTCGGCCAACCTGACCGCCGTCGCGGCCGCCAACGGGCTGCCGCCGGATCTGGTCAACCCGGATCTCGGCCGGTACGAGGCGATCCAGACCGCACTGATCACCAAGCTGGGCGGCACCAGCTCGTCCTCCACCGCGGACCAGCAGCGGATCGGCAACGAGTTCAACCGGGACCAGTGCCTGGCCGCGAAGAGCCTGCACATCAGGGTCAGCCCGCAGTTCGGCCGACTCGACTACAGCCAGCTCGCCCTGGTCGCCGCCGCGGACACCCTGTCGGCGCCCGAGCCCGGCGCCTCGCCCAGCCCTTCCCCCTCGACGACGCCGCGGTTCACCCCGCCTTGCTGACCCAGCACGGGGCGGCGGACCGGGGCCGCCTGGTGCTGCTGGCCAGCAGTCCCCGGGTCGCGGCCGGCCAGCTGACCGCGCAAGCGTGGGACGTACTGCGCGGCGCCGCCAAGGTGATCGGCCCGCCCGGCCATCCACAGCTGGCCGCGCTGGCCGAAGCGGGCGTTCCCGTCCAGCTGGCCGCCGTCGGCACCGGCGATCCCGCGGACCCCGCGCAGCCGGTCCCGTTGCCCGCCGCGGACACCGGCGATCACGCGGAACTGGCCGGGCTGCTCGCCGCGGAGGTGGCCGCGGCCGGTGGCGATGTGGTGTGGCTGGCCGGCCCGGACGGCGACGAGGCGACGGCGGCCCTGCTGACCGCGCTCGGCCAGCTGCCCGGTGGCGGCCCGGCGGTCACCGTGCTCACCGGCTCCCGCGACCTGCCCGGCGCCCGGCTGCTCGACCTGGTCGTCACGATGGACACGCTCCGCAGACGCTGCCCGTGGGACGCCAAGCAGACGCACGAGTCGCTCGCCCCGCACCTGCTGGAGGAGTCCTACGAGGCGCTGGAGGCGCTGGAGGACGGCGACCAGACCGCGCTGCGCGAGGAACTCGGCGACGTGCTGCTGCAGGTGGCGTTCCACGCCCGGGTGGCCGCCGAACGCACCGACGGCACCGGCTACACCATCGACGACGTCGCCGACGGCATCGTGGCCAAGCTGGTGCGACGCCATCCGCACGTGTTCGCCAGGGTCCGGGTGTCCGGCTCCGACGAGGTCATCCAGAACTGGGACACCATCAAGGCCGCCGAGCGGGCCGCCCGGCACGGCCGCCCGGCGTCGGCCCTGGACGGCGTGCCGTTCGGCCAGCCCGCCCTGGCCCTGGCCGCCCAGCTGCAGCGCCGCGCCGAACGCGCCGGCGCCCCCGCCGCCCTGGCCCAGCCACCCGCCGAGCCCACGGCTGACGCCGGGGCCGCCGGGGCCCTGGGTGAGGCACTCGGCGAGGAGCTGTTCGCCCTGGCCGCCCGGGCCCGCGCGGCCGGCCTGGACCCCGAGCTCGAGCTGCGCGCCGCCGCCCGCCGCTACCGCGACCGGGTGCACGCCTGGGAAAACACCACCAGCACCGCCCCACCGCCACCTGACTAGCCGGGTTCGGGGTTTCGCCCGGCTGAACCCGCGGCCCGGACGGCACTGGTGGGGTGAGAGGGTGTGCAGATGACTGTGCAGACTCGCGATGTCGAGTACCGTGCGGGCGGGACGTCGCTGCTTGGCTGGATGGCGCTCCCTGAGGGCGCGGGGGCCCGGCCGGCTGTGCTGGTGGCCCACGAGGCCAACGGGCTGGGCGAGCATGTGATGAGGACAGCCCAGCGGCTGGCCGGGCTCGGTTACGTGGCGTTCGCCATGGATTACCAGGGCAGGCAGGAGAGCCACTCCGAGGACGAACTCTTCGCCCGGCTGCAGTATCTGGGTGACAGGCCGGAGGTGATGCGCGCTGTCGGGCGTGCGGCACTCGACGTCCTGGTGAGCGAGCCGAGGGCGGACGCGTCCAGGGTCGCGGCTATCGGGTACTGCTTCGGCGCGAACATGGTGCTCGAACTGGCCCGCGGCGGGGTCGACCTCAAGGCCGTGGTCGGCTTCCATCCAGGCACGGCCGACCACGATCCGGCCAGCTCACGCGACATCACCGGCAAGGTTCTCGTCTGCATCGGCGACCAGGACCCGTTCATGACCGCGGCCGAGCGGGCGGCCTTCGGGGAAGAGATGGGGGCCACGCGGGTCGACTGGCAGATGCATCTGTACGGCGGCGTCAAGCACAGCTTCACGAACCCGGCCGCCGACGACGCCGGGATCGAGGGACTCGGCTACAACAAGGCCGCCGACCAGCGGTCCTGGCACGCCATGCTCGGCCTGTTCGACGACGTACTCGGCGCTCCGGGCCTACAAGCCGAGGCCGGCTGACCGCAGCCGCGCCTCTATCAGCACGGTCATCCGTGCCCAGGCGGGCTTGCCCTCCTCGCCGTGCTGGCTGAGCAGCTTCTCCCGGGTGGCGCGGTCGTGGCGCGCCCGCAGGCTGGGCAGGGATGGCGCCAGCGACGGATTGGCGATTACGTGGTCGGCCCAGGCGGTGGCCAGTTCGTCTACCCGGGGTCGTCCGGCGCCCAATGGCCGGCCTCGGACCAGCGCTTGACCAGCGAGATGTACACGGAATTCGCTGGCTGGAGGTGCCGGAATCCGTCCGCTGACGCAGCCGGGGCACCCGTTAACGTGCCCGTGCCACGGTAGGCGGCGGCGTGGCTTGCGATCATGGGGGCGTGGAGAACGAGTTCGCGGCGCCGCTGCTGCATCCGTTGCTGGCCGGGCGGTGGAGCCCGGCCGGCTTCGATGGCTCCTACGTGGTCACCCCGGAGGAGATCGACGCGCTGCTGGAGGCGGCGCGGTGGGCGCCGTCCGCGGGCAACTCTCAGCCCTGGGCGTTCATCGTCGGCCAGCGCGGGGATGCCACGCACGGGCGGCTGGTGCGGCATCTGGCCGGGAGTTCGGCGCGGTGGGCGCCGGCCGCGAGCGTGCTGGTAGCCAACCTGGCGCACCGGTACGTGCAGGACACCGACTGGGAGTACTCCGAGTTCTCGCTGTACGACCTGGGCCAGGCCGTCGCGCACATGACCCTGCAGGCGCAGGCGCTGGGGCTGTCGGCCCGCCAGTTCCGGGCGTTCAACCGGGCCGCGATGGCCGGGGAATTCGCCGTGCCCGCGCACTGGGAGGTCACCACGATGGCGGCCATCGGCCGCCCGCTGGCGGGCGCGTCCCGGCCCGTGCCGCCGCGGGCGGGCACGCCACGCCAGCGCAAGGCCGTCAGCGACATCCTCTGGCCCGGCACGTGACCCTGCGGCCCTGCCTCAGGCCGGTGGTGTCGATCCACGGATGGCTCGTTCGTCACCAGGGTGAGGACCGGAACGAAGCCGGTCACCGAACCCCAGAGGAACCAATGCGACTGACAGTCACCACTTTCGTGACCCTCGACGGCGTGATGCAGAGCCCAGGTGCTCCCCAGGAGGACCCGGGCAACGGCTTCGACCTCGGCGGCTGGCTGCCGCCGCACTTCGATGAGGAGACCGGCCAGTACATGAACGACGTCTTCGATCAGGCGGAGGCGTTCCTGCTCGGCCGGCGGACCTACGACCTGTTTGCCTCGTTCTGGCCCGGTGTCACCGACCCCGGCAACAGGGTTGCCAGCCAGCTGAATTCCCTGCCCAAGTACGTCGCCACCAAGACACGGACGGAGTTTTCGTGGCACGGCGCGGTGCCGCTCAGCGGTGACATCGCCCAGCAGGCCGCCGAACTCAAGCGCGCGCCCGGCAAGGAGTTGCAGATTCACGGCAGCGGCGCACTGGCGCGCTCCCTCATGGGCCAGGACCTGATCGACGCCTATCGGCTGATCGTGTTCCCCGTGGTCCTGGGCCGGGGCCAGCGGCTCTTCGCCGACGGAGTTCCCCCGGCCGCGATGCGCCTGACCGGCGCCCGGCCCACCGGCGCCGGCGTGGTCGTCCACACCTTCGAGGCGGCGGGGCGGCCTGCGTTCGGCTCGGTCATGGCCGAAGATGCCGCGGAATCCTGAGGGGCCCGGCCGCTCACGAGAGCAGCAGCTGGGATAAGCCGGGCGATGAGTGGGGCGCAGGCTATGTATTCACCACGCCGGGCTGCTGGGATCTGCGCGCAACCCGTGGCCATGCCGCCGCCGACGTGTGGATCCAGGTGGAGCAATGAACTCGCACCCGTCGGGCAGGCCAGCCAGGCCCGGGTCACCCCGGTCAGAACCACCAGCCCAGGCGCGAGTTTCGGGTTTCACGGGCCCTAGGCGACGCCCGCGACCGGTCGGCCGGCGAGGAACGCGGTGACCGCTGCGCGGAATTCGGCGGGCGCCTCGACCTCGGGAAAGTGGCCGACCCTGGCAAGTTCGTCGAATTCGCAGCCAATCGCCAGCGCCGGGGCGTCAACCCCTTGCGCGCCCGCCAGCAGGTCGAGCCCGGCGCCGAACTCCTTGATCACAGGCGCCGTGCTCCGGCGCGGGGGGCGGCCTGGATCGGTGCGGCTCAGCCGGTGAGCGGGGTGACCGCGCCGGTGGCGGTGTCGGTGAGGCCCGCGGAGGTCACCGTGGCCGCGATGGGCTGGAAGCCGTGCATCCGGCGGAACGCCACCGCCGTGCCCTCCGCGTCCAGGCTCTGCGCCAGCGTGCAGTGCGGCACCCAGACGCTGCCGGGGAGGTAGTGCGGCCACGGGCCGGCCGCCTGCCCGGCCAGCGCCGCGTGCGTCCTGGCGTGCAGGTCGAGCAGCGCGGCGGACACCGTGACGCCGAGGAACAGTACCCCCTCGTGGTCGGGGAAGGTGCCCAGCGAGGTGAGCGGGAGCACCGGCCTGGCCTGGGCGATCGCCTGGGCCAGCACGGACCGCAGCGGATCCAGGCCGTCCAGGTTCAGCGACTCGAAGACCGCCAGCGAGACGTGCGGCCGGTGCTGGCCGTGCCCGAACACGGCCAGGCTCGGCAGCCCGGCCGCGGCGAGGTCCCGCCAGATCGTGCGCACCGCGGCGTCGGCGTCCTCGTCGAAGAACATTTCGATGGCCAGCGCCATCGGCCGACTATGACGCGCGCTCGCCGGGCCCGCAACCGGATAGCCGGCGCCCGGCGCCGGGTGCGGCGTGGCACGCGGCCGGGCGCGCGGGCTGCACTAGGCTCGGAGACTGACTGCACATCAGCCGCGGCCCGGCCGCCCGTCGCCACCCTCGTCAGGAGTTTCCCGAATGGCTTCCATCGAAGCGATCCATGCCAGGCAGATCCTGGACTCCCGTGGTAACCCGACTCTCGAGGTCGAGGTCGCGCTCGATGACGGGACCGCGGGGCGGGCCGGGGTGCCGAGCGGGGCGTCCACCGGCGCGTTCGAGGCGGTCGAGCGGCGTGACGGCGGCGACGAGTACGGCGGCAAGGGCGTGCAGCGGGCCGCGCAGGCCGTGATCGACGAGATCCAGCCCGAACTGCTCGGCTTCGACGCCGACGACCAGCGGCTGATCGACCAGGCGATGATCGACCTGGACCGGACGCCGGACAAGTCGCGGCTGGGCGCGAACGCCATCGTCGGGGTGAGCATGGCGGTGGCCAGGGCCGCGGCCGAGTCGGCCGGCCTGCCGCTGTTCCGCTACCTGGGCGGCCCGAACGCGCACGTGCTGCCGGTGCCGCAGATGAACATCATGAACGGCGGGGCCCACGCCGACAACAGCGTGGACGTGCAGGAGTTCATGATCCTGCCGATCGGTGCGGCTACCTTCGCCGAGGCGGTGCGCTGGGGATCGGAGACCTACCACTCGCTGAAGTCCGTGCTCAAGCAGCACGGGCTGAGCACCGGCGTCGGCGACGAGGGCGGCTTCGCGCCCGACCTGGAGCACAACCGGGCGGCGCTGGACCTGATCGTGGAGGCCATCGGCAAGGCCGGTTTCGAGGCCGGCCGGGACGTCGCGCTCGGCATCGACGCGGCCGCCACCGAGTTCTACAGCGACGGGACTTACGCCTTCGAGGGCGGCAACCGGACCGCGGCCGAGATGACCGCCATCTACGCCGAATGGCTGGACGCCTACCCGATCGTGTCCCTCGAGGACCCGCTGGCCGAGGAGGACTGGGCCGGCTGGCGCGAGCTCACCACGGAGATGGGCAGCCGGGTGCAGATCGTCGGCGACGACATCTTCGTCACCAACCCGGAACGGCTGCGCCGCGGGCTCGCCGGGCATGTGGCCAACGCGCTGCTGGTCAAGGTCAACCAGATCGGCACCATCACCGAGACGTTCGAGGCCACCTCCCTCGCGCACCGCAACAGCTACCACAGCGTGATCAGCCACCGGTCCGGCGAAACCGAGGACACCACGATCGCCGACCTCGCGGTCGCGCTGAACACCGGGCAGATCAAGACCGGCGCGCCGTGCCGGTCCGAGCGGGTGGCCAAGTACAACCAGCTGCTGCGGATCGAGGAGCTGCTCGACGACGCGGCGGCCTACGCCGGCGCATCCGCCTTCCCCCGGTTCCCGGGGGCCGCCGGCTGATGCGCCGCCCCACCGCGTCCCGCAAGCGGCCCCGGCTGACCGGCCGGGCCGCGGTGCTCGCGGTGGTGGTCTGCGCTATCACGCTGAGCCTGGCCTACCCGGTGCGCGAGTACATCGCGCAGCACCGGCAGATCAGCGCGCTGGCCGCGCAGCAGCAGTCGCTGACCGACCAGCTGGGCCGGCTGCACCACCAGCAGCAGCAGCTGAACGACCCGGCCTACATTGAGCAGCTGGCCCGCGACGAGCTGCACCTGTGCATGCCCCGGCAGACCTGCTACGTGATCATCAACGGGAAGCCGGCACCGGGCCTGATCGAGCCGCGGGTGCCCGCGCCCAGCGCCTGGTACGACCGGCTCTGGAAGTCGGTGCAGCAGGCCGGCCAGGTCAGCAAGAAGAAGACGCACTGAGGCCTGGCCGTGGCGCCGTTCGCGATTGACCCTGCCGACGCTGCCGTGGTGGCCGCGCAGCTCGGCCGGCCGCCGCGCGGCCAGCTGGCGGTCGCGCACCGCTGCCCGTGCGGGCTGCCCGACGTGGTGCAGACCGCGCCCCGGCTGCCCGACGGCACCCCGTTCCCCACGCTGTACTACCTCACCTGCCCGCGGGCGGCTGCGGCGGCCGGCCGGCTGGAGGCGGCCGGGGTGATGGCGGAGATGACGCAGCGGCTGGCCGCCGACCCGGAGCTGCGCCGCGGCTACCTGGCCGCGCACCAGGACTACCTGGCCCGCCGGGACGCGGCCGCCCGCGCCTGCGGGATGGAGCCGCTGCCCGCGGGCACGCAGAGCGCGGGCGGCATGCCGGACCGGGTCAAGTGCCTGCACGCGCTCATCGCGCACGAGCTGGCGGTGCCCGGCGCGAACCCGCTCGGCCGGGAGGCGGCCGATGCCGCCGGGCCGTGGTGGGCGGCCGGACCGTGCGTGCCGCCGGGCCAGGCCGGACGGACTAGCGTGTCCGGAGACGCTGGCGTGACCGGACACGCCGGCGCGAGCGAGGAGAAAACACCGTGAGTATGCAGCCTGCTGCCCGCCGGGTGGCCGCGATCGACTGCGGCACGAACTCGATCCGGCTGCTCGTCGCCGACGTGGACCCGGCGCACCGGACGCTCACCGACATCGACCGGCGGCTGGAGATCGTCCGGCTCGGCCAGGGGGTGGACGCCACCGGGCGGCTGGCGCCGGACGCGCTGGAGCGCACCCTGGGCGCGCTGCGCGAGTACGCCGGCATCATCGCGGCCAGCCAGGTGAGCGCGGTGCGCATGGTGGCGACCAGTGCCACCAGGGACGCGTCGAACGCCGCCGACTTCACCCGTGGCGTGCTGGACGTGCTCGGCGTCGCGCCCGAGGTGCTCACCGGCGATGAGGAGGCCCGGCTGTCGTTCGCCGGCGCGACCGCGGAGTTCGGGTCGATGCCCGAGCCGCCGGCCGCGCCCTACCTGGTGCTCGACATCGGCGGCGGGTCCACCGAGTTCGTGCTCGGCGGCGACGCCGGCGGGGCGGCGGGTGAGCCGGGCGACGGGGTGTCGGCCATCTCGATGAACATCGGCTGCGTCCGGATGACCGAGCGGCACCTGCACGCGGACCCGCCGTCCGGCGGGCAGATCGCCGCCGCGACCGCGGACATCGACGCCGCGCTGACCATCGCGGCTGAGAAGGTCGACATCGCCCGGGCCAAGACGCTGGTCGGCCTGGCCGGCTCGGTCACCACGGTGGCCGCGGTCGCGCTCGGCCTGCCCGGCTACGACGCCATGCGGATCCACCACTCGCGGATCTCCGCGTCCCGGGTGCACGAGGTGGCCACCCGGCTGCTGGCGCAGACCCGGGCCGAGCGGGGGGCCATCCCGTCGATGCACCCCGGCCGGATCGACGTCATCGGCGGCGGGGCGCTGGTGCTGGACCGGGTCATGCAGCGGTTCGGCTTCCCCGAGGTCGTGGTCAGCGAGCACGACATCCTGGACGGGATCGCCTGGTCGCTGGTGCCGGACTGATGCCGGACCCGGTGGCCGGCCGCTACGCCGCGCCGGGCAGCGGCTGGCCCGGTGACCCGGCCACCCCGCGGACGCCGGCCGCCCACAGCGCGGCCGAGGTCAGCGAGCTGGCCGCGTCCGCCGGGACGCTGCACGAACTGGCCGCCCGGCAGTCGGTCTGCCGGGCCTGCCCCCGGCTGGTCGCCTGGCGGGAGCAGGTCGCCGTGCAGAAGCGGCGCTCGTTCGCCGCCGAACCCTACTGGGGCCGGCCGATCCCCGGCTGGGGCGACGACCGGCCCGGCCTGCTGATCGTCGGGCTAGCCCCGGCCGCGCACGGCGGCAACCGGACCGGCCGGATCTTCACCGGCGACCGCAGCGGGGACGTGCTGTTCGAGTCGCTGTACCGGTGCGGGTTCGCCGCGCAGCCGCAGAGCATAGCGGCCGACGACGGGCAGCGGCTGATCGGAGCCCGGATGGCCGCGGCCGTCCGCTGCGCGCCGCCGGCCAACAAGCCGACCCCGGCGGAACGGGACACCTGCGCGCCCTGGCTGGCCGCCGAGCTCACCCTGGCCGTATCCGCCCCGCCGGAGAGACCTCCTGCCTCGGCAGCTTTCCCGCCGGAGGCGCGCCCCGCGGAAGTATCCGCTGCGCCGGAGACCCGCGCTGCGCCGGAGACCCGCCCTTCCGCGTCGCTGCGGGTCATCGTCTGCCTGGGCGGGTTCGCCTGGCAGGCACTCTGGCCGGCGCTGGCCGCGGCCGGGTTCGCCGTGCCCCGGCCCAGGCCGCGGTTCGGCCACGGTGCCGAGGTCGTGCTGGCCAGGCCGCCCGAGGCGGTCCCGGCCGGGCCGCCCGGCGCCGGTTCCCGGCCGGCCCTGGCCGGCGCAGATCGCGGCCGGCCCTCCGTGCTGCTCATTGGCTGCTACCACCCCAGCCAGCAGAACACCTTCACCGGCCGGGTCACCCCGGCCATGCTCGACGCCGTCTTCACCCGGGCGCGCCAAGACTGCGAAATTAGCGAGACATAAAAGGCGCCTTCGTTACGGTGCGTTTATCCTGGCCTTATCCCCGGTTACCCTCCGCATTCATTTATAAAAACTTGTGCGGGGGATATACCAAACGCGGGAATTGTCATACACTTGCCTCTGGCATCACGGTTCTTACCTGGAAGAGCGGGTTCTTCCCCGAGCCCCCGTGGCCCAACGGGTAGAGGCGACCTCCCTAAAAGAGGTCATTGTGTCGGTTCGAATCCGACCGGGGGCACACTCACGGGATCCGCTCTCTCCGCAGGTCAGAGCAGCCGTACTGCTATTCCCCGTAGCTTCTTCGTAGATTGGCTGCACGCTGTCCTGATTGCCGCGGCGGCCCTATTACTTGGTGCAGCATGCTGATACCGAGTGGAAGAAAAGTGATAACCGGCATTCATATGCTGTTACTTAATGATGACCGGCGCTGTCACGTGGCCACCTTACTGGCGCGTAACTCTCACGACAAAGAACATATCCCCAGCGTGCCGCAAATATACGGTGACGAGCCGCCAATCAGCAGCGGAACAGGTGCCTAATTAGGACCCTGGCGCGTGCCGCGGTGATGATTCCGGCAGCCGCTCAGGCGGGGTCGTCGGTCCGCCCGCGGTTGCTGCCGACTGCACGGCGGGCGGTGAGAGCTAACCTGAAAGCCCCTCGCCGCCGGCGTGCCGGAGAAGGTGCCGTGCCGGTAGCCGGCTGGGCGTGCTGCGCGGTGGCGGGAATCTGGTCCGGCGCGTCCGCAGACATGATTGGCCGGCCTCCCTTCCTCGCGCACCGCGGCCGGTGTGTGTTACCGGTCCCTAGGTATAGTCGTCCACCGGGCCGCCCGTGTCCACCATGAGAGATAAGTCCGCCGATGGCGGTTTCCCGGCGACCGGGTCCCGGGACGCCGGCGAGCACCCCCGCGTGGGCCCATGCGGGCTCCATACGCGGCCCATACGGGCCCATGAGGGACCACGCGCAGGCCCGGCCCACGCCCAGGCGGTGCTTCAGCCGGAGATATCCGGGCCCGCCCGGTCGATCGTCATCCGCACGATGACCCGCCGCTCACGGATCATCGCGGCACGGTAGTCGTCCCAGTCCGGGTGCTCTCCGGAGATCAGCCGGTAGTAGCCGATGAGCGGTTCCATCGCCTCGGGCAGCGAGACGACCTCGGCCTGGCCCTCGACCTGCACCCAGCGGCCGAAGAACCCGTCACTGAACACGCACAGCGAGGCGTGCGGGTCGCGGCGCAGGTTCCTGGTCTTGATGGCCGTCTCGCGGGTGCTGATGATGACGCGGCCCTTCGCGTCCACCCCGCAGGTGACCGGGGACAACTGCGGGTGCCCGTCCCTGCGCTGGGTCGCGAGCACGGCACGGTGATTGGTGGCGATGAACTGTCTGGCCTCGTCCGGCTGCATGGCTAGACCGTATCGCGCGGCACGGCCGGCGGTTGCCGGGATGGCGCTTGGGTCAGGCGTTCAGCCTGGTGCGGCGCCGCGTCTCGTATTCGTGCACGATGGCCCGGGCATATCCGTGCGACAGCCCGTGCTCGTCGGCCAGCCACACCGCAGCCTCGTCGCAGCGCAGGAACGCAGGGCCGGACTCGAGGCTTCTGAACCACTCAGGGAGTTCGCGTCCCGTAATCTCCGGGATGCGGGCGATCAAGTTCTTGTGCAGCTCCGGGGAGTGGTTCAGTGACATGCGACCTCCAAGGGCAGAACTCCTCTTGCTGCGAGAGTGCCTTACGGTTCGCCGCCTGACAACCCCCAGGCGAGAGCTTTCCTAATTACTAGTTACCGCAGGGTTATTAAACAGGCTGGTCAGCTGATCCGCTCGAAGATCATCGCCATCCCCTGGCCGCCGCCGACGCACATCGTCTCCAGGCCGAACGTCTTGTCGTGCGTGCGCAGGCTGTTCAGCAGCGTGGTGGTGATCCGGGCGCCGGTCATGCCGAACGGGTGGCCGACCGCGATCGCGCCGCCGTTGACGTTCAGCTTGTCCAGCGGGATGCCCAGTTCCTTGTAGGACGGGATGACCTGCGCCGCGAACGCCTCGTTGATCTCGACAAGGTCGATGTCGTCGATGGTCATGCCGGCGTTGGCCAGCGCGCGCCGCGACGCCTCGACCGGGCCGAGGCCCATGATCTCCGGGGACAGGCCGGAAACGCCGGTCGCCACGATCCGGGCCAGCGGCGTGATGCCCAGTTCCTTGGCCTTGGTGTCGGACATGACCACCAGCGCGGCCGCGCCGTCGTTGAGCGGGCAGCAGTTGCCGGCCGTGACCCGGCCATTCGGCCGGAACACCGGCTTGAGCTGCGAGGTCTTCTCATAGGTGATGCCTGGCCTCGGGCCGTCGTCCGAGTCGACGACGGTGCCGTCCGGCAGCGTGACCGGCACGATCTCGCGGGCCCAGAACCCGTCCGCGATGGCCTTCTCGGCCAGGTTCTGCGAACGCACGCCGAACTCGTCCATCTCCTGCCGGGAGACGTTCTTGGCCAGCGCCAGATTCTCCGCGGTCTGGCCCATCGAGATGTAGACGTCGGGCACCGCGCTGTCCTGGCGCGGGTCGTGCCACTCCTGCTGCTCGGCGGAGATCTGCGCGGTGCCGCGCTCGGCCGCGTCGGCGAAGACCGGGTTGCGGGTGTCCGGCCACGAGTCCGAGCTGCCCTTGTCGAACCGGGACACGGTCTCGACGCCGGCCGAGATGAACACGTCACCCTCGCCGGCCTTGATGGCGTGCAGTGCCATCCGGGTGGTCTGCAGGCTGGACGCGCAGTAGCGGGTGACCGTGCAGCCGGGCACGCTGTCGTAGCCGAGCAGGACCGAGACGACCCGGCCCATGTTGTAGCCCTGCTCGCCGCCGGGCAGGCCGCAGCCCAGCATCAGGTCGTTGATCTGGCTCGGGTCGAGCTGCGGCACCTTGTCCAGGGCGGCCCGCACCATCCGTGCGGCCAGATCGTCCGGCCGCATGCTCACCAGCGAGCCCTTGCCCGCGCGGCCGATCGGCGAACGGGCGGTGGCGACGATCACAGCCTCTGGCATGGCGGCACTCCTTCGTGACGGATGCTTGCCGGAGGGGGTGGGAGCCCCTCTGGGGGTCGGCATGACATTGCGTTCAGTGTCGCGCAACTCCGCCACGAAGGCCGCCCTGGACGACTGTGATACTGGCCTTAAATTACTTAGCGGTAGCTCAGGAGGCGGCCGGTTCGGCCCGCCCGATCGACCGCACCGGTGCCGTGGCCAGCTCAGGCGCGGGCTCCTCGGCAGCGCCGCCGCCCGCCGCGATCACCAGCGGCCCGAGCAGCGCCCGCTTGGCGATCGAGTAACCGGCCCCGTTCGGATGGAAGTGATCCGGGCTGAACAGCTCGTCCGGCCGGCTCAGGAACTCCGGCGACACCAGCTCACCCAGCAACACCGCGAGCCCGCCCGCCTTGCGCACCGCGCGGTCCTGCGCCCTGGCCAGCAGCCTGCTCCATCCGCTGGCCACCCAGCGCAGCGGAATGTGGATCGGCTGGATCGGCAGCATGTCCGGGCAGGTGCCGACCACGACACCCGCACCGACCTCGCGCAAGCGCGCCACCTGGGCGCCGAGCAGCTTGGCCGACGAGCCGATGGACATCTTCGTGGTCACGTCGTTGCCGCCGATCACGACCAGCGCCACGTCCGGCGGGTTGGTCAGGGCCTCGTCGATCTGGCCGATCATGTCCACGGTGGTCGCCCCGACGATCGCGTAGGTGGTCACGTCGACCGGCTGGCCCAGCTCCTCGGCCAGCGCCCTGG
>DASYAV010000143.1:0-35044 GCA_036501145.1 Streptosporangiaceae bacterium | reverse complement strand
CGAGTTCGAGCTGTACTTCGACGTGTGACGGCCTTACCGGGCCGCGGCGGGCTGTTCCTACGCCTGTCGCGGCCCGGGGATGCCGTTCGGTGGCGGGGAGCTGAGCAGCCACACCGGGTTGGACAGGCCCTGCACCTTGCCGGTGGCGTCCACCACCTGGGTGCGCAGGAAGCTGGACGTGGACGTGTCCACGGTGAGCGTGGCCTGCCCGCTGCCGTTCAGCCCGGCCGGCTTGACCGAGCCCACCTGCACCGCGTTCGAGGACAGCGCGCGGGTGCCCGCGTAGTCCACGTCGCCCTGCATGACGGCCACGCTCCATCCGCGCGGCAGCCCGGCCGCGGTGAGGGTGAGCGAACGGGAGGCCAGCGACGACACGGACACCGCGCCCATCGGGACTTCCCTGTCCACCATCAGGTCCAGGGCGACCGGAGGAGCCGACAGGGAGCCGCAGTACACCCGGCCCGCCGACAGGGCAGCGAGCAGGTCACGCTGTGCCGTGGAGGCGGCCCAGGTGGTGGTGGCCCAGTTCCACGTGGAGCCGGCCCAGTCGGTGCCCCAGTGGTCGTCGCTGGTGCCGTTCCCGGTCACAAACACGGCGTTGCGGGACAAGATGTCCCACAGGGCCACGTGGTGGGCCAGGTCAACGCCGTTGCGCTTCGGGTAGCCGACCTCGAGGATGTCGGCCCCGTAGGCCCGGGCGGGCAGCAGCTGGGTGGCCATCTGCCGCACCAGCGCGTTCTGCTGGACGACGCCCTTGACAGTCTTCGACCAGTCTGTTCCGAACGGGTGGTTGAACGAGCACAGCCCCCCCGACTGGTGGATCGCCGGGATGCCCTCCTGCTCCACCCATTGCGGGTAGCCGTTGAGCGTCACCCCGTCGTAGGTGGGCACACTGATGTTCCCGCCGAACCAGTTCACGTGCGGCAGAGCCCAGGAGACCTCCAGGCCCTGCTGCTGGGTCACCGCCGGGTACTCCGGGGCGAGGGCTGCCATCATGGACGCCTGCTGGGCGAACATCTCCCCACCGTCCAGGGTCCGGTTGAACCGCAGGTAGTCGAAGTACCCGGTCACCAGGTCCCCGGTGGATGCGGCGTACAGGTACAGCTGGTAGAGGGCGAAGTCGCGGGAGTCCAGCGCCGGCCACAAGGCGGCGATGTCGTCCTGCGGGGTGATCGTGACCGTCGTCCACGTCCGCCCGTCCGCCTTGACCGGGATGGTGACGGTGCCCGTGCGGCCCTGCGCCGTCCGGCGCCGGCTTCCCGAGGGCACGATCTGGTACGACAGGAGGTAGGTGCCTGCCGCGTTCCCGCCCGCCGCCCCGTGGTAGGAGGTCGGCACGTGGAGCTCCAGGAATCCCTTGGACCAGCCCGGTTCCAGCATCACGTCGATGGACAGGGACTGCCCGGCGAGGTTGTCCCGGTATTCTTCGCTGCTGCCGAGGTAGCCGTACTTGGCCAGCGTTCTGCCGGTGCTCGCCGCGCTCAGCGACAGGGCACCGCCGGTCACCGGGTCGTTAGGCGAGCAGGGAGTGCCGACGATCGCGCCGCCGGAGTTGCTGCCGTTCGGGCCGGTGGCGTGCTTTTGCCACTTCCACGGCTTCGTGCCCTCACCCCGGGCCGGCATTTCCCCGTCCAGGCTGGTGAAGTGGACCACATTCCAGTAGTCCTTGCCGTCCATCCGCTGGTCGTGGTCGGTCCACCACAGCACGTCAACCGAGTTGACCACGGCCTGGTGCAGCTGGGCGTCCATCGACCCGGTGTACTCGCTGAAGGACGAGTGGATGTGCATCGCGTTGGAGTACGCGCCGTTGCCCCAGGGGTCCACCGGGCGGCCGGGCCGGTGCAGCTGCGGCCGGCCAGCGGCGGACGCCGGCAGCCCGCGCCCGGCCAGCAGGGCGGCGCCGGTCAGCACGCCAGCGCCGCGCAGGAAGGTGCGCCGGGTCGGGGCGGGATGGTCGTTGCACATAGGACGGGCACTTCCTCACATAAAGAGCGCGGTGCGGGTGCCAGCCCGGACGGTCGTTATCGTGCTCGGAGCGTTGTTTGCCGTGCTCAGAGCGTCAGGTGTTGCTCAAGCTATTAGTTGGACGCACGAAGAGAACACACGTTTACGGGAGGAAAGTAAAAATTCGGTCATTCCGCCCGGGGGCGGCGCGTGCAGCGGCACCGGCTTCCTCACGCCTGCCGCGGCGCCGGTATACCGTCCGGTGGCGTGGAACCGAGCAGCCACACCGGGTTGGACAGCCCCTGCACCTTGCCATTGGCGTCCACCACCTGGGTGCGCAGGAAACTGGACGTGGACGTGTCCACGGTGAGCGTGGCCTGCCCGTTGCCGTCCAGGTCAGCGGGGCCGAACGAGGCCACCTGTGCCGCATTGGAGGACAGCCCGCCGGTGCCCGCGTAGTCCACGTCGCCCTGGAATACCTGCAGCACCGACCCGGCCGGCAGCGCCGTCGCGGTGACCGCCAGCGACCGTGAGGTGAGCGACGACACCGACGCCGCCCCCATCGGGACCTCACCGTCCACCAGCAGGTCCAGCGCGACCGGGGCGGCCGCCAGGGAGCCGCAGTACACCCGCCCGGCGGCGAGCGCGGCCAGCAGGTCGCTCTGCGCGCGGGACGCCGCCCACGTGCTCGTCGCCCAGTTCCAGGTGAGCCCGGCCCAGTCGTCGCCCCAGTGGTCGTCGGAGGTCCCGTTGCCCGTGACGAAGACCGCGTTGCGGGACATGATGTCCCACAGGGCCACGTGGTGGGCCAGATCCACCCCGGCGCGCTTCGGGTAGCCGACCTCGAGGATGTCGCACCCGTACAGCTTGGCTGGCAGCAACTGGGCGGCCACCTGCCGCAGCAGCAGGTCCTGCTCGGTCACGGCCTTGACCGTCTTCGTCCACGAGTAGCCGAACGGGTGATTCCACGAAGCGAGCCCGCCGGACTGGTGGATCGCCGGGATGCCCTTTCCCTCCACCCACGCCGGATAGGCCTTGTAGCTGATGCTGTCGAAGGTGGGGACGGCGACGGTGCCGCCAAACCAGTTGATGTGCGGCAGTCCCAGCGACACCTCCAGGCCCTGGTACTGGGTCACCGCCGGGTATTGCGCGGCGAGCGCCTCGGCCATCTCACCCTGCTGCAGGAACAGTTCGCCGCCGTCCAGCGTCCGGTCGAACCGCAGGTAGTCGAAGTACCCGGTCACCAGGTCCCCGGTGGATGCGGCGCGCAGGTACAGCTCGAAGAAGGCGAAGTCGCGGGAATCCAGGTCGGGCCACAGCGCGGCGATGTCCTGAGCCGGGGTGACGGTGATCGTCGTCCACGTCTGCCCGTCCGCCGGGACCGGGACGGTGACGATGCCGGTGCGGCCCTGCGCGGTGCGGTGTGCCTTGCCCGAGGGCACGACGCGGTAGGACAGGCTGTAGGTGCCGGCCGCCCGGCCGCCGGATGCCCGGTGGTAGGACGTGGAGATCATCATCTCCAGGTGGCCGCGCGACCAGCCCGGTTCCAGCATCACGTCGATCGACAGCGACTGCCCGTTCAGGTTGTCCCGGTAGTTCCACCCGTCCGGCCCGGCGTCGGCCAGGAAACCGTACTTGGCCAGCGTCGTGGATGTGGACTTGGCGGTCAGCGCCAGGGCACCCCCGCTGACCGGGTCGTTCGGTGAGCATGGCGTGCTGACCACACGGCCCGCAGAGGACGCGCCGTTCGGGCCGGATTCGCGCTTGACCCACGTCCACGGCTTGCTGCCCTGCCCCGCCGCCGGCTTCTCCCCGTCCAGGGAGGTGAAGTGCACGACGTCCCGGTACGGCTTGCTGTCGAGGGTGTAGGCGTGCTCGGTCCACCACAGCACGTCCACGCTGTTCAGCGTGGCCTGGTTCAGGTGGGAGTCCATGGAGCCGGTGAACTCGCTGAACGAGGAGTGGATGTGCATCGCGTTGCTGAACGCGCTCGTGCCGTCGAACGTGACCGGCCGCCGGCCACGCAGCCGGCGTGCCGCGGCGGACGCGGCGGGCGCCCGGCCCGCCAGCAGGGCGGCGCCGGTGAGCGCGCCGGCGCCGCGCAGGAAGGTGCGGCGGGTGGATCCGTGGTGATCGTCACACATCGGGTTGCGCTTCCTCGCTAATCACTGGCCGCGGGGTACCGGCAGTCATAGGGGGGACGCGGTGCGGCCCCGGCCGGTTTACCGGGCCACGCGTCACACCAGGTCAGCTCGGGTCGTCGAGCATGGCCTTGGTGAGTTTCATGTGGACGGCCCAGGCGGGCAGCGGCCGGGTGGTCATCCGGGCCGGCTTCAGCGGTGCTTGTGAGTAGTCGAACGCGTTGCTCAGGCCGTAGGCATGCGCGTCGTTGGCGCCGAGCGCGGGCAGGCCGAAGTTGTGCTCGGTGTAGGCGAGAATCCCAGCGAACGTGGTCGGCGTGGTGTCGGTGTAACCCGGCTTCGCGTACGGGGAGACCATGATCAGCGGCACCCGCGGGCCGGCCTGCTGGCCGTTCGCGTTCAGCGTGGCCGGTGGCGGCACCTGGTCGTAGAAGCCGCCGAAGTCATCCCAGGTGATGAACACCGCGGTCGAGTCCCACTCCGGCCCGTTCTCGACGGCGGAGACCAGCTTGCCCACCCAGTTGTCGCACGCGGTCAGGCTGAACACGTTGTGGCAGGAGTTGGGGTAGTCCGGACCGCCCGGCACGACCACGCTGAACGCCGGCAGGCTGCCGCCGCTCGCGGCGCCCGCGAAGTCCGCCGAGGACACCAGGCTGCTCTTCTGGCTGGTGTACAGGCACTCGGCGATGGACGGGCAGATGCTCCACACGTAACCGGGCGACGTGCTGCCGGTGGCCGGCTGGGTGGCCGCGTAGATCCGCCAGGACAGGCCCGCGTTGTCGAGGCTGTCCAGGATCGTCGGGATGTTCTTCACCGGCGTGGCCCGGAACGCGCCGCCGTTGGGCTGGGCCAGCGCCGGGTCGGGGATGCACGAGGGCTCCTGCCTGCGCACCCCCCGGGGGCTGATCCACGGCGTGACCCGGCCGCTGTCACAGCCCCAGCCTGGCCCTGGCTTCACGCCCTTGCGCGGGCGGGGAATGTCCCCGGTGAACCCGTCGAGGCTGCCGGTGACGGTGTACAGGTGACCGCCCCACGAGGGTGAGTCGGCCAGCGAGAAGAAGTCATCGGAGATGGCGAAATGGCTGGCCAGGCCGGTGATGTTGGGCTCGGCGGCCGGCTTGGCCCCGGTGATGCACCGGTAGCCGGCGGCCGCGTCGCAGTCGCCGTACGGCATGTTCTGCCAGCCGTTCATCTGCGGCACGCCGCCCTGGATGTTCATGGCCGTGACCTGGCTGGCCACGCTGTGGATGACCTGGGGAATCCTGTCGGGCATGACGCTGGGCTTGGCTACCGCCCCGTCGGAGAGGGTGACCGAGGACGGCATGCCGCCGTCCGGGCAGCGTTGTGGGTGCTTGTGGCACCAGTAGCCGAGCAGGCTGTCGAACGTCTGGTTCTCCAGGTAGATCACCACGACGTGCTTGACCGGGCTCGCCTGGGCCGCCGCGGGCGTCCCGCCCAGGGCCGGCAGCCCGAGCAGCGCGGCGGCGGGAACGGTGCTGGCAGCGGCCACGGCGAGCTTGCGCAAGGGCTTCACAGATGTCTTCCCTCGTGGCGACGAAGGTTTCCGGGGAGTGTTGCGCCAGCCATTGGTTAGACGCACGAAGCGCGGGCCCGTTCACGGCGCGATAGTAAAAAAAAGGTCAAGCGCCGGTCATGCGGACCGGGGAGCCGGGGCCGGGCCGCCCGCCGCCGCGTGGCATGGTGGGCGGCATGAGACTGACCGTACTGGGCGGCTGCGGCGCATGGCCCGCGGCCGGGCAGGCGTGCAGCGGGTACCTGGTCGAGCACGGCGGCTTCCAGCTGCTGGTGGACCCCGGGTACGCCACGCTCCCCCGGCTGCTGGAGATCACCGACGCCGCGCGCATCGACGCGGTCCTGGTCAGCCACGGCCACCCGGACCACTGCGCGGACCTGAACCCACTGCTGCGCGCGCGGGTGCTGGCCGCGGACCGGCCGCCGCCGCTGCCGGTGTACACGCTCCCCGGGGCGCTGGACGCGGTGCTCGCGCTGGACGAGCCGGAGATGATGCGGCCCGGCCTGGAGTTGCGTGAGTTCACCGCGGGTGCGCAGTTCACCGCCGGGCCGTTCAGCGTGGCCAGCTGCGCGCTGCCGCACTTCGTGCCCAACGCGGGACTGCGGCTCACCGCGGCCGGGCACGCCCTGGCCTACACCGGCGACGCGGGCCCGAGCGATGACCTGGTCACGCTGGCCCGCGGCGCGGACCTGCTGCTGGCCGAGGCGACCTACCCCGAGGAGGTGCCGGCCCGGCACGCCGGCCAGCTGTCCAGCGCCGTGCAGGCCGGCCAGGCCGCGGCCCGCGCCGCGGTCGGCCAGCTCATGCTCACCCACCTGTGGCCGGGCACCGATCCCGCGGCCGCGGTCACCGCCGCCCGCCGCGTTTTCGCCGGCCAGATCAGCGTGGCCCGGGCGGGAATTATCGCCGGCCCCGCCCTGCTGCACGCTGATGGCAGGCAGCCGGGGCGGCGTCCATGACGGTGCGAGCGGAGGCAGGCAGGATTGACCGGCCGGGGAGGCAGTTTCGGTGCGCACGGGCCTGCCCGCGCTGACGCGGCGGCCATCGACCTGATCGACGCGTTCTGTGACGCGGTGCCGCGGCGGCTGGGCCGGGCCGAGCCGCACGGCCCGCTGGTGCTGTTCGTGACCGAGGGCCAGGGCTGGTCGTACTACGCGCGGCCGCGGCGCCCGCCACGCGAACCGGTGACCGCGGAACATCTGCGCGGGCTGCGGGCGCGCCAGCGCGAGCTGGGTGTCCAGGAGTCGTTCGAGTGGATCGAGCAGACCGCGCCGGAGTTCGCCGTGGCCGCGCGGGCGGCCGCGCTAGAGGTGGCGGCCCACCCGCTGATGCTGCTGGACGGCCCGGCACGGCACGCCGGCCCGCCGGCCGGGGTGACCGTGCGGGCGGTGCCGGCGGACGAGCCGGACCTGGCCAGCATCGTGTCGGTGCCGAGCGTCGCATTCGCCCACCCCGGCACCGGCACCGGGCCGGCCGGGTCTGCCGAACGGGACAAGCTGGCCGCCGAGCGGTCTGCGGCGCGGATCGCCCGGTCACGTGGCCTGCTGGCCGCGGGGCATTCCGTGCTGGCCGCCGCGTTCGGCGCCGACGGCCCGCTGGCGGCCGGCAGCTGCCAGATGGTGGGCGGCGTCGCCGAGATCACCGGCGTCGGCACGCTGCCGTCCGCGCGCCGCCGCGGGCTGGGCGCGGCGGTCACCGCACAGTTGGCCGAGCTGGCCATCGGCCGCGGCACGCATACGGTGTTCCTGTCCGCCTCCGACGAGGAGGTGGCCAGGGTCTACGCCGGGATCGGCTTCCGGCGGATCGGCACCGCCATGATCGCCGAGGCACCCAGGTGATTTTCTGAACGGCTGCGCCCTGAGGCACGCGCCGGCCGCTGGCCCGGGCCGGGGTCAGCCGCGCCTGGCGCGGGTCAGCGCGGCCGGTGGCAGTCCGGCCAGCCGCACGCTCTCCCGGGTGAGGTGGGGCTGGTCGGCGTAGCCGGCCTCGGCCGCGATCAGCGCCAGGTCCGCGCCGGGACCGGCCGCGTCGATACGTGACACGAACCGGCGGAAGCGCAGGATCCGGTGCAGTGCCTTGGGCCCGTAGCCGACCGCGTCCAGGCAGCGGCGGCGCAACTGCCGTTCGCTCAGGCCCAGCTCGGTGGCCAGCTCGTCGGTGCGTTCCCGGGAGGTGGCCAGCAGCCGCGCCGCGTGGCTGACCAGCGGGTCCGGCGGGCTGGCCGCGGCCAGCCCGGCCGTGATGGCGATGAGCCGGCCGAGCGCCTGGCCCGGCGGCAGGTCGCCGCCCGGCAGCTGGCCGGCCAGGTCGGGCCGCACCTCGGCCAGGTCCACCCGCAGGTCGCGCAGCTCGGCCAGCGGCAGGCCGAGCACCGGCCCGCCGGCCCCGGGCCGCAGCCGCACGCCGGCCAGCATCGTGCCGGGCGGCAGCACCGCGGGTGCCGGGCCGGTGTCCGGCCCGGCCACGAAGACGCCGGAGCCTTGCTGCCAGATGATGTCGGTGCAGCCGTCCGGCAGCACCAGGGTGGGCTCGCTGTCGGGCACGACCGACGTCCACAGGCAGCTCACCGCCGGCCGCAGCGCGGCGGGCGGCGCCCACTCGCGGTAGCCCGGACGCAACTCCATGGGCCCAGTGTGGCAGCAGGCACCGACAGCCTGGCCCCGCGTCCCGCGATGGCCGATTCGTTCAATACCGGCGGTGGCCGCCGGTGCTGGGATGACGCCATGAGCATTCCAGACATAGACGCAGCAGAGCAGTTCATCGCGGCCCACGGGCGGGTGCTGGACCGGCGCAGGTTCGAGCGGCTGTTCCGGGGCGGGGAAGCCCAGCCCGTGCGCGACGCGGTCGCCGCCTACCGCAACCCGGACCGCGGGTTCGGGCATGGCCTGGAGCCGGACGGCCGCACCCCGGCCAGCCAGCCGGCCGCGGTCGAGCTGGGCCTGCGCATCCTGCACGAGGCGGACGCCTGGTCCGCCGGGCTCGCCACCGGCGCCTGCGACTGGCTGGCGGCCACCGCGCCCGCCGAGGGCGGGTCGGTGTTCGTGGACGCCTCGGTACAGGGCTGGCCGCACGCACCATGGTGGGCTGCCGAGGAGGGGCGCCCGGCCTCCCTGGTCTCGACCGGCCAGATCGCCGGCACGCTGCACGCCCGCGGCGTCCGGCATCCGTGGCTGGACCGGGCTACCGAGGTGATGTGGTCCCGCATCGCGGGGCTGTCCGAGGCGGGCCCTTACGGCATGCTCGGCGTGCTGCGCTTCCTTGACCACGTCCCGGACCGGGACCGCGCTACGGAAGCCTTCGCCGGGGCCGTGCCACTGCTGTTCAAGCTGGACCTAGTCGAGACCGACCCGGACGCGGCCGGTGAGAAGTTCCGGCCGCTGAACTTCGCCCCGGCCCCCGGCTGCCTGGCCCGCAGCCTGTTCGATGACGCCACCATCGACGCCCACCTGGATCACCTGGCCGCCGCGCAGCGGGAAGACGGCGGCTGGATGTTCAGCTGGCCGTCCTGGTCCCCCGCTGCCGAGGCCGAATGGCGCGGCAGCATGACCGTGGACGCGCTGCGTACCCTGCGCGGCTACGGCCGCCTGTGAGCGGCGGGGCCCGCGGCAGCGGTCACGGAATATTGACAGGCGCCTATATGTTGTGCTGGCTATGGATGTTACGCCTCACGGCGAGGGGGCCACAGATGAAGCGACGTAATTCGGTCCGAGGGCTGAAGAACCGGCCAGGCTCGGTGGTGGTAAAGAGGCGCGGCAAGGTCTTTGTGATTAATCGCCTAAACCCCCGCTGGAAGGCCCGGCAGGGCTGAGCGGACCCGATGTGCTTGTGGCGCCGGCTTCGGCCGGCGCCACTTTTGCGTCCGCTGCCGGTGGCCACCGATAACCGGTTGCGGGCACCGCACCGGCCGGGCTAGAAGGGTGTCTTGACCATAGAGCCAGACGACCTGATCATGCGGCCCCTCACCGGGCCCGCGGAACTCGGCCTCTTCAACCGGCTGCCCTACGTGCTGAACGAGGAACTGGCCGACGACCTGGCCGGTGGCCGGCGGCGTCCGGAGTGGATGTGGCTGGCGCTGCGCGGCGGCCGTCTGCTGGCCCGGGCCGCCTGGTGGACCCGGGCCGAGGGAGACGCACCGCTCCTGCTGGACATCCTCGACGTCGACGACAGCCTCCCCGGCCCCGCGCGGCTGGACATTGGTGAGCGGCTGCTGCGCACCGCGATGGCCGCCACCATCGGCGACGGCTCCCACCCGCCCGGGTACGGCCGCTTCGTCCCGGCGGACTGGCGGGACAGCGCGGCGAGTACCACCATCGTCGGCGACCGGATGACGATCGCCGGGCGCACCGGCGCCCGGCCTCTCGTCGAGCGGCTCAACCTGGAGTGGCGTCCGGGAACCCCGGTGCCACGCCCCAGCGGGCGGCTGCTGTTCCGGCCCGTGGCGGACACCGGGGAACTGCTGGAGCTGATGACCCTGGTCCTGGACGGGACGCTGGACGCTCACCACCGCGACGACCTGACCCGGATGTCCGCACGCGAGACGGCGGACGCGCACTACCGAGACGAACTCGGCCGGTACGGCAGCCCGCGCGACTGGTGGCGGATCGCGGCCCTGCCCGGCGGGGAACCGGTGGGGTTCGTGCTGCCGGCCCGCAATCCCTACGGCCCGATCATCGCCTACCTGGCCGTGCTGCCCGCGCACCGCGGGCACGGCTACATCGACGACATCCTGGCCGAGGGCACCCGGGTGCTGGCCGGCCAGGACGCGCCGCGCATCCGGGCGTCCACCGACCTCGGCAACGTGCCGATGGCCAACGCCTTCCGGCGCGCCGGGTACGTCAACTACCAGCGCGAGATCAACATGACCTGGGACTGACCCGCGAGTCCCAGGCGGCTCACCCGGCGCTCGGTCAGCCGCCCGCCAGCTGATGCGCATCGAGCAGCGCGGCCGCCTGCGCGGACGCGGGCCGGCCGGCGGCCTCGGCCAGCCCGGCCATCGTGGTGTCCAGCACGGCGGCGAACGTGGCGTCCCCGTCCGCGGCGCGGGCGTGCTCCTGCCGGAGCGACCCGACGACGACGGTAAGCATGGCATGCCAGGCCAGATGCGCCACCGCCCGGTCCAGGCCGGCCGCCTCGAGCCGAGCCAGGAACCGGCCGAGCAGGCGCGGCCCGACCGGCGTCGAGCCGGCCCGGGCCAGCACCAGCTCGGTGAGCCCCGGGTGCTCGGTCAGCTGCGCTCGCAGCAGGCAGGCGGCGGCGCGCAGCCAGTCCGGCCATGGCTGGTCTCCGTCCGGGAACCGGATGCCGGCCAGGAACTGGCCGGTTACCGCGTCCAGCAGGTCCTCGCGGCTGCTGACGTGGTTGTACAGGGCGTTCGGGGCGACCCCCAGCGCGTCGGCCAGGCCGCGCAGGCTGAACCGGGCCAGCCCGTCCCTGGCGATCAGCTGCCCGGCCCTGGCCACCACCGCGTCGCGGGTCAGCCGCAACCCGGCCGGTGGTGCGCCGCGCCGCCGCCCGGGCCTTGCTGAATGAACGCTGTCCATATAGGGTCGCCTCCGAGGCTAAATGTACAGCAGTCATTTAGCGGTGGCCGCGGCGTGCGGAGGTGACATGACCAGACAGCGGGTGCCCTGGGTGACCGGTAAGCCCGGCCGGCTCCGGCTGGCACGCAATCTGGCCGTCGTCGCGGCCGTGGTGGCCGCCGGCTTCCTGGCCGGCTGGTCCTCGGCCGGCGTGTCCAGCGGCGCGGTGCTCGGCATCGCGCTGGGCGCCGGGGTGAGCGTGCCGGTGTTCCGCGGCGAGACGGCCGGCTGCCCGCCGCGCCGCCGGGGAAACCGGTAGATAGCGGTTCACCGCCGCCTACGGGGTGCCCCACGACCCGGCACTCGTGCGGTACTTCGACCTGCTCAGCAAGTTCCTGAACATCTGAGCAGCTGAGCCGGCCGGTTTATTCGCCGAGTACTGCGCCGTCCGGGATGTGACCCGGGCCGGTTACCCGCACCTCGCCGTTGGCCACGACGCCCGCTCCGAAGGAGACGTCGCCGTCGACCTCGAGCCGGCGGCAGTGGCGCAGCGAGGGCGGCCCGGCGGGGAACCGCTGCTCGAAATCGGGCAGGAGCTTGTAAAAGCCGGCATCCAGTGACACGACCGGCGCCGGGCCGTCGAAGCTGGGCCTCATCTGCCCGAAAGCGGTGAGGTCGTAGGCGTCGGAGCGCACCACCAGCAGGTCATTCGTAGTCTTCACCGGGGCAAACCGGGAGCGGGGGACGCCGACCGCCCGGGCGCCGGGGATCGCTGCGATCGCCGCGCCCATCGCCGACTCGAGCTGGATCACCGGGGTGCTGTCCGGGTCGCGCGGATCGACGGTCTTGCGGTTGACGATCAGCGGCAGATCTGGTGCCGCCGGGTCGGCGGCCTGCAGGTCTTTCAGCACGCTCAGGTCGATCCAGATGTTGTTGGTGTTGTACCAGCGCCAGCGCCCGACATCGGTGAACGAGGTGTCGCCCTCGGGCACCTGGGCCGTCTCCCGCAGCACCACCCGGCCTTGGTAGCAGGCCAGGTGGCCGCCCTTACGGTCGGCCGGTGTGCCGCGCACCGCCTCCAGCGCGAACGGCACCCGTTCGGCGGCCAGCCAGGTGGCGAGCCGGACGTCGGCGAGTGCGCCGAGGTTGTCAGAGTTGGACACGAAGGCGTAACGCAATCCGGCGCCGAGCAGGGCGTCCAGCGTGCCGGACGCGGCCAGCGCGGGATAGATGTCACCGTGCCCGGGCGGGCACCACTCCAGCTCGGGGTCGGCCGGCCACTGCACCGGCTGCAGGTCGTCGGCGCGGATCTTGGGCTCGCGGCCCTGCAGGAAGTCCAGCGGCAGGCCGGGCACGGCCAGGTGCTCGTGGCGGCGCAGTACCCGCAGGGAGGGATCGCGGGTGGCTGCGGAGTTCATCAGCACCAGCGGCAGCCGGGCACCGTGCTGCTTCCGCAGGGCCAGCACCTGCGTGGCGATCACATCAAGGAAGCTTGTGCCCGGTTTGACTTCCAGCAGTGACTTCGGCCCGGACAGGCCCATGGTCGTTCCCAGCCCGCCGTTGAGCTTGATGATCACCAGCTGGTCCAGCACGTCGCGGGCCTGGCCCGGGGGCGGGTCGGGCAGCTCGTCCAGCCGTGGTGGGTCGGGAACGGGCTCCAGGACGTCACCGGGCAGGCGTCCAGCGTGCTGATCCGCCAGCTGCCGCAGCCGCCTGCGGAGGGTGGCCAGCGCGGCGCCATGGACGCCGCCGGCCTCGGCCTTGGCCAGAACGCCGGCGGCAGAACCGGGCATAGTCACGCTTTTGAACCTGCCGTGGCGGTGGCAATGACCCGGCGGACCAGGTCGAAGGTCGGCAGCGAGCGCACACCCTCGTCGTGGAGGGAGCGCAGCGCCGGATCTTCCCCCGGGTCGAGCGCCGCGGCTTCCTCCCACATGGCACGCTCAGCGGCCCGCCAGCCTGGCCGGTCGCGGACCTCGATGCTGCCGAACCCGGCAGTGGTCAGCCCGGCCCGCAGGTCCACCCGCCGCAGCCGTTCGGGCAGCCGTTCATCGTCCAGCAGCCGCGGCTCCCAGCAGGTCAGCACCGTACGCCCGCCCGGGGCCAGGATCCGGGCGATCTCGCGGTAAGCGGCGGCTGGCTGCGGGGCGAACTGGATCGCATCGATGCACAGCACCGCATCGGCGCAACCGGTGTCCAGCCCGGTCGCGGCCAGGTCGCCGACGCGGAACTCCGCCGCGGCGCCCAGCCGCTGTGCCTGCTCACGGGCCTGGCGCACCGCCTCGGCGGAGAAGTCCACCCCCACCAGCCGGGCCCCGGTGCGCGCGGCCGCCTCAAGGCCATAACCACCGCGGCCGCAGGCCAGGTCGACCAGCGTGCGGCCCGGGGACAGGCGCAGCGCCGCGGCGGCCTCGGCGATCCCGTCCCAGCCGAGCAGGCTGGTGGACAGCAGCTGCGGCGGCAGGCCCAGGTGCCGCTGGTGAATCTCGTCCATGACCGGGGATCCGGTCATGTCCGCGTACCAGCCGTCGAAGTGCTCCGCCAGCGAACGAGGCTCAGACTCCACCTGATCATTATGGTTCTTCCCACGCGGCGTGCCCGGCACCGGGTGCCCGGGCGTGCCGTGATCAGGCCGGGTCGGTGGGGACGCTGGCCCGGGCGTGTTCGTCGGCGTGTGCGATGTGCAGCAGGGAACGCCAGATCACCGCGAGGATGAGGGCCGACCCGGCGAAGGCGAACCAGAACGGCGCGGTGATGCCCCACGTGGAGGCGACCAGGCCGCCGATCGCCGATCCGATCACGATGCCGCCGACAACTCGGCAGCAGGGTGGCGGTCGTCGTGTCACCGAAGGTCTCGTTCACCCCGAACAAGAACAGCGCGGCCAGAACTACCGCGATGCCAACGCGGTGAGTCAGGATCGACGCCGTCAGGAGCTGCAGGACCGCCACCCGCACCAGCCCGGTGGTGACGACGATCGCGCGCCGGTTGAGCCGGTCGGCGACCACGCCGGCATACAGGCCGAACACCAGCCAGGGCAGCCGCTGCAAGAGCGCGGCCATCGCCACCGCCAGCGGATCGTGCGTCTGCGACGCGACCAGCAGCGGGCCGGCCGCCAGAGTGATCCCATCGCCGAGGTTTGTCACCCACGATGAAGCGAGCAGCCAGCGGAAACTGCGGCCAAGGCGCGCTGGCGCCACGAGCTCGGCGAACCAGCGCACTACGCTTCCCCGGCCGCCTCGATCACTGCAGCATCATCGCGCATCGTGCAGTGGCTAGGGCGGCGCCAGGAACAGTTCCGGCCACCGCGCGGCTGGCCTCAGGAACTCCACCAGGTTCCGCCAGGACTCCGCCGCGTCGGCGGTGTCGTTGTGCCGCTCGCGGAACAGCCGGAGGTAACCGGCGATCTCGAACAGGTCGTACCACATCCGGTAGAACGCCAGCGCGTCTTCGTCGATGGCGGTGCCGCTGACGGCCGAGTAGGCAGGCAGCACCGACCTGTCGTGCTGGGCCAGGTCCCACAGGTCGCGTTCCGGCGCGGCGAGCAGCGCGCTGTCCCAGTCCACGAGAACCGGCCCGGCCGGGGTCCGCATGGTGTTGTGCGCACCCGGTTCGCCGTGCGTCACCACCATCCGGTCAGGCCGGCCGGCGACGCGCGATGCCAGCTGCTCGCAGGCCGCCAGCAGCCTGGCCAGGCCGGCCGCGTGCGCGGCGAGCAGGTTCCTGGCCCGTTCCCCGTACGGGCCGGCCGTCCACGGCTGGCCGGTCTGGCGCAGAGCGGCGGCGAGTTCGTCCCGGTTCGGGACGGCGAAGTCGTCGGTCAGCGGCAGCGCGGCGGGCCGGGCGCCGTGCAGCGCTGCCAGCATCTGCACCTGAGCCTCCCGCTCGGCGGGCGACCGGAACCCGCGGCCGGCGCCCTCGGGTTCGCCGTCCAGGTAGCGGTGCACGACCAGCGAGTACCCGTCCTGCAGCCGCACGAGCACCTGCCCGTCCCGTGCCGGGAGCGGCGCCGCCACGAACCGCAGGCCGCAGTCGCGGCGCAGCGACAGGGCAGCCGCGAACGCCCGGTCCAGCCTGCCGAAGGCCGCGTCGGTACTGTCGGTTCGTGAGGTGAGCTTGGCCGCCAGATCATCGACGGTCGCGAACAGCCGGCCGCCGCCGGAGTCGGTGGCCAGCCAGTGGTGGCTGCCGAATCCCACCGGCTGGTAGCTCAGCGCCGCCGGGCCGAACCGCCAGCCATCGGCAAGAGCGGCCCGCAGCGTCTCCTCGGGCAGATCGCTTGGCTGGGTGAACATGGCTGGTAAAGGGGTTCCTGGTTGCTGCGGCCGGTCTCACTCGGGGTCGCGGACCGTGGCCGGTTGCCCCGGTTCTTCCGCCGGGGGCACGGCCGTGCGCCGGGTGCTGGCCCGCCGGGCACTGGCCCGCCGGGTCCAGCGGCGCAGCCAGAGCAGGCCGAAAACGGGAAGGACGAGCGGGACGAAACCGTAGCCGCTGCCGTAGCCGGACCACACCGTGGCATCGGGGAAGCTGGCCGGGTCGGCCAGGCTCCAGGTGCCGACGGCCAGCACGCCGATGAATTCCACCGAGCAGGACGCGATGGCGATCCGGCGCGCCGCCGGGCTGCCGACGGCGAGGGTGGCCGTGGCCAGGATGTAGACGACGGCGGCGAACGCCGACAGCACGTAGGCCACCGGGGCGTTGCTGAACTTCGTCGCGATCTGCACTCCGGCCCGGGCCGAAGCGGCGAGCGCGAACAGTGCGTAGACGGCGACCAGCAGCCGGCCCGGCCCGGTCCTGGTCGAGCCCGGCGGCGATGCTGTGGGCCCTGGCGATACTGGGGGCCCGGGCGATGGCACGGGCCCGGGCGAGGCTGTGGGCTCAGACATGGATCACCGGCCAGATCTGGTGCAGCCGGGCCATCAGCACGGCCGCGACGAGCCCGGCGACAGCGATGACCGCCGGCCCCCACCGGGACCGTTCCAGCGCTCCCCAGAACGCGGCGGCCAGCGGGATGAGCGGCATCGCGATCAGGTACCCGATGAGCGTGGCCAGCTGCGCCGGGCGGCCACCACCGGCCAGCCTGGCCACGACGAGGCCGACCTCGACCAGCAGCAGGATCTCAAGCACGCCCAGCACGACCAGCAAGCCGATGTCCATCCGCCGGTTCCGGGCCGTCGTCAGCAGCGCATACCCGGCGAGCAGCAGGCCAACGACGATGATCGTCGTGGGCACGGCGCCGTTCACCGGGATCTCCGGAGGATGCCCCGGTGTTCAGGCCGGGGAGCAATCCGGCCCGGAGGCAGCGCGGTAGACTGAGATCGCCCTCCGGGGCCTACCGCTGGTCTAGCGGGACGTGATGCCTGCCGAGGCGATGTAAGACGAGCCGGGATACCCCGGCCGCAACCGCCAGTGAAACAGGAAGCCCTTGAACGGAGCTGACACCCCGCAAGGGAAGACACCACGCCGGCAGGTGGCGATCCCGCGAAACCCAAGCGGTGCCGCCTCCCGGCTGTATGCTTGCTCATGTCAGCTCCGTTCAGCGCCCGCGAGGGCAGGATCCCCGCGCTTCAGGGCGGAGATCGGTCAAGGACGACATGTTACTACGTGTTGTAGTAACTGTGGTGGTGCCTGGCCCCAGCCATACGCGCTCCCGCGCCCACTGCTTGCTGGCTGCTACTTGTTGAACAGCGGGCTGTTGGCGAAGGACCTGATTTCGGTGTTCTTGGTCGGGTCGGGCTTCCCGTTCGGGTCGTAGTCGGTCAGGCAGCCCTTGCTCGTGTGGCCCGCACCCACCGCGAACATCAGGTACATCTTGAGGTTCGGGTAGGCGTTGGACAGGATCGACTGCCTCGCCTGCTGGAAGTACTGATGCGAGTTGGCCGTGCTGGGGGTCCGGCAGGTGCCGAACTCGCCGAGCCCCCACGGCTTTGAGTCGAAGTCAACACTGGGGCTGCTGTCCTGCTGGAGCACGTGGTAGAACCGCCCCACGGTCGCCGACCAGTTGGTGCCTTCTTGGGGGATGTCGTGGTCATAGGTGTCGTAGAGAACCCAGTCGACCAGGTTGTTGCCCGGCCATAGCTGAGTGACCAGGCAGTCCTCGTTGGGATGGGAGCCCATATAGTCCATCGTCCACACGACATTGGTCACGCCCTGGGCTTTGAAGATATTCTCCACGTTCTGCCACATCTGCTTGTACTGGGCGGGGGTGCCGGCCGTGCCGTGCAGGTGGGGGCAGTTGCTCCCGCCGGACACGTACTGCTGCGGCTCCCACCAGACGGTCAGGAAGATCTTGTGCGGGGCGACCGCCTTGATGTTGTCGGCCACCTTCGTGATCTCTGCGTTGACCGCCGGGTCACCACCGTCGGCCTCGGACCAGTTGTCTGAGGGCTTCCAGTTGATGTCGGCGTAGCTGCCCGGCAGCTTGATGGCGGCCACTTCCTGCTGGGTGAGCGGAATCTGGCCACTCCCGTTCTTCCCTGACACGGAGTTGTAGGAGCGGAAGACGTCGAGATGGTGGTCGATCAGCCGTTCCAGGTACTGGAACTGCGCGATCTTGTCTTGCGCTGCGCCGGGATTGCCTCCGGCGGCGGCGCCGAGCCAGGGCCGGCAGGAGTTGACCAGGGTCGCCGAGACGGCGCAGGCCCGCGGCGGTGGCGGCACGCTCCGGACGGCGATGGACGCGAGCGGGGTCGGCTTGGCCGCGCCGTGACTGGACGAGCTGCTGCAGCCAACGGCTGCTATAGCAATGACGCCACACGCCACAGCCAGCCTGGCCCGGCGGCGTGACAACCGCCGTGAAGATTCGCCTGCCTGATCGCCTGTCATCTACTGCACCTCCGTTGTGCGGGCGCGCTGGCAAGTTCCGATTACCCAGCGTTCCGCCTGGCAACCTGAGCGTCTCATGTGACTTGGCAAAGCTTTTCTGCAGAGCCGGGGTGCGCCGTCAGCCATAAAAGACGCGTTCCATGACGGCGCGGGCGCGGCGGGCGGCCCGGCGGTAGTCGTCCTCCAGCGCCCGTTCCTTGCCCGGGGAGTATCCCATCACCCTGGCCACCGCGGTCGCCTCGGGTGGCCGGGTGGGCAGCACGTCGGCCGGGCGGCCGCGGACCAGCATGATGGCGTCCCGGATCCGGGCGGCCAGCTGCCACGCCGTGGCCAGCGTGCCCGCATCCGGCTCGGCCAGCAGCCCGGCATCCACCGCGGCCCCCAGCGCGTCCAGCGTGCGGGTGGTGCGCAGGCCCGGCGCGGCGTACGCGTGCCGCAGCTGGAGCAGTTGCACCACCCACTCGACGTCACTGAGCCCGCCCGGGCCGAGCTTGAGATGCAGCGCCGGCTCGGTGCCGCGCGGGATCCGCTCGGCTTCCATCCGCGCCTTCAGCCGCCTGATCTGGGTCACCGCGGCCTGGTCGATCCCGCCGTCCGGGTAGCGGAACTCGTCGGCGAGCCCGATGAACTCCAGGCCGAGCTCCTCGTCGCCGGTGAACGGCTCGGCGCGCAGCAGCGCCTGCGCCTCCCACGACCCCGACCAGCGGCGGTAGTACGCGCGGTAGGAAGCCAGCGTGCGGACCAGCGGGCCCTGGCGGCCTTCCGGCCGCAGGTCCGGGTCGATGAGCAGCGGCGGGTCGGGGGCGGGCAGCGACAGCAGCCTGCGCAGTTCCTCGGCGACGGCGTGCGCGGCGCGGGTGGCGTCCTCGCCGCCGGCGCCCGGCCGGGGGTCGTGCACGAACATCACGTCGGCGTCGCTGGCGTAGCCGCTCTCGTGCCCGCCGAACCGGCCCATGGCGATCACACACATCCGGGTCGGCAGCGGCCCGCGCAGTTCGGCCTCGACCCTCCGGGTGGCGGCGGTCAGGGCCGCCTCGATGGTGACCGCGACCAGCCCGGTCAGCGCCTCGCCGGTCTGAGTCGTAGGATGTCTGTCCGGCCAGGAAGGTGCCGTAGGGTGTCTGTCCGGCCAGGAAGGTAGCGCGGACAGGCCGAGCAGGTCGGCGGCGGCGATGCGGAGCAGCTCCCGGCGGCGGATCGCGCGCACCGCGGTCACCGCGTCCTCGGCGCTGTCGTGCCGGCCCACCACCGCGGCTGCCTCGCTGGCCAGCGCGGTGAAGGACCGCGGCATGAGTTCCGCGTCGTCGGCCAGCATGGCGACGGCGGCCGGGGCGCGCAGCAGCAAGCCCGCCGCGTACCGGCTGGAGGCCAGGATGCGGGCCAGCCGCTGCGCCACCTTGGTGTCGTCGCGGAGCAGCCGCAGATACCAGTGCGAATTGCCGAGGGCGTCGCTGACCTGGCGGAAGGCAAGCAGCCCGGCGTCCGGCTCGGCCGCGTCGGCGAACCAGTCGAGCAGCACAGGCAGCAGGGTGCGCTGGATGGCGGCGCGCCGGGACACCCCGGCGGTGAGCGCTTCGATGTGCCGCAGCGCCCCGGCCGGATCGGCGTAGCCGAGCGCCTCCAGCCGGGCCCGCGCCGCCTGCGGGGTGAGTCGCGCCGCCTCGCCGGGCAGCCGGGCGGCGGCGGCCAGCAGCGGCCGGTAGAACAGCTTCTCGTGCAGCCGCCGCACCTCGGCCGCGTGCCGCCGCCACTGGGCGGTGAACTCCGCGGCGGGGTCGGCGGGACGCGCCGTGGCCAGGGCGAAGCCGTTCAATATCAGTGGGGTGTGCAGGGCACGGGCGATCCGGCGGAGCGTCTGCGGGTCGTCGGGCAGCAGGTGGGTGCGGCGCAGCCGGTGCAGCTGGAGCAGGTGCTCGACGCGGCGCAGGAACCGGTAGGCGTCGGCCAGCTCCGCGGCGTCGTCCCGGCCGACGTAGCCGCCGCCGGCCAGCGCGGCCAGGGCCGGCAGGGTGGCCGGGCTGCGCAGCGTCTCGTCCGCGCGGCCGTGCACCAGCTGCAGCAGCTGGACGGTGAACTCGATGTCGCGCAGGCCGCCCGGGCCGAGCTTGACCTCCCGGCCCGCGCTGGCCTGCGGCAGGCCGCCGGCCACCCGGCGGCGCATGGCCTGGACGTCGGGGACGAAGTTCTCCCGCTGGGCGGCCTGCCACACCAGCGGGGTGATCGCGTCGACGTAGGCCTGGCCGAGCTGCCGGTCGCCGGCCACCGGCCGCGCCTTGAGCAGGGCCTGGAACTCCCAGGTCTTGGCCCACCGCTCGTAGTAGGCGCGGTGGCTGGCGAGCGTCCGCACCAGCGGCCCGTCGCGGCCTTCCGGGCGCAGGTTCGGGTCGACGGGGAAGATCGCGCCTTCCCGGCTGCTCTGCGAGCAGACGTTGATCAGCCCGGCGGCCAGCCGGGCGGCGGTGCGCAGCGCGGCATCCTCGCTGCCATCCTGGCCGTCCGGCTCGGCCACGAAGATCACGTCGACGTCGCTGGCGTAGTTGAGCTCGCGGCCGCCGCACTTGCCCATGGCGATGACCGCCAGCCGGACGGTAGCGGCGCCCTCGGGCAGCCCGGCCCGGGCCACTCCGAGCGCCGCCTCGAGCACCGCTGCGGCCAGGTCGGCCAGCTCGGCGGCGGCCTCGTCCACGGTGATCACGCCGGTCAGGTCGCGGGCGGCCAGCTGCAGCATGGCACGGTGGTAGCCGGCGGCGAGCGTGGCGGCGGCGTCCGCGGAGCCCGGGTCGTGCGGAGCACGCAGCCGCGCGGTGGCGGCCGCCTCGAGCGCCGCGGGACCGTGCAGCACCCGCCAGTCGGCGGGGTGCCGGGCCAGGTGATCGCCGAGCGCGGCGCTCACGCCGAGCACGGTGGTCAGCCGGGCGGCGAACTCCTCGTCGCCCGCCAGCGCCGCGCGCAGCGCGTCCGCTTCCCCGCCGGCGGCCTGCAGCAGCCGGGCCAGCCCGGCCAGCGCCAGATCCGGGTCGGCGGCCGCGGCGAGCACGTCGAGCAGTTGTTCACCCAGGCTGAACTGGCCGACGGTGGCCTCGGCGCGGGCCGCGTCGGCGAACCCCATCCGGGCCAGCCGCCCCGCCAGCGTGCTGCGGCGCTGGCTGCCGGCCGGAAAGCTGGTCACGTTGGAACGGTAGTGCAGCCGGACCGGCGATGCGGCGGGCACGGCCCGCACCGGGCCACGGCTCACCGCCGGGCCACGGCTCACGCCGGGCGTGCGCTCAGCCCGGGAACGTCCAGCGGGTGGGTGAGCCGGTGGGGTCGCCCTCGGCGATGCCGAACGCCCGGGCCGGGGCCACCCGGAACAGCGGCTGCTCGGCGGCGTACTCGGTCGAGTACTTCCGCTTCTCCAGGGCGGTGATCCGGCCGATGGCGGCGGGGTCGCTGATCTCCTCGGCCACGCCCTCGATGACTACCGGTTCGGTGCCGTTGTCGATGGACACGCTGCAGTGCGAGTCGGCGCGCAGGTTGCGGGTCTTGCGCGATCCCGGGGTGGAGCTGAACCACAGCGCACCCTCGTGCCACATCGCCCAGACCGGCATGAGGTGCGGCCGCCCGTCCGGCCGCACGGTGGCCACCCAGTACTCGTGCGCGGCGGCCAGCCGCTCCTCGGCCCAGGACCAGGGCAGCAGCCCGGTGCCCTCGGTGGCGGGCTGCACCCCGTACCCCGGCATGTGCGGCCTCCTCGCCGCTGGTGTCGTCACCGGCCGGCCTACAGCTTCTCGCCGAACGGGATGCCGCGCAGCCTGGCCAGGCCGAACGGCACGAACGGCACCGGCGCCGGGTGCACCGACGCGTCCACCGGCGCCTCCCGCTCCACGGCCTCGGTGAGTTCCTTGGCGTCGTCCTCGTTGCGCGCCCCGACCACCACGTACTTCCACCGCCGCGCCACCGGATAGCCGTCCGCGCGCAGCCGCTCGGCCAGATCGAAGGCCTGCTGGCGGGTGTGCAGCTCGGCCCGCACTTCCCAGGAGGCCTGCCCGGCGGCCGCGGATTCGGTGTTCTCGTCGGCCACCAGGCGCTCGTGCTCGGCCGCCCGCTCGGCGGCCGTCTGCGGCATCGGCGCCCCGGCGTCCTCCCACTCCTGCTCGATGGGATGCCAGCGGTCCAGCGCGAACTCGGCGGTCAGCTGCCTGCTGGCCAGCACGTCGCGGGTGACGCGGTCCGCTTCCCGCGCCGCGTCCTCGGTGCCGGCGTACAGGAAGATGTGATTGCCGTCCGCGGATACCGCCACCCGGTGCCCGAGCCGGTGCCGCACGTCGTCTTCGATCTGGTGCTCGCGCACCGCCTGCAGGGCGCGCTGTACGGTCCGCTCATCGGGGAACGTCACCGTCACCCGCCAGTCCTCGTCTGCCACAGGCAGACTCTACCGCCGGCGGCGTGCACGTTTGGCTAGCGCAGCCCGGGTAGCAGGCAGTGCGACAAATCGTGAGGACAGGGGAGCGAACATGGGGCGCACGCTGAAGTCCGCGTCGGTGGGCTTTCTCGCCGCCGCCGAAGGCACCGAGCAGTCCGAACTGCAGCGGCCCTGGCAGGCCGTGCTGGAGCAGGGCGGCCGGCCGGTGCTCATTTCGCCGGGCAGGGACAAGATCCAGATGTTCGAGCATCTGGACCGCGGTGAGACGCAGGCCGTCGACGTGCACATCGCCGACGCCCGCACCCAGGACTACGTGGGCCTGGTGCTGCCCGGCGGCGTGGCCAACCCCGACCAGTTGCGCACCATCCGGTCCGCGGTCGCGTTCGTCCGGAGCTTCTTCGACGCGGGCAAGCCGGTCGCGGCGATCTGCCACGCGCCGTGGATGCTGGTGGAGGCGGACGTGGTCCGCGGCCGTACGCTGACATCCTGGCCGAGCCTGCGCACCGACATCCGCAACGCGGGTGCGTTCTGGGTCGATGAGGAGATCGTGGTCTGCCCCGGCGGGCCGAACACCCTGATCACCAGCCGTAAGCCCGACGACCTGCCGATGTTCTGCGACTCCCTCGTCCGGGTGTTCGCCGAGGCTAAGTAGCCGCGGCCCACGGGTCCGGCTGCCGTCCTGATCGCCAGGCCGTCGCGGCGCCGAAGGCGGCGAAGCCGGATTCGATCGCGGTATCGGCCAGCGCCACGTGGCGCAGCGGCCGGTACATGGCAGCCAGCCCGGCCATCGAGGCGGCATGCAGGACGTCCACGGCCGCACCCAGGGCGAGCACAGTGGCGGGCGGCAGGCCGGCCGCCTCGCCGGTGGCAGTGAGCAGCGCCTGCACCAGGTGCCGCCCGCCGAGCACCCGGGTCATCAGCACCGCGCGCCGCCCCGGCGGCCACGGCGTGCCGACGCGGATCATCTGCCGGGGCGCGCAGGCCAGCAGCCAGCCATAGCAGGCCCGCGCCGCCACCAGCGCCTCCGCGGCGGCCTGCTCGCGGCGGCCCGCCGGGCTGGCGGTCACTTCCGCCGCACCATCCTCCCGGCCAGCGCCAGGCCGCCCACGGCCACGGCGGCGGCCACACCGCCGGTCAGAGCCGGACGCTGCATCAGCCACAGCTCGGTGCTGGCCGAGAATGCGCCTTGCTGTCGAAGACGCCGTGCGCGCCGTGGTCATGCCCGCCGGACCCGTCGACGGGCTGGTCCAGGTTGCCCGGCCCGGAGTGCGGCGGCTGCATGTCGGTCTGCTGGGAGTCGAAGCCGGTCCGGGCCAGGTACCTGTCCAGCAGGGCTGGGATGAATTTGTTGGCCAGCACCGTAGCGGCGGTGCTGGCCCCGCACCAGTACTGCCTGCGCTCGGGATGGTCGGCGGCGTAGAGCACGCCACGCGCGGCCACCTCAGGCTGGTAGATCGGCGGCACGGGCTGCGGATGCTTGGGCAGCCGGGACCGGACCCAGCAGAACTGAGGGGTGTTCACGGCCGGCATCTGCACCACCGTGATCCGCACCCCGGAGCGCTCGTGCAGCAGCTCGGTGCGCAGCGAGGAAGTGAACCCGTTGATCGCGTGCTTGGCACCGCAGTAGGCCGACTGGAGCGGGATGCTCCGCGCGCCTAGCGCGGAACCGACCTGCACGATCGTGCCCTGGTCGCGCTGTCTCATCCGGGACAGTGCGGCCATGGTGCCGTGCACGAAGCCCAGGTAGCTCACCTCCGTCACGCGGCGGAACTCCTCGGGGGTGATCTCCCAGAATGGTGCGAACACCGACGAGAATGCCACGTTGACCCACACGTCGATGGGGCCGAAGCGCTCCTCGGCCTGCCGGGCCGCCACCTCGACCTGCGCGAAGTCGGCCACATCGGCGGGCAGCGGGAGGGCCTTGCCGCCGGCTTCCTCGACGTCCCTGACCGCCCCGGCCAGCCCCTCCTCGCCGCGCGCGAGAAGCGCGACGTTGGCCCCGCGCTCGCCGAACAGCCGCGCGGCGGCCCGTCCGATGCCACCGCTGGCTCCGGTGATGACCACGGTCTGTGTCATGGTTGCTACGCCCCTCTCGCGGGTGTCGTCTGGGTCAGTGATGCTTGCTGCTGCCAGTCGGTGGCCAGCCGTGCGGCCGACTCGAGAAGCAGCGCGTGCACGAACGCCTGCGGCAGGTTGCCCCGCAGCTGCCGCTCGGTCACGTCGAACTCCTCGGAGAAAAGCCCCGGGGAGCCGCACGCCGTCCGGGTACGCTCGAACCAGCGGGCCGCCTCCAGTTCACGCCCCTGCTGGTGCAGGGCCAGCGCGACGAAGAAACCACACAGCAGGAACGCCCCCTCAGCATGGCCCAGGGGCCCCTTGCCGTGCCGGAACCGGTGGGCGTACCCATCCTGGGTGAGCTCGGCCAGGTAGGCATCAAGGGTGTGCAGCGTGCGCGGGTCTTCGCCGGGCAGGGCACCGCGGACCGGCGGCAGCAGCAGCGCCGCGTCCAGCGAGGAATCGCTGGCTGAGCGCTGCCACCGTCCCGACGGGTGCACCGCGTTCGTGGCGGTGTCGGCCAGGATGACGTCAGCCAGCGCCAGCCACTCGGCGGCCTGGGGCTGCGCGGCGTTGACCGCCGCGTTGCGCAGCGCGGCGGCGCAGGTCAGCCTGCTATGCGTCCAGGCATGGTTGTCGAGTTCCCAGATGCCGGCGTCCTTCTCCTGCCAGCGCTGCGCGATAGCGTCGGCGGCGATCTCCAGCGCCCGCCATCCGTCCGAGTCCAGCCGGTCGGAGTTGGCCGCGGTAGCCAGCACCATCAGCGCCTCGCCGAGACCGTCGAGCTGGAACTGCTTGTTCACCCAGTTGCCCACCAGGTCGAATCCGCCCGGGTAGCCGGGCAGGTCGAGCCGGCGCTGGTCCGGCACGTGGCCGCCGTCGACGGTGTACGCGGGAGCAAGCTCGCGGCCGTCGGCCAGCAGCCGCTCGCTGACGAAGCGCACCGCGTCGTCGAGTACCGGATAGGCCCCGGCGGCGGCGGCCGCCTGCCCGGCATAGCTCTGGTCCCGGATCCAGGCGTACCGGTAGTCGTAGTTGCGGCCCTGCTGGGCCCGCTCCGGCAAGCTCATCGTGGCCGCCGCCACCATCGCGCCGGTGCCGGCGGTCAGGCCCCGCAGCACGACCAGCGACTGCCGGGCATCCCGCGGCGCCAGCGTGCCCCGCAGCGGCGGAACGACCTGCGCCCAGCGTTCCCTGGTGCACTTCCACAGCCAGTCTGCCTCGGGCGGAGACTCCCGAAGCGGGGCGCTGGCGATCTCCAGCACAAGATCGCGGTACTCCCCTTCGGCAAGGTTGAGCGTCAGCTCCAGCCGGGAATGCCGTCCAGCCCGGCCGACCTTCGCGCCGGCCACGTCCCCGGACCACCGCACGTGCAGATCCCCGGTCCTTCCGGTCCAGGTGTCCTGGTCGTCGCGGTGTGCCGACCGCAGGGCGTGCTGGCCGAACCCGGCCCGCGGATCCAGCACCACCCGGACCTGCGCAGGCCCCCGCTCTGCGACGACGCGGCGCAGCACAACGGCCTTGTCGCGTTCGGCCGGGTAGGCCAGGGCCTCGTAGCACTCGGTGAGGCCGGACCTGGTGACCCAGCGGCTACGCCAGATCAGCGTGCCGTCCTCGTAGTAGCCGCCCCAGACGAACTCCCCGGCCGGGGTCACCGCGTACAGCCCGTCGCCGCCGATCAGGTGGCTGAACACCGCGTCGCTGGGCCAGCGGGGCGCGCACAGCCACACGATGTCGCCGCGCGGGCCGATCAGCGCCCCGCGCTCACCGTCGGCGATCAGCGCGTAGTCCCGCAGGACGTGCAGGGGGAAGTCGTTCACACACGCCAGTTACCCGGCGACCGGCCGCCCACACACGCCCCGGTGCAGGCAGGCACGGAGGTTGACTCGCCCGGGCCGGCATTTTAGTGTGAGGTCAAACGTCAGTGGTCTGACCAATCTGCTCAGAGGGGCTACCGCCAATGCGACGTCTGGCCATGCTCGTTTCCGTGATCCTCGTGCTCGGCCTGGCGGTGGCCCCCCGGGCCGCGACGGCTGCCACGCCGGTGATCACCGTCGACGGGCAGAGTTCCGGCCGCACCTTCGACGGCATCGGCGGGCTGAGCGCGGGCGCCTCGTCAGCGTTGCTGATGGACTATCCCCCGCAGCAGCGCGCGCAGATCCTCGACTACCTGTTCAAGCCGGATTACGGCGCGTCCCTGCAGATCCTGAAGGTCGAGATCGGCGGGGACACGAACTCCACGGACGGCGACGAGCCGAGCCACGAGCGCGCCGCCGGCCAGATCGACTGCAGCCGCGGCTACGAGTGGCAGCTCATGGAGCAGGCCAAGGCGCGCAACCCGGACATCAAGTTCTACGGGCTGGAATGGGGCACACCGGCCTGGGTGGGCGCCGGCACCAACACCGTCTGGACCGACCAGAACATCACCTACCTGCTCGACTGGCTGGGCTGCGCCCGCCAGCACGGCCTGACCATCAGCTACCTCGGCGGCTGGAACGAGAAGGGCCTCAACACCGCGTGGTACGTGAAACTGCGCCAGGCGCTGGACAGCAACGGCTACTCCGGCATCCAGATCGCGGCCGATGACAGCTTCAACTGGGCGGTCGCCGGCGCGATGGCCGCCGACCCGCAGTTCAGCGCCGCCGTCGGCGTGGCAACCAACCACGACCCGTGCACCGGTATCGGGACCAGCCAGCCCAGCTGTCCGAGCACGGCGACGGCGCAGGGCCTCGGCACGCCGCTGTGGAACAGCGAGCAGGGCGCCCAGGTGTACAACACCGACGCCGGCAAGCTCGCGCAGGAACTGAATCTCGGCTACATCGACGGGAAGATGACCGGCCTCATCGCCTGGTCGCTGATCTGGTCGGCCTATGCCAGCCTGCCGCTGCAGGGCACCGGGCTGATGCTGGCCAACACGCCATGGTCGGGCAACTACACCGTCGATGGCACCATGATCTGGGCGATGGCGCACACCGCGCAGTTCACCCAGCCCGGGTGGCGCTACCTGGACAGCGGCAGCGAACGGCTGGCCGGCGGCGGCAGCGTCGCCACCCTGCGCGCGCCGGGCACCGGCGACTGGAGCAGCATCGCCGAGACCACCGGCGCCACCGCGCCGCAGCCGGTGACCTACCAGGTGCAGGGTGGGCTGTCCACCGGGACGGTGCACGTCTGGGCGACGAACCTGAACTCCGCCAACCCGGGCGACTGGTTCCGGCACGTGACCGATGTCCAGCCGCAGAACGGCTCGTTCGGCCTGACCCTGCAGCCCGGCTACATCTACAGCCTCACCACGACCACCGGCCAGCACAAGGGGACGGCTCAGCCGCCGCCGGCCCGCCCGTGGCGGCTGCCCTACGCCGAAAACTTCAATGAGTACCCGGCCGGCGTGACGCCGCGGATGTTCTCCGATGTCGGCGGCGGCTTCGACACCGCGCCCTGCGCCGGCCGCCCAGGCATGTGCCTGCAGCAGGAGGTCACCGCGCAGCCCGTCACCTGGACGACGATCGACAACTACCCGCTCACCGTGGTCGGCGACCCTGCCTCGTGGGATAACTACCAGGTCAGCGTGGACGCGATGCTGCAGCAGCCCGGCTACGTCGAACTCGACGGCCGGAACCCGCCGGCCCAGGGACGCAGCGCGGGATTCTTCAGCAGCCCGCCGGGCTACCACTTCCGCATCGACAACCAGGGCAACTGGACGCTGTACAAGCAGGACGTGGCCGCCAGCAAGACCACGCTGGCCAGCGGAACCGTCAGCTTTGGCGTGGGTACCTGGCACCGGCTCGGACTGCGGATGCGCGGCGACGAGATCACCGCCACCCTGGACGGGCGCCCGCTGGCCACCGTCCTGGACCCGGCCTACCAGGTGGGGCAGGTTGGCCTGCAGGTTTCACCATGGGATCGCGCGCAGTTCGACAACCTTTCCGTGCAGGCGCTCCCGGCCGCGGGGCAAGGCCCGCAGCTCGGCGCGGTGCGGCCGGACCCGGTCGAGCTGCCCGCCGCGGGTGACTCGGCGCAGCTGAGTACCACGGTGACCAACCCCGGCAACCTGCCGGCGACCGCGATCGACGCCAAGCTGCAGCCACCCGCCGGATGGACCGCCACGACGGTGACTGCCCCGCCCAGCGAACTTCCCAGCAGGCAGAGCGCACCGCTGTCCTGGCAGCTGACCGCGCCGGCATCCGCGGCGCCCGGCCTCTACCAGGCGGCCATGACCGTCACCTACACCGAGGGCGGGCTGCGCTGGGTCGCGAGCGCCAGCGTCCCGGTCGACCTGAGTATCGTCCCGCATAGCCAGATGAGCGCCACCGCCACCAGCTCACAGCCCGGTTACCAGCCCGCCAACGCCATCGACGACGACACGGGCACCTTCTGGCACACCGAGTTCAGCCCGGTCAAGGCGGTACCGCCGCAGTCCATCACCCTCGATCTCGGCGGCACCTACAACGTCACCGGGCTGACGTACCTGCCCCGCCAGGACGGGATCCTGCACGGCACCATCACCGCCTACAACGTCTACGCCAGCGCGGACGGCACGACATTCACCAAGGTGTCCAGCGGCACCTGGGCCGATGATGCCAGCCAGAAGACCGCCACCTTCACCGCGGCCGGCGCGCACTACATCCGCCTGGAAGGCGTGCAGGCCGACAACAGCAACGTCTCCGCCGACGAGATCAACATCCTCGGATCGCCAGGCTGACCGTCATCCCCAGGTCCGGACGTCGTCACACAGCCGGCGCCCGATCAGGCCGGTCTAGCCCGCCCGGTACTGTTCCGCGTCCGCCGCCTTGAGGGTGAGGCCGAGACCGGGCGCGGACGGGTCGGGGGACAGATCCCCGCCGCGCACCCGGGCGGCGCCGTCGAACAGCATCGCCTCGATCCGCTGGTGGTCGTGGAAGTACTCCACGTGCCGCAGGTTGGCCACCGCCGCGCCGACGTGCGCGTGCAGGGCCGGGCAGCAGTGCGCGGACACCTGCAGGTTGTGCGCCGCGGCCAGCGCCGCGCCGCGCAGGAACTCGGTGAACCCGCCGCACCGGGTGGCGTCGAGCTGCAGGCAGTCCACCGCGCCGGCGCCGATGAGCCGGGCCGAGTCGGCCAGTGACCAGCTGTACTCCCCCGCCGCCACGTCGGCGGTGACCTGGCCGCGGACCGCGGCCAGCCCGGCCAGGTCGTCCGATGACACCGGTTCCTCGAACCAGCTGACGCCGTGCCCGGCCATCGCCTGGCCGACCCGCACCGCCTGGCCGGTGCGGTAGCCGCCGTTGGCGTCCACGTACAACTCCGCGTCCGGGCCGATAACATCCCGGGCCAGCGCGATCCGGGCCAGGTCGCGGCGTTCGTCCGTGCCCCATGACTCGCCGATCTTGATCTTCACCCGGGTGAGCCCGGCGTCCAGCCAGCCGCGCAGCTGATCGCGGGTCCGCCGCTCGCCGTAGCTGGTGAAGCCGCCGCTGCCGTAGGCCGGCACGTGGTCGCGGGCCCGGCCGAGCAGGGCGGTCACCGGCACGCCGAGCAGCCGGGCCTTCAGGTCCCACAGCGCCACGTCCACGGCCGATATCGCGGTCGCGGCGACGCCGGGCCGGCCGATGTTGCGCACCGCCCGCGCCATGGCCTCACTCGCGCCGGGCACGTCGAACGCGCTGCGGCCGGTGACGGCGCCGGCCAGCTGCCCGGTGACCACCTGCGCCGCGGCGGCCGCGGCGTAGCTCCAGCCGATCCCCTGTTCGCCGCCTGCCCGCGCGGTCACCAGCACCAGGGTGGTCTCGTCCCAGGCGAGGGTGCCGTCGGCCTCCGGGGCGTCGGTCGGCACGACGTAGACGGCGGTGTCCAGCCCCTCGATCCGCGGAGTGTCAGCCATTCCCGATGTCTACCTGGGATGCCCGGGCGCAAACGGCCGGATGTTTGGCCGGCCTCCGGGCGGACAGCAGGCGATGTGAGAACGGAGCGACGACGAGGAGGGCAGGCCAAGTGGCGCAGATCGTTTCCGAGGCACTGATCGCACGCCTGGCGGAATGGGGCGTGGACACGGTCTTCGGGATACCCGGGGACGGCATCAACGGGATCATGGAGGGGCTGCGTCGCAACCAGGACAAAGTCCGCTTCGTGCTGGTCCACCACGAGGAGGCCGCGGCCTTCATGGCCACCGGTTACGCCAAGGCGACCGGCAAGATCGGGGTGTGCCTGGCCACCTCCGGCCCGGGCGGCATTCACCTGCTCAACGGCCTGTACGACGCCAAGCTCGACCACATGCCGGTGCTGGCCATCACCGGCATGCAGGAGACCTCGGTCCTCGGCACCGGGTACCAGCAGGAGGTCGCGCTGGACAAGCTGTACGCCGACGTCGCCGAGTACGACCAGATGGTCTACAACCCGGCGCAACTGCCCGGCGTGCTGGACACCGCGATCCGCACCGCCTACGCGCGCCGCGGCGTGGCCCACCTCACCGTCCCCAACGACATCCAGGTCGCCGACGCCGGCGCCGACCCGTGGGCGCACGTCGCGCCGGCCAGCCCGCCGCGCACCTCGCCGATCATGCTGCAGTCCCCCGGCCGTCCCCGCGAGGACGACCTGCAGCAGCTCGCCGACCTGCTCAACGACGGTAAGAAGATCGCGATCCTGGCCGGTGCGGGCGCGCTGCACGCCCGCGAGGAGCTGCTCACGCTGGCCGAGACGCTGGGCGCACCGATCGTCAAGACGCTGTCCGGCAAGGCCACCGTGCCCGACGACTCCCCCTACACCACCGGCGGCATCGGGCTGCTCGGCACCAGGCCGTCCGAAGACCTGATGGAAGAGATCGACACGCTGTTCATGGTGGGCACAAACTTCCCCTACACCGCCCACCTGCCACAACCCGGCAAGGTGCGGGTGGGCCAGCTCGAGGCCGACCCGGCCCGGGCCGGCGCCCGGGTCGCCACCGAGGTGCCGGTCGTGGGAGACGCCAAGGAAGGCCTGGCCGCGCTGCTGCCGCTGCTCAAGCACCGCGGCGAGGGCAGGTTCCTGAAGAAGTACCAGAAGGAGACGGCCAGCTGGCGCAAGGACATGGCCGCGCTGGAGGACGCCGGGCGTAACCCGATCGCCCCGCAGTACCTGGTGTCCGTGCTGGACGAGCTGGCCGCCGACGACGCCGTGCTGACCTGCGACAGCGGCACGATCGCAACCTGGGCGGCACGGCACTGGATGATCCGCGGCGGGCGCGAGTTCTTCCTGTCCGGCAATCTGGCCACGATGGCTCCCGGCATGCCCTACGCCATCGGCATCCAGCACGCGTTCCCCGACCGCCAGGTCGTCGCCTACGTCGGCGACGGCGGGTTCGCCATGCTGATGGCCGAGTTCATCACCGCCATCAAGCACAAGCTGCCGGTCAAGGTCGTCATCAACAACAACAACTCGCTGGGCCAGATCCTCTGGGAGCAGATGGTGCTGGGCTACCCCGAGCACGGCGTGCGCTACCCGCAGCCGTTCGTCAACTACGCCGCGCTGGCCGAGGCCAACGGCGCCCTCGGGATCAAGGTGGAGCGGGCGGAGGAGGTCCGCGGCGCGGTGCAGCAGATGCTGGCCCATCAAGGCCCGGTGATCCTCGACGTCAACGTCAACCCGGACGAGCCGCCGCTGCCCGGCAAGGTCCAGTACGACCAGGCCAAGAAGTTCACCGAGGCGTTCCTGCGCGGCCAGCCGCGCAAGGCCACCATCGCGACCACCCTGTTCAAGGACAAGATCAGCCAGCTGAAGCCCTAGCCACAGCCGCATTCCCAGGAGGGATCTCCGCATCATGCGAGCCGCTCTCCGCGATCGGCTGCCGTCGCCGCCCCCGCGGCACGGCATCGACCGGATCGTGTACAACATCGAGACCGGGCACTTCGAGCGCAGCCTGTCCGCCCTGACGGCCGCGGGGGCGCTGGTCACCGCGGCCGAGATCTTCTTCGAGCACGACAGCGCCAGTTTCGGCAACAAGATGATGTGGCTTCCGGTGACGCTCGGGCCGGTTGGCGCGGCCGCCGGGGTCGCCGGCTTCTTCAGCCGAAGGATGGCCAAGACCGCGCTGCCGGTCGCGTCCGCCGCCATCGTGCTGAACGGCCTGCAGGGCACCTACCTGCACGCCCGCGGCATCGCCCAAAAGCCGGGCGGCTGGTCGAACACCCGCTACAACATGGAAATGGGGCCGCCGCTGCTGGCGCCGCTGCTGGTCACCGTGGTGGGCGGGATGGGCCTGCTGGCCGCCATCCTGCGCCGCGAGCAGTGAACGGGAAACGGACGGGGGCCGGCGCACCGGGCGCGGCCCCTACGCAGGGCGAGGAACCTGCCCGGGCCAAGGACGGCCCGCGCCCGGGCTGCCGCTCGGGCACGCCCGGCCGCTGGGACGGCAGGTTCCCGGGGTTCGACGTGGCCGCGCAGGCGAAACACTGGGACCCGGTCACCGCCGGCGTGGTGCTGTCCCGGCTGCGGATACCGCAGGAGCTGAGCTTCTTCAGCCCGGCCGAGGAGGCCGCCGCGACGGCGCTGTGCGACCAGCTCCTAGGCCAGGACGGTGGCGACCCGGCACGCATCCCCGTCGTGGTGCTGATCGACACCCGGCTGGCACGGGGCGAGACCGACGGCTGGCGGTACGCAGACATGCCCGAAGACGCCCAGGCGTGGCGGGACACATTGCGCCACCTGGACGAGGACGCGGAGGCCAAATTCTCCCGCCGGTTCGCCGAGTGCGCGGGCGGCGACCAGCGCACGCTGATCCAGGCGGTCCAGGACACCGGCAGCAACGAATGGCACGGACTGAACGCCGGGCATGTCTGGAGCCTGTGGACCCGGTACGCCTGCACGGCGTTCTACTCCCATCCGAAAGTCTGGGAGGAGATCGGCTTCTCCGGCCCGGCCTACCCACGCGGCTACAAGAACATCGGCGTGGACCGGCGCGAGCCGTTCGAGGTGCCCGACCAGCACCCGGGCGACGACCCGGTCCGCGAAGGCTACTGATGACCGGCGTGCGCGACCGCAACTCCTCGGCCTGGCTGCTGCCGAACGACGGCACCCGGGCCAACCACCGGCTGCGCGAGGACATGCGCCGGTTCGACGACACCGACGAGGTCGACCTGGCCGTAGTCGGCTGCGGCGCCGGCGGCAGCGTGCTGACCCAGCGGCTGGCCCGGCGCGGCTGGCGGGTGGTCGCCCTGGACGCCGGGCCGTTCTGGGACCCGGACGCCGACTGGGTCAGCGACGAGGCCGGCTCGCATCACCTGTACTGGACCGAGCCCCGGGTGATCAGCGGGACCGACCCGGTGCCGCTGGGCTCGAACAACTCCGGCCGCGGCGTCGGCGGGTCGATGGTGCACTACGCCGGTTACACGCCCCGGTTCCACCCCACCGACTTCGCGACGTACACCAACGACGGGGTCGGCGCGGACTGGCCGATCGTTTACGAGGATCTGCAGCCGCACTACCAGGACCTCGAGGCCGAGCTGCCGGTGGCGGGGCAGGACTGGCCGTGGGGCGATCCGCACTCCTACCCGCATAGTCCGCACCCGGTCGGCGGGAACGGCGAAATCTTCCTGCGCGGCGCGCGGAAGGCCGGCATCACCGCCAGGGTCGGCCCGGTGGCGATACCCAACGGGCGCTTCGGCAACCGGCCGCACTGCATCTACCGGGGCTTCTGCCTGCAGGGCTGCAAGGTCAACGCCAAGGCGTCGCCGCTGATCACGCACATCCCCGACGCGCTCGCACACGGCGCGGAGATCCGGGCCAACGCGATGGTGACCGCGATCGAGATCGACCAGCGCACCGGCCAGGCTACCGGCGTGCACTTCGTCAAGGACGGCGTGCCGCGGTTCCAGCGCGCCCGTGCGGTCGCGGTGGCCGGCTACTCGATCGAGACGCCCCGGCTGCTGCTGCTGTCAACGTCCAGACGCTTCCCCGACGGCCTGTGCAACGACTTCGACCAGGTGGGCCGCTACCTGATGGTGCAGGGCGCGCCGCAGACGGCCGGCCGGTTCGGCGCCGAGGTGCGGATGTACAAGGCGCCGCCGCCCGAGGTGAGCAGCGAGCAGTTCTACGAGACCGACCCGGCCATGCCGTACCGCCGAGGCTTCGCCATCCAGAACGTGTCCCCGCTGCCGATCACCTGGGCCGAGCACGTGGCCGCGCAGGGGCACTGGGGCACGGCGCTGCGCGAGTACATGAGCGACTACGTGCACTGGGCCACCCTGGGCGCGCTGTGCGAATTCCTGCCGCTGCCCGGCAACCGGGTCACGCTCGCTGATGAGAAGGACCGGCACGGCCTGCCGGTGGCCGAGTTCGCCTACTCCCAGTGCGGCAACGACGGGCAGCTGGTCAAGGCGGCGCAGCACGCCATGGAGGCGATCCTGCACGCGGCCGGCGCCGACGAGGTGATCACCATCAAGCGGTACGCGCACCTGGTCGGCGGCGCGCGGATGGCGGCCGACGAGCGGCACGGCGTGGTGGACGGCGGCTGCCGCAGCTTCGCCGTGCCCAACTTGTTCATCACCGACGGCAGCGTGCTGCCCACGCAGGGCAGCGCCAACCCGGCACTGACCATCATGGCGGTAGCGGCACGTGCCGCTGACCTGATGGCCAGCGGCTGAGCCCGGCCTGCCCGCTGGCGTCGCGCCCGGACGGGCG
>DASYAV010000142.1:0-7501 GCA_036501145.1 Streptosporangiaceae bacterium | reverse complement strand
AGGGACCGACGAGGTGCTGCTGGTCTCCGGCGTGCCCCGCTACCACCGGGACGGCTGCATCCTGATCCGGTTCCTCGGCGGGGACGACGTGGAGACGCTCACCCGCGCCGAGGCCGAGGCGCGGGGCTGCGTGCCGTGCCGCGCCTGCAAGCCCGACCAGCCCGCGGCCGAAGCCCGCTAACCCCGGCCGGCCAGCCGGCCAGCGTCCCAGCTGCCGGGGCCGCCCGGCGCCAGGCGCAGGCCGCCGGCTCCAGCAGGACGCCTCCAGGATCAGCCGCGCGCCAGCCAGAAGGTCAGGCCGAGTTCGGCGTCGGTGTGCTCACCCAGCACGGCCGCGTCCGGCCCGGGACGGCCCTCGCTGTAGTTCACCGCCAGCACCTCGTTCGCGATCAGGCCGCCATGCTCGCGCAGCGCCGCCGCGACCTCGCCCGCCCCGGCCTCGGCCGCCCCGCTTTCGCCCACCCCGGCCACGCCGCCGGCCTGCCAGCACAGCGAGATCCGGTCGCTGACGTCCAGTCCGGCGTTCTTCCGCTCCTCCTGGACCAGCCGGACCACCTCGCGGGCCAGCCCTTCGCGGCGCAGTTCGGGCGTGATCGTCACCTCGAGCGCCACCGTCTCGCCGGCGTCGGCGGCGACCGTCCAGCCGGACCGCGGTGTCTGCGTGATGATCACGTCGTCCGGCTGCAGCCCGGCCATGCTGCCGTCGGGCAGCGTGACCTCGGCGGCGCCGGCCGAACCCAGCTCGCCCGCCAGCCACGCCGGGTCGGCCGCGGTGATCGCCGCCGCCACCGTCTTGGTGGTGTTGCCGTACCGCGGCCCGAGCGCCCGGAAGTTCGGCTTCACGTGGTAGTCGACGAGGTCGTTGCCGTCGCCGGTGAGCACGTCCATGGCCCGGACGTTCAGTTCGTCGGCGAGCAGCCCGACCAGTTCGGCGGGCAGGGCCGCGAAGCCGGGCGCGCTGACCAGGCCGCGGCCCAGCGGCTGCCGGGTCCGCACCGAGGACGCCGCACGCGCCGACCGGCCCAGCTCGACCAGCCGCCGGACCAGCGCCATGTCCGCCGACAGCCGCTCGTCCACCAGCGACTCGTCGGCCACCGGCCAGCGGGCCAGGTGCACCGAGTCCGGGTCGTCAGGCCCGCGCAGCACCCCCCACAGGTAGTCGGTGAGGAACGGCGTGAACGGCGCCATCAGGCAGGTCAGCGTGCGCAGGCACTCCCGCAGCGTGGCGAACGCCGCGGCTCCGCCGGCGTCGCCGGGCCCGGCCCAGAACCGCCGCCGGGACCGCCGCACGTACCAGTTGGACAGGTCGTCGGTGAACGCGGCCAGCCGCCGCCCGGCCTCGGCCGTGTCGAAGCCGTCCAGCGCGGCGGTGACGTCCCGGACCAGCGTATGCAGCTCACTCAGCACCCACCGGTCGAGCAGCGGGCGGCCGGCCGGCGGGGGCGCGGCCGTCAGCCACGCCCCGGTGTCCCCCCCACCGGCGGCCGCGTTCGCGTACAGCACCAGGAACGACGCGGTGTTCCAGTAGGTGAGCAGCACCTTCCTGACGATCTCGTCGAGCGCGCTGTGCCCGAGCCGCCGGGCCGACCACGGTGACCCGGTCGCGGCGAAGAACCAGCGCAGCGCGTCCGCGCCGCGCGACTCCATCAGCGGCAGCGGCTCCATGACGTTGCCCAGGTGCTTGCTCATCTTGCGGCCCTGCTCGTCCATCAGCAGGCCGAGGCACACCACGTTCTCGTAGGCCGACCGGCCGAAGACGATCGTGCCCACCGCCATCAGCGAGTAGAACCAGCCGCGCGTCTGGTCGATCGCCTCGCAGATGAACTGCGCCGGGTAGGAGCTCTCGAAGTCGGCCCGGTTGTGCCACGGCGCGCCCCACTGGGCGAACGGCATCGAGCCTGAGTCGTACCAGGCGTCGATCACGTCCGGCACCCGGCGGGCCGTCTGCCCGCAGTCCGGGCAGGCCAGCGTGACCTCGTCCACCTGCGGCCGGTGCGGGTCGAGCCCGGACAGGTCCCGGCCGGCCAGCTCGGCCAGCTCGGCCCGCGAGCCCACGCAGGTGATGTGCCCGGCGTCGCACACCCACAGCGGCAGCGGCGTGCCCCAGTACCTGGTCCGGGACAGCGCCCAGTCCACGTTGTTGCGCAGCCACTCGCCGTACCGGCCGTGCTTGATCGTGGGGGGCTGCCAGTTGGTCCGCTCGTTCTCGGCCAGCAGCGCGTCCTTGACCTGCGTGGTCTTGATGTACCAGGACGGCACCGCGTAGTACAGCAGCGGCGTGCCGCACCGCCAGCAGTGCGGGTAGCTGTGCTCGTGGATCTCGGTGCGGAACAGCAGCCCGCGCTGCTTCAGGTCGTCCACCAGCACCGGGTCGGCGTCCTTGAAGAACAGCCCGCCCACCAGCGGCACGGCATCGTCGAACCGCCCGTCCGGCCGGACCGGGTTGACCACCGGCAGCCCGTGCGCCCGCCCGGCGGCCATGTCGTCCGCGCCGAAGGCCGGCGCGATGTGCACAAGACCCGTACCGTCCTCGGTGGTGACGAAGTCGGCAGTGAGCACGATATGCGCGTCCGGCACATCGATGAGACTGAACGGCTGCGCGTAACCCGCCCCGGCCAACTCCCCGCCGCGGAACCTGGTGACGACCTCCCAGCCTTCGCCGAGCACGCGCTCGACCAGCGCCTCGGCCACCACCACCCGCTGCCCGTCGCTGCCGCGCCTGGCCACCACGTACGCCTCGTCGGGGTGCACGGCCACGGCCGTGTTGGACACCAGCGTCCACGGCGTGGTCGTCCACACCAGCAGGTCCGCGCCGTCCAGCGCGGCCGGTGCCCCCTCGGGCAGCGTGCGCAACGGGAACCGCACGGTGACCGAGGGGTCGCCCACCACCTGGTACACGTCCGGCTGACCCAGCTCGTGGTCGGACAGCGGGGTGCCGCAGCGCGGGCAGTACGGGCTGATCCGGAAGTCCTGCACCAGGAGGCCCTGGTCCCAGGTCTGCTTGAGCGACCACCAGACCGACTCGATGTAGCTCGCGTCCATCGTGCGGTAGGCCTGGGAGGTATCGATCCAGTAGCCCATCCGCTCGGTGAGCTGCTCGAACTGGTCCACGTTGCGCAGCACCGACTCGCGGCAGCGCTCGTTGAACTCGGCGATCCCGTAGGCCTCGATGTCCTGCTTGCCGGAGATGCCGAGCTCTTTCTCCACGGCCACCTCGACCGGCAGGCCGTGGCAGTCCCAGCCGGCCCGCCGCGGCACGTGGAAGCCCTGCATGGTCTTGAACCGGGGGAAGAGGTCCTTGAACACCCGGGCCTCGACGTGGTGCACACCCGGTGTGCCGTTCGCGGTCGGCGGGCCCTCGTAGAACGTCCACAGCTGGCCGCCGGCGGTCTGCTCCAGCGAGCGCTCGAAGACCTTGCCCTCGCGCCAGCGGTCCAGCATCTCCCGCTCGATGGCCGGCAGGTCCGGCCTGGCCGGCAGCGCCGGGTGCAGAGGGTGTCCTGGCTGGCTCATGGGTGGTGGCCTTCCCGCGAGTCCCGGTGCGGGCGGCGCCCGCACGTCCTTCGCGGAGGGACGAGACGGGCCTTCGGCCGCCCCGCGGTACCACCCTCCTTGGCCGGTGTCACCCCCATCGCGGCGGCTGACACCGCTGCGCCGGGGGCGGGTTCCCGGCCCGCTCCGTTGCTCCCGCTGCCGGTTCTACCAGGTCATCCCCGCCACGCCAGGCGGCAGCCGTTCATCAGCTCGGAGACTCATTCAAAACGCACCAGGCTCGGACGTGCACCCAGGCGTTTTGAATCAGTCTCTGAATGACCGTTCTTCCGGCGGCTCCGGGGTGATCTGGTCGCTGGGCCTGCCCCCGGGCTCACACCGTCCCCGGGTCGCTCCTGGCCGCGGTCAGCGGCAGCTGTCCCCATCTATGCCGTGCAGACTGCCAGGGTAGCCGATGGCGGCCCCCCGGCCGAACGGTTTCCCGGCCCGGCAGGGTGGGTAGCCTCCTCAGTCATCCCCGCCCTTCGCCCGCAGGAGGAACGATGAGCAAGCGCAACCCGGCCGAGCCTCCGGAGCGGCCAGATCCGCTGGACGAGGACCTCCCGGCGGAGATGTTCCACCGCGACCGGCGTGAGCACGGCGGCTCGTCCCAGCGCCCCGACGACGACAAGCTGGCCCGGCTGACCGAAGAGGAACGGGTCGATGCCGGTGTGGACGACTTCGACCCGGACGAGGTGCCGCCCGCCGCCGACGAGCCGGTGCCCACCGACATCACCGACACCGAGCAGTTCCAGGAGGAGCGCGCGGAGTTCCGGCGTGAACTTGACCACGACGAGATCGTGGTGAAGGGGCAGCGGGACTCGTTCCCGCCCAGCCACTACGACGAGTGACGCCCCAGAGTTCGCGCAGGTCGCCCGGCGGGTGAGTTTGCATTGCCCGGCATCCCGACTTATCCTCCGTTGACCGCTCAGTTTCAAGATCATGAATATGTCGCGCCGAGGGAGGTCTGACATGGCCGAAGCCACCCGTTCCGGCGCTGCCGCACTTTCGGTCCGGCCGGGCGAGAAACGCTGGACCGCGGCCGAGATCGCCAAGGTCCGCGGAGAGCTCGAGGGCGAGGTCGCCGAGCTGCGCGGCGAGATAGCCAAGACCGAGACCGAAATTGCTGAGCGGATGGGGGACGCGGTCGCCGACGCCGGCGACGACCCAGCCGACGTCGGCGCGAAGACGTTCGCCCGCGAGCACGAGCTCGCCCTCACCCACAACGCCAGGGAACTCCTGTCGCAGAACGAGCGGGCGCTGGCCAGGATCTCCGACGGCAGCTACGGCGTGTGTGAGTCGTGCGGCGAGCCGATCGGCAAGGCCCGGCTGCAGGCGTTCCCGCGGGCCACCCTGTGCGTCGCCTGCAAGCAGCGTGAAGAACGACGCTGACCGGCCGGTGAACGGGCCCAGGCCTGGGCGCCGGCACGTGCTCGTGCTCACCGCGGTGGCCGCCGGGGTGCTGGCCGCCGACGCCATCAGCAAGGCCGTCGTGGTCGCGGTGCAGGCCGGCCGCCCGCCGGTGCGGCTGCTCGGCGGCCTACTGACGCTGCGGCTGCTGCGCAACAGCGGCGCCGCGTTCAGCATCGGCACCTCGATGACCGTCGTGTTCACCGTCATCGCGGTGGGCGTGATCGTGTTCATCGGCCGCAGCGCGCGGCGGCTGCGCAGCCTGCCCTGGGCGATCACGCTGGGCCTGCTGCTCGGCGGGGCGGCCGGCAACCTGGGCGACCGGCTGCTGCGCGCGCCCGCGCCGCTGCGCGGCTCGGTGGTGGACTGGATCCAGCTGCCGCACTGGCCGGTGTTCAACCTGGCCGACTCGTCCATCGTCTGCGGGGGAGTGCTGGCGGTGCTGCTGGCCATGCGCGGGCTGCGGCTGGATGGCACCAGGGACGGCGCCACCGGGAGCGCCGCGGGAAGCGCCGCCGGGGACCCGGCAGGCCCGGCGCGATGACCCCGGTGGACCAGCGCCGGGTGCCGGTGCCCGACGGCCTGGAAGGTGAGCGGCTGGACGCCGCGCTGGCCCGGATGTTCGGGCTGTCCCGGGCCAGGGCCGCGGATCTGATCGCCGGCGGGCAGGTGCTCGTGGACGGGCAGCCCGCCGCGAAGTCGCACCGGGTCCAGGCGGGCAGCTGGCTGGACGTGACGCTGCCCGCCGCCCGCCAGGACAGCGGCACCGCCGCGCCCGCCGAGCCGGTGCCCGGCCTCACGGTCGTCTACGAGGACGCCGACATCATCGTGGTGAACAAGCCCACCGGGGTCGTCGTGCATCCCACCCCGGGGTGGACCGGGCCGACCATCACCGGTGGCCTGCTCGCCACCGGGCACACCATCGCCACCAGCGGCGCCGCCGAGCGCCAGGGCGTCGTGCACCGGCTGGACGCCAACACCACGGGCGTCATGGTGCTGGCCAAGAGCGAGGCCGCCTACAGCGCGCTCAAGCGGGCGTTCCGCGACCGCGAGGTGGACAAGCGCTACCACGCGCTGGTGCAGGGGCATCCCGACCCGCTGCGCGGCACCGTGGACGCGCCGATCGGCCGGCATCCCTCCGGCGACGGCCGGTTCGCCGTGGTGGCCGGGGGCAGGCCCAGCGTCACCCACTACGACACGATCGAGGCGTTCCGCGGCGCCAGCCTGGCCGGCATCGGCCTGGAGACAGGCCGCACCCACCAGATCCGGGTGCACATGTCGGCGATCAGGCACCCGGTCGCCGGGGACCTGCTCTACGGCGCCGACCCGGTGCTGGCCGGGCAGCTCGGGCTGGCCAGGCAGTGGCTGCACGCGGTCAGCCTGGCCTTCACCCACCCGGCCGAGGGCCGCCGGGTGGAATTCCACAGCGAGTATCCCGCCGACCTCGCGCACGTCCTCGACGTGCTGCGTGAGCAGGACTGACGGCTGAGTCTCGATTGATGCGTGTCCCTGAGAGTTTTCGATCATGGACTGCAATAAGCTTGAATGGCTCGGAACAACGCTGAACAGCCAGGCTGCGGTGTCAGCCCCTTCCCCCTGTTCTGTTGGTGAACGCCCCGGTGGGGGTGTATCTAGGCGTGCCCGAAGGAGGCGGTAACTTCATGTCGGCAGCCGCAGCGGAGCAGGGGCCGGGCCAGGGCTTCGCCCATCTGCACGTGCACACCGAGTACTCGATGCTCGACGGCGCGGCCCGGCTGAAGGATCTGTTCAATCAGGTCAAGCAGGGCGGCATGTCGTCCATCGCGATGACCGACCACGGCAACATGTACGGCGCCTACGACTTCTGGGCCAAGGCCACCGCCGCGGGCGTGAAGCCGATCATCGGCATCGAGGCCTACGTCGCCCCCGAGCACCGCAAGCTCCGCCAGCCGGTGCGCTGGGGCAGCCCGGCCCAGTCCGGCGACGACATCTCCGGGGCCGGCGCCTACACGCACATGACGCTGCTCGCCGAGACTACCGAAGGCATGCACAACCTGTTCCGGCTGTCCTCGCTGGCCTCCCTGGAGGGGTTCTTCCGCCAGCCGCGGATGGACCGCGAACTGCTGAGCCAGTACGCCAAGGGCATCATCGCGACCACCGGCTGCCCGTCCGGCGAGGTGCAGACCAGGCTGCGGCTCGGCCAGTACAGCCAGGCGGTGGAGGCCGCCGCCAGTTACCGGGACATCTTCGGCAAGGACAACTACTTCGTCGAGGTCATGGACCACGGGCTGAGCATCGAGAACCGGGTCCGCGACGGCCTGCGGAAGGTCTCCAGGGACCTTGGCATCCCGCTTGTCGTCACCAACGACTCGCACTACACCTACCCCGGCGACGCCCTCGCGCACGAGGCGCTGCTGTGCGTGCAGACCGCGTCCAACCTGACCGACCCCAACCGGTTCAAGCTCGAGGGCGGCGGCTACTACGTGAAGTCCCCGGCCGAGATGCGCGCGGCGTCCACCGACGACGTGTGGCAGGCCGGCTGCGACTCGACCCTGCTCATCGCCGAGCGCTGCGACGTCGG
>DASYAV010000141.1:0-35439 GCA_036501145.1 Streptosporangiaceae bacterium | reverse complement strand
CCGCTGCCTGGTCGCTCACTGTTTCCCCGAGCGGACACGGCGTCTCCCGCCGGGTCTGCGGCGCCGGGAAGCCCTCCCGGCTCGCTCACGGCTCGCTCCGCTCGTCGGCTGGAATCCCCTCCAGGGATCCGCCAGCCAGCGCCGCCGTGACCTCGGTGCCGAGGAAGACCTCGCGGACAGCGGGCTCGGCCAGCACCGTGGCAGGCTCTCCGTCGCCGACAAACTTGCCGCCGGCCAGGCAGATCAGCCGGCCCACCACGGGGGTCAGCGCACGCACCACGTGCTCGATCCAGATCACCGCGGTGCCCTCGGCGTTGATGCCGCGGACGATCTCGACCACCTGGGCGACCTCGGGGTCGGTGAGGCCGCCCGCCACCTCGTCGAGCAACAGCAGCGTGGGCTGTGTGGCGAGGGCCCTGGCTAGTTCAAGGCGCTTGCGCTGCAGCAGGCCGAGCCGTTCGGCGGGGGTGTTCGCGTGAGCTGACATGCCGGTCCGCTCCAGCGCCGCGACCGCGGCCGCGTAGCTGGCCCGCCGCCGCAGACCGCCGCCCTGCTGGGCGGCGACGAGCAGATTCTCGAACACGGTCATGTCCGCGAACGGCCGCGGCACCTGGTACGTGCGGCCGATACCGAGCCGGCACCGCGCGGCAGAGTCCAGCTTGGTGACCGTGCGCCCGGCGAACCGGACCTCGCCTGCGCCGGGGGCGAGGCCGCCGGAGATGAGGCCGAACAGGCTGGTCTTGCCGGCGCCGTTCGGCCCCACGATTCCGACCACCTCGCCCGTGCCGACGGCCAGTGACAGGTCCTCGGCTATGACGACCCGGCCGAACCGTTTCGTCACATGGTCTAGCTCGAGCAGCGCGCTGGTCATTCGGTCACGTGTTGGTCGGCTTCAGGTCGGCCGTGATCTTCGCCTCCGGCAGCAGCGAGTTGTCGACGATCTGCATCTCCAGCGGGTACTTGGTTCCCTTCTGCCATTGCACGCCGGCCGGCGGGGTAATCGCAACGCCCGGGGCCGGACCGGCGTGCGGCAGCCAGCCCTTCCCGCTCGGGGTGAAGTTCAGCGGCCCGGCGAGCGCCTGGATGTTCACGTTGTGGATGGCGTTGGCGACCTCGGCCCTGTCGTGCGGGTCGCTCACCGAGGTGAGGGCTGCGTGGGCGATCTCGAAGAGGCTGTAGTTACTGATGTTGGCGTTCCACTGGCCGTGGCCGGACGTCTCGAACTCGTTGGCCATCTGCTGGCAGGTCTCCCCGGTGAAGCTCGACGTCCACGGCAGGGTCGGCACCCACCAGGTGTCGGTGGCGACGTTGTACGCCTCGGAGCCAAGCGCGTAGGCGTCGGGCGGGAACAGCAGCACCTTGGCCACGGTCGCCAGCTTCGGCCGGAAGCCCTGCTGAATCGACTGCTTCCACATCGTGGCGAAGTCGGGCGGCAGCGGCACGTTGGTGAAGAAATCGGCGTTGGCCGACTTGAACTGCGAGATCATCGAGGTGTAGTTCGTGGTCCCGTCGGGGTACGCCGGGGACAGCACCATCTTGTAGCCCGCGGCCTGGGCGACCGGCGGGAACACCGCGCGGAACGCGTTGCCGTCGGAGTCGTTGGGGAACGCGGCCGCGACCACCTTGTTGGTGTGGAGCTGCGCGCGGATCCGGTCCCACATCGGGATGAAGCACTTGATCAGGTGCTCGGCGCCAAGGAAGTACATGACCACGTACTTGGGCTTGAGCGTGGGCTTGGCCGGGTTGCCGCCCAGGTTGATGTACCACGATTCCCACGGGATGTTCGAGCAGACCAGCGGCGTGCCGAGCGTTTCGGCCTGGCTGGCCACCGCGTTGACGGTCTCCGGCGTGGACGACGCGAGCAGGATGTCCACGCCGCCCTCGATGGCCGACCTGGCCAGATCGCCGGCCCGGGAGACGCTGGACTGGGTGTCGTAGGACTTGATCGTGACGGGGAACGTCTTGCCGCCGATCTTGAACCCGTTCTTGTACGGGGTGGTCTGCTTGATCTTGGAGATCACCCAGTTGTCGGCGGCCCCGAAGCCGGCCAGTGAGCCGGTCAGCGGGTGGATCCAGCCGATCGTGATGTTCTTGGTGCTGCCGCCGCCGGAACCCTTGATGCCGGAACTGCACGCCTGGAGCAGCCCGCCGAAACCCGCGAAGGCCACCCCGGCGCTGGCCGCGCGGAGCACGCTCCGCCGGCTGATCGCGGCCTTGGCCTCGGCCGGCCCGGCCTGGGCTGCGGACGGCCTGGCCTGGCCCTCGGGCGGCCTGGCCTGATTACTCATCGGAAAACCCTGGTCAGTCATGGGTCATCGATCTCCTTGGAAGGCCGCGCCGCCAAGGCCGTGGCCGCGCGCGGCCGGGGTGGAAACCGTCCCCTCCGCGCGACGCGCCGAGGGGATAAAACGGCTTGAAGCGAACCTAGACTCAATCTGAGATTGATGTCAACAATCTCGCTGTATATTCGCTGTCCGCCCTTTCGGGCGCAAAGCGAAGTCGCATTAAACGATAACTAGCCAGGTCGTACCGGTCGCAGCGACGACTCGGCCAGGCAGGCGGCCTTGCTGCCGGGTGACACGTGGATGGCAAATCGTTGACAATATCGATTGCAGAAGGTTAGCGTTTTTTCCGCAGGGATCGCTGTCCCCGGCCCGCTGAGCACCACCGACAGGAAAGAGCAGATGAACACTGCTGACACGGCCGGCCCGCTCCTGGTGATCAGCGCGCACGCCGGCGACTTCGTCTGGCGGGCCGGCGGGGCCATGGCGCTGGCCTCCTCGCGTGGCACCCAGGTGACCGTGCTCTGCCTGAGCTTCGGCGAGCGCGGCGAGTCGGCGAAGGCCTGGCGTGAGGGCCGGAACCTGGCCGAGGTCAAGGCCCTCCGGCGGGATGAGGCCAGCCGGGCGGCCGCCGTCCTCGGCGCCCAGATCGAGTTCCTGGATGCGGGCGACTACCCGCTGCCGGAGTCGGACCAGCTCGTGGACGCGATCGTGGCTTGCTACCGGCGGGTCGAGCCCGCCGTGGTGCTGACGCACGCGCTGGCTGACCCGTACAACCCCGACCATCCCGCGGCCGGCCGGATGGCACTGCGGGCGCGGGTGCTGGCGCAGGCGGCCGGCTACGACGCGCCGGGCGAGCCGCTGGGCGCCCCGCCGGTGTTCCTGTTCGAGCCGCACCAGCCGGAGATGTGCGACTTCAAGCCGCAGGTGCTGCTGGACATCACCGAGGTCTTCGGCACCAAACGCGAGGCGATGGAGTGCCTGCGGGCGCAGCAGCACCTGTGGGACTACTACACCGACCTGGCCCGGCGGCGCGGTGTCCAGCTGCGCCGCAACGCCGGCCCCAACCTGGGCCTGCCGCACTCGACGATGGGTGAGGCCTACATGCGGGTGTACCCCCAGGTGACCGGGACGCTGCAGTGAAGACCGTGGTGGTCACCGGCTGCCCCCGCGCGGATCCAGGCCAGGTCGCCGAGCTGGCCGGGCTGGGCGTCGCCACGGTGCACGAGGCGGTCGGCCGCACCGGCTACCTCGGCCCGGGCATCCGCCCGGTGCACCCCGGGTCGCGCATCGGCGGGACGGCGGTCACGGTGGTCTGCTGGCCCGGCGACAACCTCATGATTCACGCGGCCGTGGAGCAGTGCCGGCCGGGCGACATCGTCGTGGTGACGACCACGTCGCCGTCGAGCGATGGCGCGTTCGGCGAGCTGCTGGCCACCGCGCTGCGGCACCGGGGGGTGCGCGGGCTCGTCACCACCGGCGGCGTGCGCGACGTCGCCGCGCTGCACGCGATGGGCTTCCCGGTGTTCAGCGCGGCCGTCTCCGCGCAGGGCACGGTCAAGGTCACGGCGGGCGCGGTCAACGTCCCGGTCAGCATCAACGGCCAGCGCATCGCCCCGGGCGACGCGATCGTCGCCGACGACGACGGGGTCGTGGCCGTCGCCCGGGGCGGCCTGGCCGCCGCCCTGGCCGCGGCCCGGGCGCGCGCGGAGAGGGAGAACGCCTCCCGCGCCGCGTTCGCCCAGGGTGAGCTGGGGCTGGACCGCTACGGCCTGCGGGCCCGGCTGGCTGATCTGGGGGTGCAGTACACCGACTACCGCGACTACCGGGAGGCGCCATGACCTGGCCGCCCGCGGACGGCATCCGGTGCATGCTCATGCGGGGCGGCACCTCGAAGGGCCTGTACTTCCTGGCCGCGGACCTGCCGGAGCGGCCGGAGCAGCGGGACCGGCTGCTGCTGCGGATCATGGGCAGCGGCCACCCGCTGCAGGTGGACGGTCTCGGCGGCGGGCACTCGCTGACCTCCAAGGCCGCGATCGTCTCCCCGTCCGCGGCCGGTGACGCGGACATCGACTACCTGTTCCTGCAGTTCGGCGTGGACCAGGCCACCGTCACCAACCAGCAGAACTGCGGGAACATCCTGGCCGGCGTGGGCCCGTTCGCGGCCGAGCGCGGGCTGATCGCGGCCGGCGGCGAGTCCACCAGCACGCGCATCCGGATGGTGAACTCCGGCAGCGTGGTCACCGCCACGTTCGCCACCCCCGGCGGCAGGCCGGGCTACTCCGGCACCACCTCGATCGACGGAGTCCCGGGCACCGCGGCCCCGGTCACCCTGCGGTTCGCCGGCACCGCGGGGTCGGCGACCGGGGCCCTGCTGCCCACCGGCAGTGCCGCTGACGTCATCGGCGGCGTCGAGGTCACCTGCGTGGACAACGGCATGCCCGTCGTCGTGGCCAGGGCGCGCGACCTCGGCATCACCGGCTATGAGTCAACCAGGGAACTGGCCGGCCACACCGGGCTGCGCGACCGGGTGCAGTCGCTGCGGCTGGCGGCCGGGAAGCTGATGGGCCTGGGCGACGTCAGCGGGCTGTCCGTGCCCAAGACGACGCTGGTCAGCGCGCCGCGTGACGGCGGCACCATCTGCACGCGCAGCTTCATCCCTGTGCACCCGCACACCGCGATCGGCGTGCTCGGCGCGGTGAGCACCGCCACCGCCCTGCTGCTGCCCGGCGGAGCCGGGGCCGAGCTGGCCGACTGGCCGGGCCCCGGGCACCTGATCGACGTCGAGCACCCCACCGGGCACCTGCTGGTGGACGTCGACCTGGACATCTCGGCCGAGCCGCCGCTGGTGCGCGGCGCGGGAGTCGTGCGCACCGCCCGCAAGCTCTTCGACGGAACCGCCTACCCGGCGGACCATGATCAGCCGGCCGCGGAGGAGTAGGCCATGACGTCGCTGCTGCACGAGGTGGCCCATCTCGGCCACGCCGAGCTGCTGACGCCCGAGCCGGAGAAGAGCCTGTGGTTCTTCACCGAGGTGCTCGGGCTCACCGAGAACGGCCGCAGCGGCGACTCGGTGTACCTGCGCACCTGGGACGACTACGAGCATCACAGCCTGAAGCTCACCGCGGCGGCGACCTCCGGCATCCGCCGCACCGGGCTGCGCGCCGCCAGCGAGGACGCGCTGCGGCGGCGGGTGGCCAGCATCGAGGCGGCCGGGCTGGGCCTCGGCTGGCGGGACGGTGACACCGGCATCGGGCCCACCTACCTGTTCCGCGATCCGGACGGTCACGAGTTCGAGCTGTACTGGGAAACCGAGCGGTACCGGCCGGTCGGCGACCTGGCGCCCGCACTGAAGAACCAGGCCCAGGCCTACCCCGGCCGCGGCGTGTGCGTCCGCCGCCTGGACCACGTCAACTACCTGGCCGCGCAGACCGAGCCCAACGGCAGGTTCATCTGCTCGGCGCTGGGGGCCAGGGTCACCGAGCAGATCGTGCTGGACGACGGCACGGTCTCGGCGCAGTGGATGCACTTCGCGCAGAAGTCCTACGACCTCGTCTACACCAACGACTGGACCACGGCGAACGGGCGGCTGCACCACCTCGCGTTCGCCACCGACACCAGGGAGGACATCCTCCGGGCCGCGGACATCTGCCTCGACAAGCGGGTCTTCATCGAGACCGGGCCGCACAAGCACGCCATCCAGCAGACCTTCTTCCTCTACGTGTACGAGCCTGGCGGGAACCGGATCGAGCTGTGCAACCCATGCGCGCGGCTGATCTTCGCCCCCGACTGGGCGCCCATTACCTGGACCGAGGCCGAACGGGCCAAGGGCCAGGCCTGGGGGCTGGCCACGATCGCGTCCTTCCACACGCACGGCACCCCACCGGCCGGGTGAAAGGATCAGCAGCATGCCGGACGACGCCAAGCCCGCCGTGACCGAGGCGCTGCGCGCCGCGATCCTGACCGGTGAGTACGCGCCGCGGCAGCGGCTGGTCGAGGTCGACCTGTGCGAGCGCTTCGGCACCTCCCGGTTCATCCTCCGCTCGGCTCTGCAGGAGCTGTCCGCCCAGGGCCTGGTCGAGTTCCAGCGCAACCGCGGCGCCCGGGTGCGGGACATATCGCTGGACGAGGCGGTCGAGATCACCGAGGTCCGCATGCTGCTGGAGGGGCACATGGCCGCCCGCGCCGCGGAACGCACCGGCAAGTCCGAGGCGGGGGTGCTGCGCGGCATCATCAAGGACATGCGCGCCGCCGTGGACCGGTCAGAGCTCATGGCCTACAGCGAGCTGAACGGGCGGCTGCACGCGGCGATCCGCGACATCGCGGCGCACGAGACGACGGCACGCCTGCTCCAGCAGCTGCGCGACCAGACGGTCCGGCACCGCTTCTCGCTGTCCCTGCTGCCGGGCCGGCCGACCGTGTCGCTCCCGCAGCATGAGGCGATCGTGGCGGCGATCACCGCAGGCGACCCGGCCGGGGCCGAGCGGGCCATGCGCGAGCACCTGCAAAGCGTCATCGACACCTTCCGGGCCCTGGCCACCGCGGCCGTGCCGCGATGAGCCGGCGCACACCGGTCATCGCCGTGCTCGGCCTTGGTGAGGCCGGCTCGCGCTTCGCCGCCGACCTCGTCTCGGCCGGCGCGGCCGTCCGGGGCTTCGACCCGAAGGTGCCCGCGCCGCCCGGCGTCCGCGACTGCGGCAGCGACGCCGACGCCGCCCGCGGGGCCGCCATCGTCATGGCCCTGACCAGCGCACACGAGGCCGTGGACACGCTCGAGCAGGCGCTGCCCGGGATCGGCGAGGGCGCGGTCTACGCCGACCTGAACACCGCCTCGGCGGGCCTGAAGGCCACCCTCGCGCAGATCGCGGCCCGGTCGGGTGCCGTCTTCGCCGATGTCGCGCTGATGGCGCCGGTGCCCGGGCGCGGGCTGCGCACCCCGATGCTCGCCTGCGGGCCGGCCGCCGGGACGTGGGCCGAGGTCCTCGGCGCGCTGGGCGCCACGGTCAGCACGCTGCCCGGCCCGCCGGGCACGGCCGCCGCCCGCAAGCTGGTCAGGAGCGTCTTCTACAAGGGCCTGGCCGCCGCGGTCACCGAGGCGCTCCGCGCGGGCCGCGCGGCGGGCTGTGCGGACTGGCTGCGGGCCAACATCGGCCAGGAGCTCACGAACGCCTCGGCGGCCACCGTCGACCGGCTCGAGCAGGGCAGCATCCGGCACGCCCGCCGCCGTATCGACGAGATGTCGGCCGCGGCCGACCTGCTCGATGAGCTCGGCGTCCCCGCCCGCGTCGCCCGGGCCAGCCAGCACTGGCTGGAGCAACTGCTGGCCGAGGCGGCGGACGGCCCGGGGACGGAAGAAAACCGGGGCCTGACACGCTGAAACATACGGCTGCTGCGATGCTCGAGGATGGCGGAGGCCGCCACAGGGCATCGCGCGCCGGAGGAGCAGACTTATTCAAAACTCCCTTCCGGCCTGGTGGCAGCAGACGCTCGACTGAGTTTTGAATGAGTCTGGAGAGGACATGAGCCTGTTCGGTTCGCACAAGACACGGACCATCACCGCCGACGAGGCGCTGGCCGGCCGGGACACCCCGATGCCGGTGCCGGCCCGGCACGAGGTGCTGGGCGGGCCGCTCGCGCCGCCGTACCCGCAGGGGTCGCAGGTGGCCGAGTTCGCGCTGGGCTGCTTCTGGGGCGCGGAGAAGAATTTCTGGCAGACGCCGGGCGTGCTGACGACGGCCGTCGGCTACGAGGGCGGCTACACGCCGAACCCGTCATACGAGGAGGTCTGCAGCGGCCGCACCGGGCACGCTGAGGCGGTCCGGGTGGTGTTCGACCCGGCCAAGGTCTCCTACGAGCAGCTGCTGCGGGTGTTCTGGGAGTCGCACGACCCGACCCAGGGGATGCGCCAGGGCAACGACGTCGGCACCCAGTACCGGTCAGCCATCTTCACCACGTCGCCGGAGCAGCAGGAGACCGCGCTCCGCTCCCGCGACGCCTACCAGGAGAAGCTGACCGCCGCCGGCTACGGCAAGATCAGCACGGAGATCGTCCCGGCGGGCGACTTCTACTTCGCCGAGGACTACCACCAGCAGTACCTGGCCGACACCAAGAACCCGCACGGGTACTGCCCCGACCACGGCACCGGCGTGGCCTGCCCGGTCGGCCTCATCCGCGCCGACGGCTGAACCCCGCCGTTCGGCCCAGCCAGTCAGCGAGCCCCGGGGCGGCACTGCCGCCGCCCCGGGGCTCTCACTGTGGCTGAACTCACGATTGCTTTGCTGGGCGGGCGGTGATGGACTGGGATAACCAGCCTTATCCGGCTTTCCGGCCGTTCAGGGGGTCAGCATGCCGCTGTCGGAGTCTGAGCAGCGCCGCTGGCTGGAACTCGAGGCTCAGCTGGCCAGGGACCGGCGGCTGACCCGGGTGTCCCGCCGGCTGATGGCGGGTCCCGGCCCCGGGGTGCCGCGGTGGACGTCCGCGGTCTGGGTGGCCGGCGGTGGCCTCGGCCTGCTCGCGGCCATCCTCGGCGCGCTGCTGCACAGTGCGGTGCTGGACACCACGGGCATCGCGGTGCTGACCGCGACGACCCTGCTGACCGGGGGCGTGCTGATCGTCACCGGGATCCGTGGCTGCTTGCTGCAGCGCCGGTCCAGGCCGCAGACGAGCACCCAGGACACCGCGTCGCGCGGCGGCTGACCGCCCGTCCGCTACGCTGACCAGGTGGTCCTGACCGCCCTCGGATCCCAGGCCGCCAGCGCCCCGGCGCTCAACGCGGAGGGCTGGCGCCAGGCCGCCGAGCTAGGGCTGGCGCTGCTGCTGTCCGCCGCCATCGGGCTGGAGCGGGAGATCCGGCAGAAGAGCGCCGGTCTGCGCACGCACACCCTGGTCGGTGTGGGCGCGGCGCTGTTCATGCTGATCAGCAAGTACGGCTTCACCGACGTGCTGGAGCCCCACAAGGTCGTGCTGGACCCGTCCCGGGTGGCGGCGCAGATCGTGAGCGGCATCGGCTTCCTGGGCGCGGGCCTGATCTTCGTCCGGCGTGACTCGGTCCGCGGCCTCACCACCGCCGCCGGGATCTGGGTCACCGCCGCCATCGGCTCGGCCGCCGGCGCCGGGCTGCCGGTGCTGGCCGCGCTGACCGCCGGCGGCTACTTCCTGGTGGCCCTGGGCTTTCCGGTGGTCACCCAGCGGCTGCCCCGCTCGGCCACCGCGATCTCGGCCATCCACATCCGCTACCCCGACGGGCACGGCCTGCTGCGCGACATCCTGGCCGAGGCCACCAGGCACGGGTTCGTCATCGACAACGTGGACACCGAGGTGCTGCGGGACCAGCCTTCCACGGCGGGCCGCGCCACGGTGGAGGTCACCCTGCAGGTGCACGGCAGACAGTCCGTCAACGACCTCGCCGCCGCACTGTCCGAGATGGAGTACGTCCAGGCGGTCCTGGCCAGTGACGTCAACGCCGTCGGCGAGTGACCCGGGCGACTGGGCTAGGCGAGTGACCTGGGCCACAAACGATCTCGTTTACCTTCTGTTCATCTGTACGTTAGATGTGCTTCGCCTGCTGGAAGTACTTTGCTCACGGAGCAGGCCGGATACATGCGTACATGCCTCCCAGAAGGAGGCGAGGAAGGATTTAGGGTGGCCGAGACCCGCGCCCGGGACCTGATCACCGCGCTCGACGAAGCCCGTTTGAGCAGATTCCATCTGCGCGCCGTCCTGGTTTCCGGGATGGGCTTCTTCACCGACGCCTATGACCTGTTCGTCATCGGCATCGCCTCCACCCTGATCAAGCAGGAGTGGCACCTGGGCACGGAAAAGCTGGCCGTGCTGAACAGCATGACGCTGGCCGGGGCGTTCCTCGGCGCGTTCGTGTTCGGCAGGATCGCCGACGTGGCCGGGCGCAAGCGGGTCTACTGGATGGTGGCCGCGATCATGATCGTCGGCGCCATCGGGTCGGCCCTCGCGCCGAACTACGCGGCGCTGATCGCGGCCCGCCTGGTGCTCGGGCTGGGCATCGGCGGCGACTACCCGGTCAGTGCCGTGCTGATGAGCGAGTACGCCAACCGCCGCGATCGCGGCAAGCTGGTCAGCATGGTGTTCTCCACTCAGGCCCTCGGGCTGATCGTGGGACCACTGGTGGCGCTGGCGCTGCTCGGCGCGGGGGTGGGCAACGACGGATCCTGGCGGGTCATGCTCGCGCTCGGCGCGATCCCCGCCGCGGCCGTCCTCTACCTGCGCACCCGGATGCCCGAGTCGCCGCGCTACCAGGCGCTGGTGCAGGGCCAGCCGGACCGGGCCGCCAACTCGCTCGCCGACTTCAGCCAGGGCGAGGCCAGCGGCGGCACCAAGAACGTGCTGCGGCACAGCATGCGGCTGCGCGCCTTCCTGACCAACCGCCGCTACCTGATCATGCTGCTCGGCACCGCCGGCACCTGGTTCATCTTCGACTACGCCTACTACGGCAACACGATCTCCACCCCGGAGATCATCAAGCTCGTCTCGCCGAACGCCACCACGATGGGCACGATCGCGCTGGAGCTGGCCATCTTCGTGGTCGCCGCGCTGCCCGGCTACGTACTGGCCATCTTCCGGATGGACCGGATCGGGCACCGGCGGCTGCAGTGGATCGGCTTCACCGCGATGGCGGTGTGCTTCGGGGTGATCGGCCTGGTGCCCGGGATCTCCACCGCCGCGCTGCCGTTCCTGCTGATCTACGGGGTCAGCTACTTCTTCGCCGAGTTCGGGCCCAACACCACCACGTTCGTGCTGCCCGCCGAGGTGTACCCGGTGAGCATGCGGGCGACCGGCCACGGCATCTCGGCCGGCGTGGCCAAGTTCGGCGCCTTCCTCGGCGTGTTCCTGTTCCCGGTCATGCAGGACACCTTCCAGCTGCGCGGCACGCTGCTGCTCACCGCGGGGCTGTCGCTGGTCGGCGTGGCGCTCACCATGCTGCTCCCCGAGCCGGCCGGCCGCAGCCTCGACGAGATGCCGCGCGACACCGAGGTCGTGGTGGCCGCGGAGATGGTGCTGGCCACCGAGGACACCGAGCGGGCGGAAACCGACGTCTGACTCTCCGGCCTGGCCCAGCGCCCCAGCCTGGGCCCAGCGGTCCGGCCGCTAGGGCCGGCCGGCGGCCTGTCCCTTCGCCGGCACGCTGATCACCACGTTGCTGGCGGTCGCGGAGATCGACGTCGCACCGGAGGCGACCAGCACCGGGGCCGGCTCGATGCCGCTCTTCCCGTTGCCGACCTGCCCCAGATAGCTGGCGCCCCACGCGTAGACGTGCCCGGCCGCCGAGATGGCGTATGACGTGGCCCCTCCGGTGGCCAGCCGCTCGAAGCTCACCCCGGCGGGAACGTGCACCCGTCCCGGGGACCGCCGCGAACGCTCCGTTCCGCGGCCGAGCTGGCCGCGCTTGCCGTCACCCCAGGCCCACACCGACCCGTTGATCAGCAGCGCCAGGCTCTGCCCGTTGTTCCAGTAGGACCCGCCCTGAGCGGCCTGCGCCACCGGCCCGGGCAGGCTGACCCGGACCGGGACGTCGGACTGCTTGTGGTGCCCGTCGCCGAGCTGCCCGGCGGTGTTGAGCCCCCAGTCGTAGTACGCCCCGTTGGACAGCAGCGCTCCGGAGTTGGCGAACGCGGTCACCAGGCTGACCACGGACGCCCCGTCCAGGCCGGCCACCTTCACCGGGGTGGTGGACGGGCGGGTGCTGCCGTCGCCGAGCGAGCCGGACAGGTTCTGCCCGCACGCGTAGAGCGTGCCGCCGGCGTCGAACTGGGTGTGGTTGCTCGCGCCGGCCAGCGCGGTCACCGAAGAGAACGGCAGCCTTACCGGGGTGCGGTAGGTCTTCTCGTTGCCCAGGCAGAGCTCCCCGCCGCCGTTGTCACCCCAGCCCCAGGCGCGCCCGCGGGTGTCCACGGCCAGGCCGGTGTCGAACGGCATCACGTCCGTGGGTATCGAGGCGATCTTCACCCCGGCCGGGAAGCGCACCCGCACCGGCGTGAGCGAGTTCCGTGCCGCGCCGTCGCCGAGCTGGCCCTGGCTGCCCAGCCCCCAGGCGTAGAGCGTCCCGTCGGTCAGCAGCGCGTACTCGGTCGAGTTCGAGCTCGCGACCTTGGCGATCGTGCCCGGCAGGGTTACCGTCACCGGCGCCGCCGCCTGGCCGAAGTAGCCCTTCACCCCGCCGAACAGGGATCCCCAGTGCTCGGCCGTCGAGCTCACCGGGTCGTGGACGTCCGAGCTCACCGGGTCGCGGACGTCCAGCCTGGCCGGATGCTGCGCGGCCGCCGAGCATCCCCCGATGACAACGGCCGCCGTCGTGGCCGCGGCCACGACCCCCAGTGATTTCCCCAGCGCCCCCAGCGATTTCCGCACCCGCACAATATAAGTACCGCACGGACCCGTTTGGCCCTCCGGGCCGGGCCGGCTCAGCCGCCTGCCCTGGCCCGCGCCTCGGCCAGGTCGATGCCGTGCAGCCGCAGCAGGTTCTCTCCCAGGATCTTCCGCTTGGCTTGCTCGGTGAGCTGCGGGTAGCCGTAGCCGGCGCAGAGATCGTCGGGGATTTCGAAGTCCATGAATGCCCGCAGCGCCCACTGCGGGTGGAACAGCGGCGCCTCCGAACCGTAGATGATCTTGTCTTCGCCGCACCAGAACAGCAGCTTGCCGATGATCTCGGCGAACATCCGCGGCGCCCGGACCAGGAAGTTGACCGTCGCCGCGATCGACGCGTACAGGTTGGGGTAGCGGATCAGCTGCCAGCAGGTCTCGTCGAGGAACGGCAGCCCGACGTGGTAGATGATGAAGTTGATGTCCGGGAAATTGGCCGCCGCGCCGTCCATGTCCCAGGTCTGCGTGTGCTCGATCGGCTGCGGCCCGAGCGGCACCCCCTTGTGCACGCCGATCAGGTTCACGCCCAGCTCACGCGCCTTCTCGAAGATCGGGAACGCGATCTCCGGGTCGTCCATCCGCCACGGGTACGGTGACCCGAAGTCGTAGCGGACGTTGTAGAACTTGAACGCGCGCGCGTTGAACTCGTTGACCTGCCGCTCCATCAGGTCGAGGGCCTTGCGTCCCTCCAGCGGGTTGACCGATCCCCAGAACACGGTGCGCTCCGGATCCCGGCCGGCCAGGTCGGCGCAGGACTCCCAGGGCGACAGGCCGTCGTGGAACAGGTCGGTGAGCGGCAGTGGCATCGCCACCAGCATGTCGGTGTCGGATTCCTCGTACACCATCTTGCGGATGTCGGACGGCGTCCACTGCCGCAGAAAGTCCTCCGGCGGCAGCTTCGGCTGGTCGTCGGGGGTGAGCGCCTGGTGGAACGCGTACAGGTGGTTGTCGAACATGACACCGGGCTGGCCGAACGCGTTCTTCGGGTCGAAGTTGAACACGTGCGCCACACAGTCGAAGACGAAGGCGTCGTCAATCATGGCGGCTACTCCTTTTCCGGGGCGGTGGGCCGCGGGCGGTGCGCTCCGGCCGGTGAGTGGGCGGCGATGTACTCATCCCGGTCGGCGACCGCCGCGGGCGGTGGCAGGAACCGGAGCAGGTCCCTGGCCCGGGCCGACAGGCGGTCGGTGGTCCACGCCTCGTCCCAGACGATGGCCACGTCCGCGTCGCTGATACCGGGCTGGCCGAGCAACTGGTCCTTCACCTGGGTCAGCACGGAGGCGGCGAACGGGCACCAGCCGGAGGTCAGCAGCAACTCGACCCGGGCCACGCCGCCGGCCAGCTCGGCCGAGCGGACCAGGCCCATGTCCAGGACCGAGATCCCCTTCTCCCGGCAGCACGGGTCGTAGACTCCGGCGAGCGCCTCGCGCGCCCAGGCTGGCAGCTCGGGCATACCGCCATCCTCAGCCGGGCCCACCAGCCGGGCAACCCGCTACTTTTCAAATGGTGAGCCCAGGGGCGATGCTGTCAGCATGGGGTCGCGGCCCACCGACTTGATCCAGAGCGTCTCCCGGGCCCTGCGGATCCTCGAGCAGGTCACGCAGGCCGACCGCCCCCTGCCAGCCAAAGCACTGGCCCGGCGCTGCGGGCTGAACCTGTCCACCACCTATCACCTGGTCCGCACCCTGTGCTACGAGGGCTACCTGGTCCGGCAGGCCGACGGCAGCTACACGGCGGGCCCGGAGGTGGCCGGGCGTTTCCACGAGCTGGTCAGCTCCTTCCAGCGGCCGCCGTCCGCCTCCGCCGTACTTCGGCACCTGGCGGCCGGCTGCCAGCACAGCGCGTTCCTGGCGCGGGTCGACGCCGAGCGGATGATCGTGGTGGAGGTGGCCGAGGGCCCGCGCTCACCCTGGCTCGAGGACCTGCAGGTCGGGCTGGACGCCGCCGCGCACGCGACCGCGCTGGGCAAGTCGCTGCTCGCCGCGCTGCCGCGCGCGGCCAAGGGCCGGGTGCTGGCCACGCAGGGCCTGCGGGCGTTCACCAGGCGCACCACGACTGACCCCGGCGCCATCGAGGCCGAACTGCGCGGGGTGCACCCCGGCGATATCGTCACCGAGCACGGGGAGTACCGCGACGACGTGGCCTGCGCCAGCATCGCCACCACGGCCGGCGGCTCGGACGGCTGGTGGGCCATCGGCGTGTCCACCCGCGGCCTGGACCTGCCCGGCCCGCTGCTGACCAAGCTGCGCATCGCCGCCGCCGACCTGGACGGCCTCCCCGCTCACCACACCCCCGCCTGACCCAGCGCCTCTGCCGGTCGGCGCCACTGGCCGCCGGGCGGCCGGGCACGGCCTCAGGCGGGAGCGCCGCCGCGGCCGGCGCCGGCCCGGAACCTGGCCACACCCTCGGCCATACCCGGCTGGGACAGCGTGGCCATGCCGTGCCGGAACTCGCTGGCCATCGCATCGGCCTCGGTCATCCCGGCCGCCTCGAGCGCGGACATCCGGTCACTGCGCAGGCAGGCCTGCGGCAGCGCGGCGAGCTCCGCGGCGAGTTCCCGGGCCGCGGCCAGCGCCTGGCCCGGCGGCACCACCCGGTTCACCAGGCCCATGCCCAGCGCGTCCGCCGCGGCCACCGGCCGCCCGGTGAGGATCATGTCGAGCGCCCGGCTCATCCCGATCAGCCGCGGCAGCCGCACCGTCCCGCCGTCGATCAGCGGTACGCCCCAGCGCCGGCAGAACACGCCGAGCACCGCGTCCTCGGCGGCCACCCGCAGGTCGCACCAGAGCGCGAGTTCAAGCCCGCCGGCCACCGCGTGCCCTTCGATCGCGGCGATCACCGGCTTGCCCAGCCGCAGCCGGGTCGGCCCCATCGGCCCGTCACCGCCGGCCTCGGTCCGGTTCCCGTCCGGCCCGCCCACCGCCTTGAGATCGGCGCCCGCGCAGAACGTCCCGCCCGCCCCGGTCAGCACCGCCACGTGCGCGCCCTCGTCCCCGTCGAACGCCCGGAACGCCGCGGCCAGCTCCGCCGCCGTCCCCCCATCCACCGCGTTCCGCACCCCCACCCGGTCAATAACCACCGTGGTGACGACCCCATCCCGCTCCACCCGGACACCCACGCCCGCCTCCTCCTCGTCGCATTCGTCGTCGCTCTTGCCCCCGTCCCTTCGAAACGATCATGGGGGTCGGCGGGGCTGAGCGCCGCGGATCACCACTTGACACTCGTTTTGGCGGGACGAACAGGACTAATCCGGGGCAAACTTTCACCAGATTGAGTGCTAAGTGGAGGGCGGCACTTCAGTGCTGGCACGGCGGGGTCGGGCGCGGGCTGGCCGGGGATCGTGCCGTGGGCTAGTGGATCTGCCAGGTGTCGCCGCCGGCCAGCAGGGAGACGAGGTCGCCGCTGCCCTTTTCAGCCCGGGCGGTGTCGATCTGGGCGGCCATCAGGTCGTCGTAGCTGTCCCTGGGGGCCTGGCGGAAGATGCCGATGGGGGTGTGCGTGAAGTCGCGGTTGTCCAGCCGGGACAGTGCGAACGCGTACGACGGGTCGGCGGCGTGCGCGTCGTGCACCAGCAGCGACTCCTCGCTCGCCGCGGCCACGTCCACCACCTCGAGCGAGCCGTTCGGCCCGAACCGCAGCCCGCTCGACCCGTCGGCCCCGAACCGCACCGGCTCGCCGTGCTCCAGCCGGATCACCCGCTGCTCGCGGGAACCGGGCTCGGTGACCGGCGCGAACGCGTCGTCGTTGAAGATCGGGCAGTTCTGGTAGATCTCGATGAACGCCGCGCCGCGGTGGTCGGCGGCCGCGCGCAGCACCGAGGTGAGGTGCTTGCGGTCGGAGTCGATCGTCCGCGCGACGAAACCGGCCTCCGCGCCCAGCGCCAGCGAGATCGGGTTGAACGGCGTGTCCAGCGAGCCGTACGGCGTGGACTTGGTGACCTTGCCCTGCTCCGACGTCGGCGAGTACTGGCCCTTGGTCAGCCCGTAGATCCGGTTATTGAACAGCATGATCTTGATGTTCACGTTCCGCCGGAGCGCGTGGATCAGGTGGTTCCCGCCGATGGACAGCGCGTCGCCGTCGCCGGTCACCACCCACACCGACAGATCCTGCCGGGTCGAGGCCAGGCCGCTGGCGATGGCCGGCGCGCGCCCGTGGATGGAGTGCATCCCGTAGCTGTTCACGTAGTACGGCAGCCGGCTCGAGCAGCCGATGCCGGAGATCACGACGACGTTCTCCCTGGGCACCCCGAGCTCGGGCAGGAACGACTGGAAGGCGGCCAGGATCGCGTAGTCACCGCAGCCCGGGCACCAGCGCACCTCCTGGTCGGACTTGAAGTCCTTCCCTTTCAGTGGCTCGGTGCCCACCGGGACCAGGGTCAGCGAGGCCGGCCGGTGCCCGTTGCTGGCATTCTGCTCAGACATGATCAATCACATCCTGAATAACGGTGACCAGCTCAGCCGCGCGGAAAGGTAGCCCACGCACCCGGTTATAGGAGATCACGTCGGTGAGGAACCGCCCGCGCAGCAGCAGCGCTAGCTGGCCGAGGTTGATCTCCGGCAGCAGCACCCTGTCGTAGTGGCCGAGCACCTCGCCCAGGTTGGCCGGGAACGGGTTGAGGTGCCGCAGATGTGCCTGGGCCACCCGGCCGCCGTCGTCGCGGACCTGCCGCACCGCCGCGCCGATTGAGCCGAACGTCGATCCCCAGCCGAGCACCAGCACCCGCGCGTCGCCGGTCGGGTCGTCCACGGCCAGCGGCGGGATGCTGGCGGCGATGCCGTCCACCTTGGCCTGCCGCAGCCGCACCATCTTGTCGTGGTTATCCGGGTCGTAGGAGATCGTCCCGGTGACGTCGGCCTTCTCGATGCCGCCGATCCGGTGCTCCAGGCCCGGCGTGCCGGGGACGGCCCAGGGCCGCGCCAGGGTTTCCGGTTCCCGGCGGAACGGCTCGAATTCTGCGCTGTCCGGCGAGGCACCGCCGTTCTTCACAGCGAATGAGAATTCACCGGTGAGGTCGGGAAGCTGGGTGACATCGGGGAGCCGCCACGGCTCGGAGCCGTTGGCCAGGTAGCCGTCGGACAGCACGATCACCGGGGTGCGGTACTTCACCGCGATCCGCGCGGCCTCGATCGCCGTGGCGAAGCAGTCCGACGGGCTGGCCGGGGCGACGATCGGCACCGGGGACTCGCCGTTGCGGCCGAACATGGCCAGCAGCAGGTCGGCCTGCTCGGTCTTGGTCGGCATGCCGGTGGACGGGCCGGCCCGCTGGATGTCGCAGATGATCAGCGGGAGCTCCACCGAGACCGCCAGGCCCACCGTCTCTGCCTTGAGGATCATGCCCGGGCCGGAGGTCGTGGTGACGGCGAGCGAGCCGCCGAACGCCGCGCCGAGCGCCGCGCCGACCCCGGCGATCTCGTCCTCGGCCTGGAACGTGCGGACGCCGAAGCGCTTGTGCTTGGACAGCTCGTGCAGGATGTCCGACGCCGGGGTGATCGGGTAGGAGCCGAGGAACAGCGGCAGCTCCGACAGCTGGGACGCGGCGATCAGGCCGTAGGCCAGCGCCATGTTCCCGGTGATGTTCCGGTAGGTGCCCGGCCGCAGCGTGGCCGGCTTGACCTCGTACCTGACCGAGAACGACTCGGTGGTCTCGCCGTAGTTCCAGCCGGCCTGGAACGCGGCGATGTTCGCCTTCATGATCTCCGGCTTGGCGGCGAACTTGCCCTCGAGGAACTTCAGCGTCCCGTCGGCCGGGCGGTCATACAGCCAGGAGAGCAGGCCGAGGGCGAACATGTTCTTGGCCCGCTCGGCCTCTTTCCTGGTGATCTCGAACTCGTCCAGGGCCTTGACCGTCATCGAGGTGAGCGGGATGGCGTGCACCCGGTACCCGGCCAGCGAGCCGTCCTCCAGCGGATTGGCCTCGTAGCCGACCCGGCCCAGGTTCCGCTTGCTGAACTCGTCGGTGTTGACGATCAGGTCGCCGCCGGGCGGCAGGTCGGTCAGGTTCGCCTTGAGCGCGGCCGGGTTCATCGCCACCAGCACGTCGGGCGCGTCGCCCGGGGTGAGGATGTCGTGGTCGGCGAAGTGCAGCTGGAAGCTGGACACCCCCGGCAGCGTGCCGGCCGGCGCGCGGATCTCGGCCGGGAAGTTCGGCAGCGTGGACAGGTCGTTGCCGAAGGTGGCCGTCTCCTGTGTGAACCTGTCCCCGGTGAGCTGCATGCCGTCGCCAGAGTCGCCAGCGAAACGGATGATGACGCGGTCAAGCTGCTGGACCTGTTTGGTCACAGCCGAGGACCTCCTCCATGCGCCGCGGCCGGCCGCCAGCGACGGCGTTCCCCATCGTGCCCTGTCCCGGGGCCGAGGCATAAGTTATGGTTACGCTCATGCTACTTGGGCGGATGCCCCGGACTGCATCCGCGCCGAGTCCCCGGCGTGCTTGTGACGTATCTCTCAAGTTGAATCTGCCAGGTCTCGTGAGCTGGTGGCAGGTTTCGCACAATTTTATGACGGATCGGCGCTGACGTCTGCTCGCCCATGTAACAACCAGTGGCCCAGCAGGACGCACGCGAGCCGCCGCAGGTTCACCGTGCCCGTGGCGGGAACGCAGGCCGTGCCCGGGACCGTTGAACAGATGGTCGGAGCTGGACGCGGAGAGGAAGGACTCGTGCACGGCAACGTGCTGCGGACCGCGATCCTCATCGCGGCGTTCTCGGGCCTGATCCTGCTGGTGGGCGCCGTGGCCGGGGGATCCGGCGGACTGGTGGTCGCGGTGTTCGTCGCGCTCGCGGCGGTCGGCTTCGCCTATTTCGCCAGCGACCGGATCGCACTGTCGGCGATGCGCGCCCGGCCGGTCAGCGAATGGGAATACCCGCTGCTTTACCGACTGGCGCGCGAGCTCAGCACGAGTGCGCGGACGCCGGTGCCGCGGATTTACATGTCGCCCGCGCTGCAGCCGAACGCGTTCGCGACCGGGCGCAACCGGCGGCGGGCGGCGATCTGCTGCACCGAGGGCATCCTGCTGATCCTGGACGACGGTGAGCTGCGGGCGGTGCTCGCGCACGAGCTGGCGCACGTGCAGAACCGCGACATCCTGATCTCGTCGGTGGCGTCCGGGGTGGCGGTGGTGATCACCTTCCTGGCCGCGTTCGCCTGGCTGCTGCCGGTCGGCCGCGGCGGCGGGCGGCTGCTTCGGCTGCTGCTGATGATGGTGCTCGGCCCGGTCGCGGCGCTGGCCATCCAGCTGGCCGTCACCCGGGCCAGGGAGTACCAGGCGGACGCGGCGGGCGCGCGGCTGGCCGGCGACCCGCTGGCGCTGGCCCGGGCGCTGCGCAAGATCGAGCTCGGCACCGACGCCCATCCGCTGCCGTCCACCGGGCAGCTGGCGGCGGCCGGGCACCTGATGATCGTCGGGCCGTTCCGCACCACCGGGCTCGGCCGGCTGTTCTCCACCCACCCGCCGGTGGCCGAGCGGGTCCGCAGGCTGGAGGCGCTGGCCGGGCTGCCGCGCTGAGGTTCATTTTCGGCGTGCTACCAGGGCTTTTCTGATTTCTGACGGATTTGACTGGCCGTGTGACGCTGGCTCACAGGCAAGCTCGGCACGATGGCCGCGGCAGGAACGGCCGCATTCATGCTCGCGGTACCGGCCGCGCTGGCGGGCACCGCGCACGCCGCCGCGTCCGTCACCGGCCCCGAGGTTCTCAGCGGTTCGGTGCAGGGCCAGGCGGCCCTGGCCGAGTCGCCGCACATCCCGCTCAGGCTGCAGGGCGTGGTGCCGACCAGTGCCCCCGGATTCCTGCTGGGCCACGGCAAGAGCACGACGCACACGGTGAAGACCAAGGCGGGGAACCTGGTCGTGCAGCAGACCGGCAAGCCGACCAGCTCGCAGTCGATCAACAAGAAGACCTGCCGGGCGACCTTTACCCAGGACCTGACGATCAGCGTGCTCGGCAGCCAGAGCACCGGGGCCTTCGCGGGCTCCTCGGGGCCCGGCTCGGCGCAGGTCTACTTCTCCGCCATCCTGCCGAGGCACACGTCCGGGCCGAAGAAGGGGCAGTGCAACCCCTCCGGCGCCCCGAAGCCCAAGGGCGCCGTCGCGGACTTCGTGGCCGACGCGGTGCTCACGCTCGGCTCATGACGTAACGAGGCAACGGGGGAGCGGCCCGGCCTCGCGGGTAGCGGGCCTGGCCGCATCATGCCTGGGTGGCCGGTCGGCTGGCCTCGGGGCTGGCGGGGTGGCGGCCCGGCTCAGCGGTAGTTGACGAACTGGACGGCGAAGTCGAAGTCCTGGCCGCGGAGCAGTGCGATGACGGCCTGCAGGTCGTCCTTCTTCTTGGCCGAGACGCGCAGTTCCTCGCCCTGGATTTGCGCCCGGACGCCCTTGGCGCCCTCATCCCGGATGATCTTCGAGATCTTCTTGGCGTTGTCCTGGGACAGGCCTTCCTTCAGGCCGATGCCCATCCGGTACTCCTTGCCGGACAGCTTCGGCTCGCCCGCGTCCAGCACCTTCAGCGAGACCTTGCGCCGGACCAGCTTGTCCTTGAACACGTCGAGGACGGCGTTGGCCCGTTCCTCACTGTTGGCGCGGATCTCCACGTCGTGCTGCCCGGCCCAGGCGATCGAGGCGCCGACGCCGCGGAAGTCGAAGCGCGTGCCGATCTCCTTGGCCGCCTGCTGCAGGGCGTTGTCGACCTCCTGGTGGTCGACCTTGCTCACAACGTCGAATGATGAGTCGGCCATGGGACCCCCTCATGGAAAGTTTCTGCTTCAGCTCCGGCGGCCGCGACAGCTGGACGCGGGGCTGGCCCGTGACCGCCCCGGAGGCGCTCGCGGCACCGGGTACACCTTAGTCCCGTACCGCATACGGCAGGACCGGGCTGCCGTGCGGGTGGCGTTGGGCCATCTCTCCGAGGGCACGCGATCTCACCACCTCACCCGGCCAGGCCTGGCTGGCTACGATCGCGTTAGATACGGTCCGTGCCGACGCACTCACCAGGACATGGAGAAGACGCAGTGGCCGACGAGCCAGGAGTCAGTGGGAGCCAGACCCGCAGCCTCGGCCCGATCCACGGCCCTGGAGCGACCCGGCCCAGGTGGGCGACGCGGCTGGCGCGCCTCAGGCGGAGGCCACCCCGCTCACCTCTAGCCGTGATAACCGCGGCAATCACCACCACCGCAATGGTCAGCGCCTGCAGCAGCGGCAGCCTGACGGTGCGGTCGCCCAGGCACAGCACAACCTCAGCCAGCCCCCGCCCGAGCGCATCCATCGCCCGTACCCCGACGGGTGATGAGCTCGGCGGCTGGCTGACCAGCCTGCAACTGCCCAAAGGGTGGTCCCGGCCTCAGGGGGCGGGCGGCGGCGAAACCAGCAGCGGCCCGCTGATCGACACGCCCTATGGCCCGAACCACAGGGAGAGCACCTGCAGTGCGATCGGCTTCGGAGACCAGGCCGGTGAGGTTCTCCACTGGTGGTCACTCTCCAGCTCCACCCTGCAGATCGACTACCCAAGCGACCCCAACTTCCCCGATGCCGAGCTGAGTGTCGGGATCTACAAGCCGGGTTACGCGGCGCGGACAATCAGTTATCTGGCCGCCATCGTCCGCCGCTGCCGGTCGTACCCCGACCGCTACCTGCACAACACGCCCGCCAACTCGAGCATGACGACCATCCCGCACCTAGGTGATGAGAGCATCCTCGTCACCAGCAGTGACCACACCAGCAACGCCGGGACGCTCACCGGGCGGGTGCTGCTCGTGCGGGTCGGCAACAACCTCGTCGCCAGTGACGACGGCACATCAAACAACATCCGCGCCGCCACCATTAAAGGGTTCGCTGACTGGCTGATGGGGTTGTGGCTCAAATCCAAGTACGCCTGACGACAGCGCCAAAGCATCGGCCCGGCGGGTTCCAGGTGGCTCTTCACCCGGTCAGCCCGCCGTGACTGCGTACAGGAAGCACTGCGGCGCCAGGGTGCGTACGTGCACCGTCGCGACGTCGGACTCGGCGAGCAGGCGCTCGATGATCGGCTCGAGGCTGGCCTCGTCGATGACGACGGTGTTGTGGTCGTAGTTCATCGTGTCATCGGCTCGGTAGGTGCGCAGGACGCTCGGTCCGGTGGCTAGCTGCGCGGGCAGGTCGCCGGTCGGCTGGTAACCCTCGCACCGCGCGGCGTGGATGTACACCGGCCCGACTTCCCGCCAGACCGACGGGCGGACGAACGGCGCGTAGGAGATCAGCGTGATCGGCTCACCCTGCTCCGCGTAGCGCAGGCAACAGCGCAACGGTTCACCCTGGCCGGTGGCGGCGAATGGGAGGAGATGGTTGCCGTGACCGTCCGCGCCGGTGCTGCGGACCTTGTCGAGGTGAGCGGGGTCGATGGCCTGCACAAGCACGTGAGTCCTGACGTTGGGCGTTCCCATTGTTAGTCGCCGCCTCCTTGGCTGAAGATCTGCTGCTCTCCCCTGTAAACGTCGCGGCCCCTGTGTCTGTGAGGTTGATACCGCCAACTTCTTGGCCGCTGCGCGCCAGCGACTGCTCGGTCGAGGAACGCGCCCCGGACCCCCGATGCCACCTCGGGCGGGCCGTGCCGGATTCACCAGGACCAGGCCGCTGCCGTGGCTAATCGGCGAACACCGCCCGGCGCAGCGGCGGCACCAGGCCACAGAGTCCGAAGAAGCCGAGCCCGGTAACCCGGAGCAGGCGGCTTCGCGACGTGCCCAGCATCAGATAGCGGGACGACTCACGTACCGCGGAGAAACCCCGCTTGAGCATCGCCGCTTCGTAGCCGGCGATGGCCCGACGCGGATCGCCGCCGGATTCTGTCGCGGAGACGACTGCCTTCGCGAGATCCCGGGCGTCGCACATGGCGATGTTGCCGCCCAATCCGCCTACCGGGGGCATCTGGTGGATGGCGTCGCCGAGCAGCGTCACCTGGCCGGTAGCCCAGGGCCGCACGGGCTTGGCCGCGGTGAAATTGAACAGGTCGATGGTCGCCGGATCGGTCTCGGCGATCAGGCGGGCAAGCCCCGGATTCCAGCTCCTGGTGCGAGCCTCGATAGCTGCTTGGTGGTTCCCCGGCTTCGCTTCGGCCAGCGGCTTCTTGCTCACGAACGCCCACATGACGTAGTCACGCTCGGCTGCGTCGTGCAGGAAGCCATCGCCGAGAGTGGCCCCGATCGAGTTCAGGCGGGCCCGCAGGGCGGGCTCGATCCGGGTGACCTCCGTGCGTCGGCGGAACACCGCGGTGAACAGGAAGTCCGACCGCGGCAGGATCATGTTCTTCGAGCGCTGCAATGCCTCGGGCAGCCACCCCTTGACCGCGTCGGTCAGGTAGAGCTTGCCGCCGACGCCGAAGCCTCCGGGAATGCCAATCTCGGCGTAGGGCAGGAGCTGGCGGCGCACCCTCGACCCGGCCCCGTCGGCGCCGACGACCAGGGTGCCGCTATCGGTGGTGCCGTCGGCGAACTGAACGTTCACCCGGTCGCCGTCCTGGTCATAGCGGGCAAACTCCTTGCCGAAGGTGACGTTGCCGAGGCCGGCCAGCAGCAACTGGCGCAGCGTCGCCCGGCTGACCGCGTGCGCCCGGTCGGCCGGGTCCGGCCGGTCGATCCCCGGCTCGTACATCAGGGCTCGCATTCCCTGGGTGAACACGCCCATCCCGGGACCTGGATCCCCGGACATCTGGACCAGGAGTTCCCACAGCGGGCTGGGCAGGCAGTCATGCAGCGCCCGCGCGCCGGGGGGTTCGACGTTGAGCCGGTAGCCCTGCAGCCTCACCGCCGGGGACTCCTCCCGCTCATAGACCCGGTAAGGGATGTCAGCCTGCTTCAGTGCCTGGGCCAGGCAGAGTCCGCCGATCCCGCCGCCGACGATGATCACTTCAGGCTTGGTGCTGTTCACGTGCCTTCCCCGTCCTGTGAATCCGCCGGCTCCTGGATGAGGAGCCGCGTCAGCTGAGGCATGGCCGCCTGAGCGATGCTGGGGTCCAGACTGGCGCCCTTGGCCGCCGCGATGATCAGTTCGGCCGTATCGTCCGGGGACACGGAGCGGACGACCGTCCCCTGCGAGGCGGCTTGCTCGAGCAGCCGGTGCAGGTTCTGCCGCCAGCCGCGTTCCAGGTCGTTCAGCGTGGCGCGCAGTGCCGGATCCCGGTTCGCGCGCAGGTCCAGCTCGCGCATCACGATGTGCAGCTTCGGTTCCTCCACGATCCGGGTGGCGAGGTTCGCGAGATGCCCGATGAGCCGCTCGGTCGCGCTGCCGGTGTCCGGGGTGGTTCCGCGGAACCGCCCGGTCGCGTCCGTGGCGACGGCCTCGACCAGGGCCTCCTTCGAGGCGAAGTAGTGGTGGATCGTCGAGTGGTCGGCACCGACCCGGGCCGCTATCTCGCGCATGCGCAGGCCTTCGAAGCCGTCGGTCGCGATGACATCGAAGGCGGCCGCGATCATGGCCTGGCGGCGGGCCGGGCTGGCCGGAGGGCGCCCACGCGGCCGCCGTGGGCCGGAGCCGGCTATTTTCTCAACCATGTGGTGGATAAAATCATGCCGCGAGCCTGGCGTCAATCGCAAAGCCGGTCCGGGCAGCCTGAGCTCGCGGTCGCCCGCGCCGGGACCTTACTTCTTGCCGGATCCCTCCATGCGCCCTACGAGGAGTCCCGCCTGGAACCGGGTGCGCACGCCGAGGCTCTGCATGAGGCCGCGGATCCGGCGCTGCATGGTGCTCCGGCTGATACCGAGTGTGCGCGCGATCGCGGCGTCGGTGAGGCCGGCCGCGAGCAGTGTCACCAGGCGCGGGTCGTGCTCCGCACCGGCCTCCTCGGCATCGGCATGCCCGTCGGCCGGCACGCCGGCGTACCCCTTGCCGATCGACGCCCTTCTGAGCGGCATGGCACGCTGCCAGTAGAACTCGAACGTCCGCGACAGCAGTTCCAGCAGGGGCGACTCGTAGATCACCAGCGTGGCCGAATACTCGCCGGCCGGGGTGAGGATGGGCATCGTCGCGGCCCAGTCGTCGAGCAGTGTGAGCCTGGTCGGCAACCCGGCGAGCACCCGGCAGTCCTCCCCGGACTGCAGCGAGACCTCCAGATCAGGCCAGCGTTCCGGGGTGTCGAGGACCGTCTGGTCATAGACCACGCGGTAGGAGACGCCCTGCCGGATGAGTTGCGGCTCCATCGGGTTGATCTCGTGGATGTTGCCCGGGTACGGGGGCCGGTCGAGGGCGCGGACGGTCTTCTTGGCCGCCGCCTGCAACTGGTACGCGCGTTGCTGCACGACCTTCGGCGTGCCGCTGAAGATCTCGAGGAAGTCGACGGGGGCACGGTCCTGCTTACCCGCCCAGTAACGCTCCATCAGCGTCGGTACGAGTTGCTCGGCATGCCGCGCCTCGTTGATCGTCCGCTCGGACAGCGCGGCGACCGCCACGCTCGGCGCGATCGCCGTGTACTGGCTCGGCCGGTCGCCGTCCGGCCGGGCCAGGCCGTGAGCCACCAGGCGGTCGAGCACGCGATCGGCCTTGCCGGGCGACCAGCCCAGGGCGTCGGCCAGTTCCCGGCGCGGCTGCGTTGCTCCGTCGATCAGCCTGAGGTATGCGGTCTCGTCGTCCTCCGTCATGCCTATCCCTTCGAGCACGGCATTACCTCCCGCTGTCCGAATCGTGCGACCAAAAAGCATCAACGACAACGATGCGTCAGCATGGGCCTGGCCGTCCACCATCCTCGCCTGCCACAGGGCTGACCACCGTGGTGAACGGCCCTAGCGTTCGCCGAAGTCGGGGCCTGGCCGCCAAGCTGATGAGGCAAAAGCGTCACTGATAGCAATACGTCACGTAAATCCCTTCCGGCCGGACATGCCGGTTTGGCAATCTGCTGTTCGGTCTCCCCTGCCATCGCGCCCACCGCTGCCGGCAGGCGGCACGCCGCACTATCGATGACGGAGGTAGCTCCATGCGTCAGCACGGCCGACGAGGACGCTGGACCGCGCGGCTGGCCGCGCTGGCCACCGTGACGCTGGCGGCGAACGTGCTCAGCACGGTGGCCGCGGTGGCCACCCCGGCCCGTCCAGCCGGCCTGCATGCGCCGGACCCGAGGCCGGTGCACTCGTGCGCCACGCCGGGGAAGGCCGACGAGGCGATGTGCTTCGCCATGTACGTCCCCGGCATCACCCAGCCGGATGTCACCGGCCACGGCAGCACACTGCCGGCCAGCCTCGGCTACGGCCCGGCGCAGTTGCAGTCCGCCTACGACCTCCCCTCGGCGACCCGCGGCATCGGGCAGACGGTGGCCGTCGTGGACGCCCAGGACGACCCGAACGCCGAGTCGGACCTCGCGGTCTACCGCAGTCAGTTCGGCTTGCCACCCTGCACGACGGCGAACGGCTGCTTCCGCAAGGTCGACCAGACCGGCGGCGCGGACTATCCGCGGCCCGACTCCCGCTGGTCGGAGGAGATCTCGCTCGACCTCGACATGGTCTCGGCGGCCTGCCCGGCGTGCCACATCCTGCTGGTCGAGGCAAATTCGGCTGCTATCAGCAACCTGGCGGCAGCCGAGGACACGGCGGTGGCCATGGGCGCGAAGTTCGTGTCGAACTCCTACGGCACCGACTACACCGCCAAGCCGAGCTCCGGTGAATCATCCGCCGACCTGCAGACCAACGCGTTTTACGACCACCCGGGGGTGGCGATCGTCGCCAGCGCCGGCGACGAGCGCTACGGCGTGGCATACCCGGCCGCGTCGCCGTATGTCACCGCTGTCGGCGGCACCTCGCTGGTCAGAGCGCCGTCCACGGCGCGGGGCTGGCGTGAGTCCGTCTGGTCGGAGACGCACGGCGCGACGGGCAGCGGATGCTCGGTCATCGAGCCGAAGCCATTGTTCCAGCACGACACCGGGTGCACCCACCGCACGGTGGCGGACGTGTCGGCCGTGGCCGACCCGACGACCGGCGTCGCCGTGTACGACTCCTACCTGTTCGCTGGCTGGGGAAAGTTCGGCGGCACGAGCGCCGCGTCGCCGATCATCGCCTCGGCCTACGCGCTGGCGGGCAAGCCGCTGGCGAACTCCGCGCCGAACTCGTTCCCGTATGCCGACCCCGCCGCGCTGAACGACGTGACCACCGGCTATACCGATGCGTGCACACCCGGGTACCTCTGCCACGCCCGTAAAGGCTACGACGGCCCGACGGGCCTGGGCACGCCCCATGGGATCGCGGCCTTCAGCGGCGCCGCCCACGGGTATATCACCGGCCAGATCACCCGCAACGGCACCGGGGAACCGCTCGCGGGGCCGACGTGTCGGTCGACGGGCCGATCCCGGCCGATGCGGTGACCGACGCCAGCGGCCGCTACACCCTGCAGGTTCCCGCGGGGAACTACCGGCTCACGGCCGCCGACTACGGCTTCACCGGATCCGCTGCGCAATCCGTAGCAGTCACGGCCGGCGCGACGACCGTGAGCAACGTGACCCTCAAGGCCCTGCCGAGCGCGGTCGTCAGCGGCGTTGTCACCGACGGCTCAGGACACGGCTGGCCGCTGTACGCCAGCGTGGCCGTGGCAGGGATGCCCGGTGCGCCGGTTTACACCAACCCGTACACCGGCGCCTACCGGCTCGCGGTGCCGCGCGGTCACTCCTACACCCTGCAGGTCACGCCGGAGGAGACCGGATACCAGGCCACGTCGGTCAAGGTCTCCGCCGGGTCCAGCACCGTCCGCCGCGACGTCAGCGTGCCGGTCGACCAGGCGAGTTGCACGGCACCCGGTTACACGCAGCAGGTCAGCGGGCCGACACAGACCTTCGATGGCACCGCCGCCCCGGCCGGCTGGACCACGAACGGCTGGGCCTTCGACGATCCGTCCCAGCGCGGCAACCACACCGGCGGCAGCGGCGGCTTCGCCATCGCCGACACGGGCTCATCGACCTCGGCCGTGCAAGACACGCTCACCAGCGCTCCCATCGGCGTGCCGGACGTCCCCGCACCCACGCTGGCGTTCAATTCGGACGTGGGCGGCTCGGGCATCGTGGCCATCGGCGTCAGTTCCGACGGCGGCGCCGACTGGACCAGCATCTGGTCCGACAGCTCGTTCGAGGAGCCGCTCGGCGGCCCGCAGTTCCGGACCGTCGCGCTCCCGTCCGGCCTCGCCGGCACTAGCGTGATGCTGCAGTTCACGTTCGCCACCTTCGGCGGCTCGGCCAACCAGTGGTGGGCGATCGACAACGTGGCCGTCGGCGCGCTCACCTGCGCGCCGGTTGCCGCCGGGCTGGTGGCCGGCACGATCGGCGACGCTACGACAGGCCTGCCGCTGGATGGTGCGAGCCTCGGCGCCGGGGCCACCGGACCTCAGCCTCGTGACCCCGCTCACCCGCACGGCCTGTAGTGGTTCGCCACGACGCCAGGCAGCCACCGGTTCGTAGCCCGCGCGCCGCGGTACCAGCCGGTCACCAAGACGGTCGCGGTGCCGGCGGATTCGGTCACGCAGGTGAACGCCGCCCTGCCGTCCGGGCGGGTCGTGGTCAGCACGCAGGCGATCACCACGAGCCTGGCCATGGGGGACTCGGCATCGCGCACGTTCACCGTGACCAACACCGGCACGGCGGCCGCCCACGTGCACGTCGCGGCAACGGCCGGCCCGGTCACCGTGCAGGGCACTGGTGCGCCGCTGCAGCGCGCGCCGATCGGGCGCCGCGCCACGAACGCCGCCGTCCCGCGGGTCTCCGGTGCGGCATGGACCGACCTGGCGGACTTCCCGATGGCGAACCCGCTCAGCACTATGAGCGGTTACGACGAGACGAACGGCATGGTCTACACCCTGGGCTGGTCGTTCGTGAACGGCATCGGCCAGGACGCCTTCTACTCCTACAACCCGGCCTCCGGGAGATGGACACAGCTGAAAGCGCCGCCGGTCCCCGTCGGCTTCGCGGCGGCCGGCTTCGTCAATGGAAGGTTCGTGGTGGCTGGTGGGGCGAGCGGCAACAGCGGCGTCTCGGTACCGCTGCCGCTTCAGCGTGCGGTATCCGTCGTGCAGGTGTACAACCCCGCCACCGGGGACTGGACCAAAGCGGCCCGGATGCCGGCCCCGCGGATCAGCGCCGGCGCGGCCGTGCTCGACGGCGATCTCTATGTGGTGGGCGGCTGCACCGGGCAGGCCGGCTGCGCCACCGATTACACCGGCTCCAGCGTCTACCGCTACGATGCCGCGCGCAACACGTGGGCGACGCTGGCCAGTTACCCGACGGCGGAGAACGAACTGTCATGCGGCGGCGTCGGCGGCGAGGTCGTCTGCGCCGGCGGGAACAACGGCGGCTGGGTGGTGAACTCCGCCAGCACCGGGGCAAGCAACACAGCCACCTACATCTACAACCCGGCCGATGGTCAGTGGACACGCGGGGCGGACCTGCCCATCGACCTGTGGGGCTCGGCGTACTCGGTCGCCAGCAACCGCCTGGTGCTCGTCGGCGGGGTCACGGCGAACTCCACGGTCATCACGAACCAGTCGTTCGGGTATGACCCGGCGGACGGCACATGGTCGGCACTGCCCAACGCGAACCACCCGATCACCTTCAGCGGCAGCGCGGCCTGCGGGCTGTACGCGATCGGCAACGACCCGGCCACCGCGAACTCTCCCAGCCTCGTCGAGGCGCTGTCCGGCTACCACCAGTGTGGCCCGGCCTCCGACGCCGGGTGGCTGCACGCGGCCCCAGGGAACGTGGTCCTGGCCCCCGGGGCCAGCGCCACGATCAGGCTGGCCCTCAACGCCAAGGCGGCCGCCGTCCCCCAGCCCGGGCAATACGACGGCCAGGTGATCACCACCGCGGACACCCCGTATCCCATTGCGCCCGTCGATGTCGCGCTGACCGCCACCCCGCCTGCCTCCTGGGGCGAGGTGACCGGGACGGTCACCGGCACACGGTGTGACGGGACGTCCGTCCCGATCGCCGGGGCAACGGTGGAGATCGACTCCGCCGCGGCCACCCACACGCTCACGACCGATGCCCAAGGGAAGTACGCGCTCTGGGTGGACAGCGCCGAGTCGCCGCTGACCGCCATCGTCTCCGCAGACGGATGGCAGCTCGCCTCCCGCACGATTCAGGTGTCGGCTGGCCAGCTGACACATGCCAGCTTCAGCCTGACTCAACTCGACTGCACGTCCGGAGGTGCCCGATGAAGCTGCCCGCCACCGCCAGTCTGGCCACCGTGTTGCTGGTGGCGGGCGTACTCGCCGCGCCGGCGCAGGCGCAGGCCGCACACGCGGCACCGGTAGCGACGAGGGTCGGCCTCCAGGGGGTTCCGGTCCCCGCGGCAGACAAGCGCGCCAAGCCGGTGCATTCGTGTCCGGCACCGAGCGGGCTGAACCGGGTGCAGTGCTCCGCCGAATACCTCCCGGGAGTGGGCCCGCAGCATGATGCGGGGGGAAACAGCACCGGCACCGAGGGCACCGCCCCGCTCGGCTACTCGCCGGCCGACCTGCAGAGCGCCTACCAACTGCCGTCCGCAGCCGGCGGGAACGGGGCGACCGTGGCTGTGGTCGAAGCGGATGACGACCCCAGCATCGAGTCCGACCTCGCGGTCTACCGCTCCGAGTACGGCCTGCCGCCCTGCACGACGGCCAGCGGCTGCTTCCGCAAGGTCGACGAGAACGGCGGGACCAACTATCCCGCGCCCGACCCGGGCTTCGCGCAGGAGATCGCCCTCGACGCCGAGATGGTCTCGGCCGGGTGCCCCAACTGTCACATCCTGCTCGTCGAGGCCAGCTCGCCCACCTTCACCGACCTCGGCACCGCCGTGGACACGGCGGTGTCCCTCGGCGCCAAATACGTGGTCAATACGTACGGGGGCAGCGGCGAGGCGAGCGAGGAACTCCAGCTCGACTCGTACTACAACCATCCAGGTGTGGCCATGGTGGCCGCCGCCGGCGCCCCGATCGTCGGCAGCAACGTGAACTATCCCGCGTCCTCGCCGTATGTCACCGCGGTCGGCGGAACCACGCTCACCCACAGCCATTCGGCCCGCGGGTGGGCCGAGTCCGCCTGGGCCGGCACCGCGAGTGGCTGCTCGCAGTTCGAGCCGAAGCCGGTTTTCCAGACCGACACCGGGTGCGCGAACCGGACGGTCGCCGACGTGTCGGCCGTGGCCGACCCGGACACCGGAGTGGCGGTCTATGACTCCTACGAGTTCTCCGGGTGGTCGGTATTCGGCGGCACCGGCGTCGCCGCCTCCCTCGTCACCGCCGCCTACGCACTGGCCGGGCCGCCCGCCCCCGGCAGCTACCCCAACTCCTACCCGTATCTGCAGCACACCGGCCTCAACGATGTGACCCGCGGCATCACGGGCACGGGCGGCTGCAGCCCGGCGTACCTGTGCACCGCGGGTAAGGGCTTCGACGGGCCCACCGGTCTGGGAACACCGGCCGGGGTCGCCGCCTTCACGCCGGGCAGCTACGGGACGGTGCGCGGGACGGTCGTCGATGCGGGCACCGGCCAGCCCCTGGCCGGAGTGCGCGTCACCCTGGGCACGGTGGCATCGGCCGTGACCGGAACCGACGGGACGTACTCGCTCGCCGCTCCCGTCGGCACCTACCCGCTCAGCGCCACCGACTACGGCTACGCCACACCCCATCCCGTGACCGTGACCGTCGCAAGCGCCGGGGCCAAGGTCCACAACTTCTCGATGGCGGCCACCCAGGACGTCACGGTCAGCGGGAAGATCACCGGCGACTCCGGCCACGGCTGGCCGCTCTACGCGCAGATCGCGGTGGCCGGCGTGCCCGGCGCTCCCGTCTACACCAACCCGTTCACCGGCGCGTATTCCATCCAGCTCCCGGCGCAGGCCACCTACCAGCTCCAGGTGACGCCCGTGGAAGGGAACTACGGCACGGCGAAGGTCGCCGTGCCGGTGGGCACGGGAAACAAGACGGAACCCATCGCGGTGCCGGTCGACGCCATGGCCTGTGCCGCGCCCGGTTACCGGAGCACCGACCAGGCGCCGGCGCAGCCGTTCAATTCCGCCGGTACGCCAGCGGGGTGGACGGAAGCCACCACGTCGGGAAACCTGACCTGGAGCTTCAGCGACCCGGGCCACGTAGGTAACCGGACGGGCGGTGCGGGCGGCTTCGCGATCGCCGACAGCGCAGCCGCCCCGGACGGCCAGGACGACGAGGCGGAGCTGGTGAGCCCGAGGTACGACCTGAGCTCGGCGGCAACCCCGACCATCAGCTTCGACACGGCCGCCACCTACAACTACGGCGGCGAGGGATCCAACGAGGAGTCCGTGGAGCTGAGCACCGATGGTGGTCACACCTGGGCACTTGTCTGGAGCGAGAACTACCAGTCCATACCGGCCACGCACGTCGAGATCCCGATACCGCAGGCGGCCGGTCACTCCAACGTGCGGGTCACCTTCGGCTACAGCAACCTGGGCGCGTCGTGGTGGGAGCTCGACAACGTCGCCGTGGGCCAGCGCACGTGCTCCCCGGTGGCCGGCGCGGCCGTCGCGGGACAAGTGACGAGCTCGCTGACCCACGCGCCGCTGGACGGCGCGACCGTCTCAGCGGGCGCAGACAGCGCGGTCACCGGCAACAACCCCGCCGACCCGGCTCTGCCCGATGGCTTCTACTGGCTGTTCGCGCCGGGTGCCGGCCAGCCGACGCTGCACGCGAAGGCCGCGCGATACGCGACCGCGACGAAGACAGCCGACGTCGCCGCCACCCGGATCACCAGGACGAACTTCGCCCTGGGCGCGGGCCGACTGGCTGCCCCTCAGCCGCTGTCGGACACCCTGACCTCGGGCACGAGCGCGACCCAGGCGGTGACGCTGCACAACACCGGCTCCGCGCCGGCGCACGTGAGGCTGAGTGTTGACGATTCGGCGCCGAAGGGGAAACCGGCATGGCGCCAGCTGGCGCAGTTGCCGGTCACCAACCTGCCCGGCGAGATGGCGGCCGATCCGAGTACCGGCAAGCTGTATGTCGCGACCGGCCAGCCTGGCGATAGCTACGTTTACGACCCGCTGTCGAATGCCTGGTCGCCGTTCACCAGTCCACCCGATCAGTTCGTGGAAGCCGCGTCGGCCTTCGTGGACGGCGAGCTCGCGGTGGTCGGTGGGGCCCCGACGTTCGGCGGCTCGGACCCCGTCACGACCGTGCGCCTGTACAACCCGGCCACCGGCACCTGGACGACGGGTGCGGGCATGCCACAGGCGGTCATGCAGCCCGGCGTCGCGGTGCTCGGTGATGACCTCTACGTCATCGGCGGATGCACGGGACTCAACGCCTGCGCGGACGGATCGATCAGCACGGTGCAGCGTTACGACGCCGCGGCCAACACCTGGACCACCGTGGCCAGCTACCCGTTGCCGGCGTTCGATCCGGCCTGCGGCGCCCTCGACGGTGAGCTCTACTGCACGGCAGGCGGCTGGAGCAGCGTGTCCAGTTCAGCCAACGCGCAGACCTACGTGTACGACCCGGCGGCCAACGTGTGGAGTGAGCTGCGCGCGAATCCCGCGCCGCACCTCCAGTCATCCGCCGCGGTCGCCGACGGGAAACTGATCGTCACCGGCGGATACACCTACTCCAGCAGCTCCGGCGAGGTGTCGGCGGGTTCGGTGTACGCCTACTCTCCCGGTACCGGCACGTGGACCGAGCTTCCGCAGCTGCCCCGGGCGGTCGAGGGTCTCGGGTCGAGCTGCGGGCTGTACGCACTGGGCTGGGGTCTCGACGCGGCTGGCGGCCTTAGCCCGGGCCTGCAGAAGCTGTCCGGTTACGACCAGTGTGCCACCGGCCCATCGTGGCTGACCGCGGCGGCGCCAAGCCTCACAGTGCCCGCGCACGGCAGCGCCACCGCGAAGATCACGCTGAGCGCGACCGGCTTGGCGGCGCAGCCGGGCACCTATACGGGGCAGCTGACCGTCGCCACCGGCACCCCGTTCGCGGCGGCGCCGGTGGACGTGACGCTGACGGTGCAGCCACCCGCGTCGTGGGGCCAGCTCAGCGGGACGGTCTCCGGGCAGGGCTGCACTGGTGACCCGGCACCACTGGCGGGCGCGAGCGTCCAGGTCGACACCCCGGCTCAGAACTACTCGCTGGTCACGGACGCCTCCGGGAACTACAGCCTCTGGCTGCCCGGCGGGCTCGGCCCGATCACCGCACTCTACGGCGACAGTGGCTGGCGGCCGGCCACCAAGACGGTGACGGTCATGGCCGGCCTGACGACGACCCAGAACGTCACGCTGGTCACGACCAGCCACTGTTAGACATCCGGACGGCTTGAGGGGAGATCGCCGCAGCGAGGACCGGGCTGGTGGGGGGATGTCTGCCAGCTGGGCCGGGGAAAGGTCCGCATCCGGTCGCAGGAGCCGGTGTCGTGCTGGCGCTGTTCGTGCCAGGGCCGACAGATACGGTCGGCGACGGCATGCTTGCTGCTATAAGCGCATGGCAAGCAGCCAGGTTGACACAGGCACCATTAGCGGCCCGTTTGCTGGCCCGGCCTGCGGTGATGTGTCCGCTGTGGGCTACGCAGGCGCGCAGGCACTCGCATAGGTCCTCGGGCTGCCCTCCAGCGGACTGCTCGGTCAAGGAACGCCCCCGGACCCCGATGCCACCTCGGGCGGGTCGGCCAGTCGCCTCACCTGCCGGTTGACGGACCGGTGCGGACCATACGCCCAGGCCGGTGGTTATCTGGTGCCCGAAGATGCTTCGGTGGCGAGTCTCGGCTATCCTGCACTGTGCCGTCAGCTTCGGCGGCGCATGGCAGGTTGCCCGAGTGGCCAAAGGGAGCGGTCTGTAAAACCGTCGGCT
>DASYAV010000140.1:0-28297 GCA_036501145.1 Streptosporangiaceae bacterium | reverse complement strand
TCCTGGGCCAACTCGGTCACCGGCCGCTCACCCGCCCGCAGCAGTACCAGGATCTCCCGGCGCTGCGGCTCGGCGATCGCGTTGAAGACGTCCGACGTCGTCGCTGCTCGTGCCATGGGCGCCATCATATGCCGATATCGGAATGCGTCAAGCCGGACGCATGCGGCGAGCGCGAGCGGCGAAACGGTACGGTACTTTCTCATGCCAATGGGCGACCAGATGGCGGCCGGGCGCGTCCACCTGTTCTACGGCCTCGCAGGCTCGGGCAAGACAACACGGGCGCGGGCCCTCTGCGCCGAGGGGGATGCGGTCCGGTTCACCCTCGATGAATGGATGATCCGCCTCTACCCCGGCCTGTCATTCGACTCCGCGGACTACGGGCACCGTGCCGAGGACGTTAAAGCGCTGATCTGGTCGCTGGCTGAACAGGTCCTTCGCGCGGGCGTCGACGTGGCGCTGGACTGGAACTCGTGGTCGCGGGAACGCCGGGCATGGGCCGTCCGCCGGGCCGCCACGATTCCTGCCGCGGTCATCCTGCACCGTCTCGGCGCGTCGATCGACGAGGCGACGGCCCGGGCCGCGCAGCGGCATCGAGACCCGCGCTCGGTCTACGCGCATCCGGTCGGCCGGCAGGGCAACGAGCACCTCGCCTCGATCATGGAGCCACCAAGCGAAGCCGAGGGATTCCGCATCATCGACGGGTGATTGCTAGCCGGGCGTCCCGTCGCGCTCGCTTCTCCGGGCGAGGCCCTGGAGCTGGCGTGCGTGCACGCTGCTCACCCACTCCCAGCCGGACTTGGCCGATGGGCCGACCCGCGGGTCGCTGGGATCATGGGCGTCACGCAAGGCGTGCACGTACGCCCGGTCCTGGTCGATCCGTGCGCGTACCTGATCAGCTCCGCCGATGGACCCATGGCCGGGAACGAGGACATTGGCGTCGCCCGCCGCGCCCTCGAGCAGTCGCAGCGCGGCGAGGTAGTCCTCGACCGGGTCCGCCGTGTCGTCCAGGTCGAGCATCGGAATCAAGACATCAGAAAGCATGTCGCCGGCGACGAGAACCCCGCGTTCCTCAATCAGCAGCGCCGCATGGCCCGGGGCATGGCCCTGATGCTCGACAACCCGGACTTGCGGCCCATCCCAGGGAATCCGCGCGGTTTCGGCGGGCAGGCCGGTGATGAGGCCAAACACGTCCCACGAAATCTGCTCGGCGATGTCCGGCGGTATCCACTCGGCGATGCGAGCCTTCCAGCCCGCCGCCGACAGCTCATCCCGGATAGCGGCCGCGCAGCGGGCCGTGCCGTAACGAGGCGCCGAGCCGAGCCCGGCGTGCCAGAGCAGGTGATCCCAATGCGGATGCGTAGAAAACGCTGCCACAACGGGCTGGCCCAACTCGCGAAGGTCGTTCGCGAGGGCGGCCATTTCGCCGCCGTGCACCCCGGGGTCGATGAGCAGCACGCCAGCCCGGCCCTGCACGACAACGGCGTTGCTCTGGCAGAACTCGCTCTCGTGGATCAGCACACCCTCCGCGACCTGCCTCAGCACAGGTGGCTCCTTCCGCTTGTGGTCTGCAGCCGCACGTCGAGACCGTAGTACAGCGCCGAGACGGGGTGCCGGTGTGATGCGCACCAACGTTGACTCACTGGCAAGGATCGCGCCACATGCGCCAGATCGCCGGGCCGCGGCCCAGCGCACGCAGTTCGCCGACGACGCGGAAGCCGTTGCGCTCATACAGCGGCAGGTTGCGCTCATTGGACGACTCGAGATAGGCGGGCACGCCGCTGGCGTCGGCTCCGGCCAGCACCTCGCGCAGCAGCCCGGTGCCGAGCCCTTGGCTCTGCTGGCCGTGCCGCGTGCCGAGGTAGCCGAGGTACCAGTGCGGCGTGCCGTGCCCGGTGTGCAGCCGCTCGATCTGCATCTGCACCCGCAGCGCACGGAGCAGCCGGCCGCGGAACGCCTGCGCGGCCGGCGCCGCCTCCAGGACCACCTGGCCGCCGGGCAGCGCCCAGCCGCCCGGCGGGGCCCACAGCGCGGCAGCCGAGCCGTCGCCGGCGACGTAGCACGGTTTGCCCTGCCGCAGGTAGCTGCGGCTCATGCTGGTGAAGAACGTGCGCATCCGGCGGTCCCGGCCGCGTACCCGCGGCGGGATCAGCCAGGCGAAGACGGGGTCCTCGGCGAAGGCGTCGGCCAGCGCGTCGCCGAGCAGGGCTGCCTCGCCGGGGCGCGCGGCGCGAACCTGCGGGGAACCGATACCGGGGCCAGCCTGCTCTGCGGTCACCAGGACCTCCGGATGATGCCCCGACCTTCGGGCTGGGGAGGAATCCGATGCCGCGCGATAGGTGGAGGCAGTGTCACCGGCGCGGCCCTCCTACTCTTCCGAATATGTGTGCGAACATATAAGAGTGCGGATGGCGTACCGGTGCCGAGCCTATCCCGACGACGCGCAGCAGCGGGTGCTGGCGCGCACGTTCGGTTGCGTGCGGGCGGTGTGGAACCGCACTCTCGCCGCGCGGCAGGAGCGGTATGCCAGCAAGCGCAAGGCCACCTCGTGCGCGGAGACCGACCGGTGCTGTTGTAGGTCCTGCCGATGGTGTCGTAGATGCTGGCCGTGGTCATAGCTGCGCCGCCAGCTCGCCGATGGAGATGAGCGGGAGCGACCAGGCCAGCGCGAAGCGCTCGACCGCGGGGCCGGTGAGCATGTGCCCGTCCGGGCCCATCACCTCACAGATGGCCGCCACCGTGGGCAGCCCGGCCGCCGCACACAGCGCGAGTGACGCCTCGGTGTGGCCGGCCCGCTCGGCCAGGCCGCCGGGGCGCCCGGCGAGCGGGAAGACGTGACCGGGGCGCAGGAAGTCCGCGGGCGTGGCGCCGGGGTGCGCGAGGCGCCGGATGGTGGCCGCCCGGTCATGCGCCGAGACTCCCGTTCCGGTGCCCGCGGCCAGGTCCACCGGGACGTGGTAGGCGGTGCCGTGCCGGTCCCCGGCGCCGGGCATCGGCCCGATCTCGAGCCGGTCGAGGCGTTCGCGATCGCACGGGACGGTGGTGTGCCCGCACACCTGGGTCAGCAGGAACGCCATCGACTCGGGCCGCAGCCTCGAGCCGGCGAACACGACGTCGGCCTCGGCCTCCCGGTCCGGGTCGTAGATCAGCACCCCGCCGCCGGCCGCCAGGTGTCTGGCGCACTTGCCGGCCCCGGCCGGCCCGGTCAGCTCCCCGGCCCACGGCAGGGCGGCGAGCGAACGGCTGGCCACCAGCCGGGCCGTCTGCGCCACGTCGCCCGCGGTCTTCACGAACAGGTCGGATTCCAGGCTGACCCGCTGGTCCGGGCGCAGGCCGGCGAGGGTGGTCTCGGCCAGCGTGATCGGGATGAGCACGACGGAGAACCGGTCGGCCAGCACCTCGGCCACCGTCAGGCTCACGCCCTCGACCGCGACGGACCCCTTGGCCACGATCCCGTCGAGGAACCGTTTCGGCGGCCGGATCCACACCCGCAGGGAACCGCCGTGCTCGGTGTCGACCCTGGTCACCTTGCCGATGGCGTCGGTATGCCCCTGGACGAGATGGCCGTCCAGGGCGTCGCCGACGCGCAGCGGCAGTTCCAGGTTCACCCTGGCGCCGGGGGAGAGGGTGCCCAGCGCGCTGCGGTTCGCGGTCTCGGCGGAGATCCCGAACGCGAAACGCCCGGCGTCACGGTCGACCCGGACCGCCGACACGCAGCTGCCGCTGACGTTGACCGACCCGCCCACCGGCAGTCCTGCCGCGGTCTTCGGTGCTTCGATGACGAGAGTGGGACCGGTCGCGATCACGGTCCCGATCTCGGTGATGCAGCCGCCGTACATGGGATGACAACTCCTCTGGTCAGCAAGTGATGCCGTTCCTTCGGACTGTCACCGATGGTTCCGGGATTGCGCCGGATCGATCCGCCAGCGGCGGAACTCGCGGACTATGACCGCGCAGCACGGGCTCGCACCGTTCCGGCCCAGCATACCGCCGCCACCAGCGGCGTGGCTGGCCCGGCTCAGGCCATCAGCCAGTCCGCCGCGAGCGCCAGCACGTCCTCGTGGCTGCGCGGGCCGTGGTCGGCCGCCATGAAGTGGTGGCCGATAGCGAGCGAGAAGGCGAGCATGCTGCGCGCCTCCACCTCGTCCTCGTCGCGGCAGAACTCGCCGAACAGCTCACGCAGGTAGCTCATGCGCCGGTTGTCGACCCGGCGCAGACGCTCGGCCACCGCCGGGTCGCGCCGGGACCAGTCGCGGATCGCCAGGTCGATGGGCAGCAACTCGGCGGAGAAGGTGAGCACGCCTGCCCGCCGCAGCCTGACCCGCGCGTCACCGCCCTTGCGCTCCACGCGCTCGAGCGTCTCGTCGATCGCCTTCCGCTCCCAGGTGTCGAGCATCTCCTCCAGCAGCGCGTTCCGGTCGGCGAACTGCCCGTAGAACCCGCCCTTGGTGACGCCGAGCGCCTGGGCCAGCGCCTCGACCCGGACCGCGGCAGGCCCACCGGCCGCCAGGGCCCGCAGGCCCGCGTCGATCCAGCTGCTCCGGGGGGTGCGTGTGATCGCAGGCATGGGTTCTTCTTACTCTCCAGGTGGGCGGACAGCGCCGACGATAGTGGCACATCGGCCACCCGGTCCCGGATAAATGAACGGCTGCGCCTGGCAGGGGCGGTCCACCCGCACCGGCGAGCACGATCCTGGCCAGATTCCGGGCCGCCCTGCCGTTCATGCATACGCTACCGTATAAATGGAATGACCTAAACCCGACGGGATAGCTATGACCGACTATGAGACCATCCGGTTCGCGCGGAGCGGGCACGTGGGCACGCTCACCCTGGCCCGGCCGGGCAAGCGCAACGCGCAGAACCCGCTGATGTGGCGCGAACTCGCCGCCCTGGGCGCCACGCTGCTCGGCACCCCTGATCTGAGATGCCTCGTCGTCACCGGTGAGGGACCGAGTTTCTCGGCGGGCATCGACCTGGTCGAAGGACTGGCGGGGACCGTGGCCGCCTGGGCGGACGCACCCGATGACCCGCGGACCCGGGCCGCCGGCGAGGCCGCGGTGAACACCTTCAGCTGGATCCCGCGGCTCGGCTGCCCGAGCGTGGCCGCCGTCAACGGCCACGCCTACGGCGCGGGACTTCAGCTCGCGCTCAGTTGCGACTTCCGCATCTTCGCCGAGAACGCCAAGGCCGGCCTGCTCGAAACCCGCTACGGGCTGCTCCCCGACATGGGGGCGACGGTCCGGCTGCCACGGATCGTGGGCGAAGGGCGGGCCAGCGAACTCATCCTGCTGGGCGAGATCATCGACGCGGCCGAGGCCTTCCGGATCGGCCTCGCCAACCGGGTCGTCCCGGACGCCGGCCTCGTCGCGGCCGCGACCGAGATGGCCGCCCGGCTGGCCGCCCAGCCGCCACTGGCCATCAGCGGCGCCCGGCGGGCGATCGCGGCCGCGTGGCACCAGGACCCCGAGCAGAGCCTCTGGGTGGCGCTGCAGGAGCAGCGGCGCTGCATCACCTCCGAAGACTTCCAGGAGGCCGGGCGGGCGCTGACCGAAGGCCGGGCGCCGCAGTGGCAGGGCCGTTAGCCTCGTTCCCGCGCGATATACGATCACGGGATGCCTGGTGAACTGACCGTCCAGGAACTGTGCGACTCGGCGTGGGCGCGTGTGCTCGACCGGGATCCGGCCACCGCGATGCGCTGCCGCGGCCAGGTCGAGGCGCTGCCGCCCGGTGGGCCCGCCGCGATGGAACACGACGTGTCCGTCGCGAAGAGCGCACTGTCTCAGCTGGCCGGGCGCGAGGGTCTGGACGCGGCGTTCCTGCGTGACCATCTCCAGCAGGAAGCCGCCGAGGCACAGCGGTTCTGGTACCGGTTCCCGGTGACGCCCTACAACGCCTCCCCGCTCGGCGGTTACCGGTCCGGCATCTTCACGGCCGCCGAACTGCGCACCGCCGCGGATGCCGACCGGTACCGCAAGCTGCTCGACGACTACCTGGCGCTGGCCGAGCAGATCGGCGAGACCCTGGCCGCGCAGCGGGCCCGTGGCATCCGGCTGCCGGCCTGGGCGGTCCCGGCGGTGCTGGCCACGGTCCGCGGTCACGCGGACGCCTCGGCCGAGCTGATCCTGGCGCCGGAGCGTCTCGCCCGGCTGGCTCCCGGCCCGGCGGGGCGGCTGGCCGACGGCGTGCGGCGGGTGGTGCAGGGGCGGCTGGCCGCGGCCTGGCGGCGGCTGCTTGACGACCTGGACGCCGACGCACGCGACGGTGCTGACGGAGCCGGCATCGGCCAGTTCCCGGGCGGCCAGGAGTGCTACGCCGGGCTGATCCGGCTGCACACCGGCCTGGACCTGTCGGCCGAGGAGGTGCACGCGATCGGCCTCGCCGAAGTCGCCCGGATCACCGAGCGCATCCGGGGCGAGCTGGCGATCAGCGATGAGCCCGCGTACCGGCGGAGCCTGGCTGCCGACCCCCGGATGTACGCCACCTCGTCGGCCGACGTGGAGCGGCTGTTCGGCCGGCACATCGACCGGGCCATGGCCGAACTGCCGCGCTATTTCGCCCGCCTGCCGGCCGCGCCGTTCCGGATCCGGCCGCTGGCCGCCGCGCTGAGCGGCCTGACGTACGGCTACTACGAGCCACCCGGGGCCGACGGCGCCGGCTACTACCACTACAACGTGGCCGACCTGCCCGAGCGGCCGCTGGTGCAGGCCGCCAGCGTCATCTACCACGAGGGGATGCCGGGGCACCACCTGCAGGTCGGGCGGCAGATGGAGAACACCGCGCTGCACCCGATCCGGCGCGAGCTCACCGAACTGCGCACGTTCGCGCTCAACGGATACCTGGAGGGCTGGGCGGAATACGCGGCCGGCTTCTGTGACGAGATCGGCCTGTACGCCGATCCACTCGACCGGTACGGGCGGCTGTCGTCCGAGCGCTTCCATGCCGCGCGGCTGGTGGTCGACACCGGGCTCAACGTGCTCGGCTGGACCCGCGACCGGGCCGCGGCCTACCTGCGGGCCAGCGGCTTCCTATCCGACGTCGAGGTCGACAGCGAAGTGCTGCGCTACGCCGTCGACGATCCAGGCCAGGCGCTGGCCTACCACCTCGGCCACTGGCACCTGCGCCGGCTCCGCGGGACCCGCGACGCGCGGCAGTTCCACGAGGCGGTGCTGGCCGAAGGCCCGCTGCCGCTGACGCTGCTGGATGACCTGGTGATCGAGGCATGAACTACGACGTGATCGTCATCGGGCTGGGCGGGATGGGCAGTTCGGCCGCCTGCCACCTGGCCGCACGCGGCCAGCGCGTGCTGGGCCTTGAGCAGTTCACCCCGGCGCACGACCGGGGGTCCAGCCACGGCGATTCCCGGATCACCCGGCAGTCCTACTTCGAGGACCCGGCCTATGTGCCGCTGCTGCTGCGCGCGCACGACCTGTGGGAGCGGCTCGCGGCCGACTCCGGGCGGGACCTCATCCGGCTCTGCGGGGGCATCTACCTGGGCGGGCCGGACAGCGAGACGTTCGCGGGCGCGCTGCGTGCCGCCCGGGAGTGGTCGCTGCCGCACGAGGTGCTGGACGCGGCCGAGGTGACCCGCCGGTTCCCCACGCTGCGGCCGGACGCCGGGATGCTGGCGCTGCACGAGTCACTGGCCGGGTACGTCCGGCCGGAACAGACGGTGGCCGCGCACCTGGACCTGGCCGCCGCGGCCGGTGCCGACCTGCGCTTCACCGAGCCGGTCACCGGGTGGGCGGCGCTGCCCGGCGGCGACGGCGTGCGCGTGCACACCGCGCGCGGCAGCTACGAGGCCTCGCGGCTGGTGATCTGCCCCGGCGCGTGGGCGCCCTCGCTGCTGGCCGGCCTGGGCGTTCCGTTCACCGTCGAGCGTCAGATCATGTACTGGTTCGCGCCGGAGTCGGTGGCCGCGTTCACCGGCCACCCGGTGTTCTTCTGGGAGGCCGGCGACGGCGTCCAGTTCTACGGCTTCCCGGCCATCGACGGCCCCGGCGGCGGCGTCAAGGCGGCGTTCCACCACCACGGCGGGACCGGCTGCACCCCGGACACCATCGACCGGACCGTGCACGGCACGGAGGTGACGGCGATCCGGCGGTACCTGCGGCCGCGGATGCCGTCGCTGCCCGGCGACCTGCTGCGCGCGGTGACCTGCATGTACACCAACACGCCCGACCATCATTTCGTCGTCGGCCCGCACCCGGAGCACCCGCAGGTGGCGGTGGCCTGCGGGTTCTCCGGGCACGGGTTCAAGTTCGTCCCGGTGATCGGTGAGATCCTGGCCGACCTGGTCACCGGCGGCACGACGGCCCACCCGATCGGCCTGTTCGACCCCCGCCGCGGGTACGGCTGACCGGACCGGCGGGCCCGGATCGTGCGTACGGAGAAATCTTGCCGCGGGATGGCAACCGAACGCCGTCCCGTGCGCTTCGTAATAGGTATGAGGCGGGCGATGCGACACGGCGGCGCGCGGTGAGCCAGCGCCGGGACGCCGGATACACCGAGTACGCCGAGGCCAGGCTGCCGTCGCTGCGGGCGCTGGCGGCGGTGCTGTGCGATGACTGGCAGCGTGCGGATGACCTGGTGCAGGCCGCGCTCACCAAGCTGTATGTGCACTGGGGCCGGGCCAGGGTGGCCGACCATCCCGACGCCTACGCCCGGGCCGTGCTGGTCCGTGAGTTCGTCAGCGAGCGGCGTTCGGCCTGGGTGCGGCGGGTGCGGCTGAGCGACCGGGTGGCCGACTCGCCGGCCGTCGAGGTCGATCAGGATGCCGCGCTCGACCTGCGGGCCGCGGTGGCGGCGCTGCCGGCCCGCCAGCGCGCCACGCTCGTATTGCGCTTCTACTGCGACCTGAACGTCGATCAGTCAGCCGAGATCCTCGGCTGCTCACCGGGGACGGTCAAGAGCCAGACGGCCAAGGCCCTGGACACGGTGCGCCGCACGCTCGGGCCGGCGCCCACCGCCGGTTCCGGTGGCGAGCAGGTGACGACGGGCCGGGCACACGATCTACCCAGGAGGTCCCAGCCATGATTGAGACCCAGATCCGTGCGCTGTTCGCCGAGATCGCCGACAGCACGCAGACGCATTCACAGGTGGATGTCCGGCTCGCCCGCAACCGCGGGCGGGCCCGCTTGCGCTGGCGCCGGGCCTGCATCGCCGGCACCTCCGGGCTGGCCGCGGCCACGGTCGTGGCCCTGGTCGTGGCGGGCCCGCTGCTGCCCGGATCCGGCCGGGCCGCCAGCGGGCCCGCGGCGCCGCGTCAGTTCAGCCCGCTGGCTCCCTACCTGACGGCCGGCTGGCTGCCCGCGCGTTACCAGCTGACGGCCGGTGACACGGGCCTGCGTGAGATGACCCTGGTCGCGCAGAGCTCGGTAAATGACTTCCTGGAGGTCGATGCCTTTGCGGCCGGCCAGTGCACATTCACCGGGCCCGCCGGGCCGGGGGGGAAGCTGAAATGCGCGGGCGACCCCGCCGATGTCATCCCCGATTCGATCGTCGGGCGCGCGCCCGCGATAGGCGGCCACGGCGCATTCTGGCGCGGGCGGGACAGCAAGGATGTCAGCTCCCTCGTCTGGCAATACGCCCGTGGCGGCTGGGCGGCGCTGAGGTTCTCAGGCACAATCGGGGACCGAGCGGAGGCGGTCAGGATCGCCGACCATGCCCGGTTTGGTGCGGCCACGCCGCCGCTGCTGTTCCCGCTCCAGCTGACCGGCCTGCCGAAAACGTGGGAAGTGGGCAACGTGTACTACCGGCCGCACCACAAGATGCTGCGCGCCGCCCGGTTCTCGCTGACCACTGGTACCCGCCATGTGAACGCCGACGGCGGGCTGACATTCCAGAAGGGGCTTCCCGCCTTTGACTGGATCCAGTCCGCCTCCCCACATCAGCAGCCCTGCGGGGATGCCAACGAGACCATCAACGGGTACAAGGTGAACTTCTACGACCAGCACAACAAGCAGGACCTGTGCGTCCTCAACGACAACGGCCTGGCGTTCGATGTCGGCGTGCCGGGTGCGCACCCTCCCATCGGCGTGATCAGCCTGTTCACCGGCCACATCCGGGTGCTCGGCACCAACCCGGCGAACTGGACCACCAAGCCCATCGGCTGAGCAGCCGCCCAGCCCTGCCAGCACCGCCAGCACCGTCAGCCCCAGTCGCTACCCAGGAGGTTCCCATCATGATTGAATCCCCGATCCGTGCGCGGCTGGCGGCGGTCGCGGTCGCGGCCGCTGCCGTGGTCGCCGCGGGCCCGGTCCTGCCCGGATCCGGCCCGGCGGCCCAGGCCCGGGAGCTGGCGGCCCACCAGCAGGTGGCGCCGCGCCAGTTCAACCCGCTGGCTCCCTTCCTGAAGTTCGGCTGGCTGCCCGCGGGCTACCGGCTGACGGCGGGCGACACGACCGACGCGGCGATGGCCCTGGTCGCCCAGCGCTCGCCACGTATCTTCCTGGAAGCAGATGCCTTCGCGGCCGGCCGGTGCCATTTCACCGCGGGCGGCGCGAAGCTGAAGTGCCTTAGCCCGGCCCTGGAAGGCTACGCAGAGCCAGTCACCGGGCGCGCACCGGCTATCGGCGGGCACCGCGCATTCTGGATCGGGCGGGTTGGCTGCGCCACCTGCGCTAAGCACGCCGACCGTCTCGCCTGGCAGTACGCCAGCAACGGCTGGGCGGACGTCACGATCCCGAACCTGCATGATCAGCCGGGTCGCCAGTACACACCAGCACAAATCGCCGCGGGCAAAAAGAGCGCGGTCAAGGTTGCCCGCAAACTCCAGTTTGCCGCGGCCCAGCCGCCGCTGGTGTTCCCGGTCCAGCTGACCCGCCTGCCAGCCTCGTGGAAAGTGGGCGCCGTGTTCTACCACCCGGGCAACGGGCTGCTGCGGGCCAGCCGGTTTTCGCTGATCACAGGTACGCACGGGCTGAGCGCGGACGGCGGGCTGGTATTCCAGAAGAACCGCCCCGCCTTCGATGACATGGGGCCCGCACTCAACCGCGGGAACTACTGCGGGACTCCACCCAACAAGACGATCAACGGGTACCGGGTGTTCGTGGAAACCGTGCACAACTTCCAGGACCTGTGCGCCGCCAATGCCGACGGCCTGAGACTGGAACTCGGCCAGCGTGTCCAGCACCCCCCGATCAGCGTGGTTAGCCTGTTCGCCCACCACCTGCGGCTGCTCGGCGCTAACCCGGCACACTGGACCACCAAGCCCATCGGCTGAGCAGCACCCTCAGCACCAGGCAGCACCGTCAGCCCCGGCCGCACGCGGCCGGGGCTGACCGATTATTTCGCCGGCGTTCGCCGGTCTTACCCCTCGAGCGGCCGTCTCCGGCGGTTCGCAGCAGTCGAGGAGGTTGTCATGGCGTTGCCCGAGGTGGTGTCGCGCGAGCAGTGGCTGAAGGCCAGGCGGCAGCTGCTGGCCGAGGAGAAGGAGCTGACCCGCCGGCGTGACGCGCTGAACGCGGACCGGCGCAGGCTGCCGATGGTCCGGGTGGACAAGGAGTACGTGTTCGACGGCCCGGACGGGAAGGTCACCCTGGCCGGGCTGTTCGGTGACCGCAGGCAGCTGTTCGTGCATCACATCATGTTCGGCCCGGACTGGGATGCGGCCTGCCCGTCGTGCACCCAGTACACCAGCGAGTTCACCGAGTCGCTGATCACCCGCCTGGCGTCGCGGGACACCGCCTTCGCCATGGTGTGCCGGGCGCCACTGGCCAAGATCCAGGCCTACACGGCCGGGCGGGGCTGGGCGCTGCCGTGGTACTCCTCGTTCGGCAGCGACTTCAACTACGACTTCGGCGTCACCCTGGACAAGGCGGCCGGGCTGGTCGACTACAACTACCGGGCCGAAGCCGGCCTGGCCGGCGGCGGTGAGCCGGCCGAACTGCCGGGCGCGAGCTGCTTCCTGCGGGACGGGGCGGAGATCTTCCACACCTACTCCGCCTACGCCCGGGGGCTGGACCATGTCGACTTCGCTTATGCATTCTTGGACCTGACCGCATTTGGCAGGCAGGAGGAGTGGGAAGAGCCCAGGGACCGCGCCCCGGCGATCCAGGGCACGCTTTAGCGGCACGGCTGGCATGGGAGTGTTCGGCGATGTCTGATCTGGGTCTGGCCGCCGGTGGCGGGCGCTGTGGCTGACCGCGATGTGCGCCAGCCCGGTCATCGGCGCGTCGCTCACGGCGGCCTGGCCGGTCCCGGCGGGTGCGCAGCCGGTCCTGCTGGCCGTGGCCGCCGGCGTGCTGGCCCAGGCCGCCCGGGTCAGCCTGGCCGCGGCCTTCCAGCGGGTCCAGGTGGGCCGGCTGGCCCTGTTCAGCCCGGCCGCCGCGATGCTGATCGCGGCGGCCATCACCACGCTCGCGGTCCGGGCCGCCGGGTGAGCGGCCGGTGACCGCGGCCCGCGGCGTCCGCTCCGCCGAGACGGCCTTGCTGGCGCAGGCCCGCGACGGCGACGAGGCGGCGTTCGGCGAGCTCACCGGGCTCTACGCCGCCGAACTGCGCGCGCACTGCTACCGGATGCTCGGCTCGGTGCACGACGCCGAAGACGCCGTCCAGGAGGTGCTGCTGCGCGCCTGGCGTGGCCTGCCCGGGTTCAAGGGCCGCAGCTCGGTGCGTTCCTGGCTGTACGCCATCGCCACCAACGCCGCGCTCGACGCCGCCCAGCACCGGTCACGCCGGGAACTCCCCATGGACTTCGGCCCGGCCGCGGGGTCCGGGGCCGGGCCAAACCCGCCGATGACCGACCTGCCCTGGCTGGAACCGTTCCCCGACCGCTGGCTGGCCCCGGGCGCCGGCCCCTCCCCGGAGGCCCGGTACGAGCAGCGGGAAAGCGTGGAGCTGGCCTTCATCACCGCGCTGCAGCACCTGCCACCCTTGCAGCGCGCCGCGCTGCTGCTGCGCGAGGTGGCGGGTTTCTCCACCGCGGACATCTCCCGCCAGCTGGGCGCGTCGTCGGCGGCGGTGAACAGCGCCCTGCAGCGCGCCCGCGCCACCGTCCGTGACCGGCTGCCCGGCCGGAACCAGCAGGAGACCCTCCGCCTGCTCGGCGACCAGCGCACCCGGGCGCTCGCCGAACGCTACGCCGACGCCCTGGAGCGCGGCGACGCCGACACCCTGATCAGCATGCTCACCGAGACCGCGACCTGGTCCATGCCGCCGTCGCCCACCTGGTACCGCGGCCACCGGTCCATCAGGGAGTTCCTGGTCCGCTACCCGCTCACCGACCGCTGGCAGCACCGGCCCACCCGGGCGAACGGGCAGCTCGCCGTCGGGTGCTATCTCCACGACCGGGACACCGGCCGGTACTTTCCCGCCGTCATCGACGTGCTCACCCTGGACGGGGACAAGATCGCCGCGGTCACCGCGTTCCTGACGGCCGAGACGCTGCCGCCACCCCACTCCGCTGCCTGGCCGTCCGGCGCCGAGCTCTTCTCCCGCTTCGGCCTGCCCGCCGAGCCGCCCTGAACCGGCCTCGCGGTCGTGCCCGGTGTTAGAATTCTGTCTAGACAGGTCTAGATACAATTCTGGAGGTGCTCATGACGTCGCCGGATTCGGGTCACTGGCAGATCCAGGACGCCAAGCAGCGCTTCAGCGAGATGATCCGTGCTGTGGCGAGCGAGGGACCGCAGGTCATCACCCGGCATGGAGAGGATGTCGCGGTGGTGGTGGATATCAGTGAGTACCGCAGGCTGGCCCGGCCCTCGGTCGATCTGGCCGCGGTCCTGCTCGGCGGTCCTAAGGTCGATGACGGCACCGCCGATGTCTTCGCGGAGATCGAGGCGGAACGCAAGGCCGACTTCGGACGTGCGGTCGAGCTTGAGGCGGGCCCGTGACCTACCTGCTCGATACCAATGTGCTGTCGGAGACGCGCAAGCGCCAACCGGTGGCGGGTGTAGCCGGCTGGATCGCGGACACGCCATCGGATCGCATGCATGTCTCTGTGCTGACGCTGGGCGAGATCGAGCAGGGGATCACGAGAGTCCGCGGCCGGGGGGACCGGCGCCAGGCCGCAGCCCTGGAGCGCTGGCTCCGGGATGTGCAGACCGGGTTCGAAGACCGGGTACTCCCGGTCACCCTCCAGATCGCCGCCGCCTGGGGCCGCCAGCAGTACTCCCAGCCTCTCCCGGTCATCGACGCGCTCATCGCGGCAACAGCACGGGTACACGACATGACCGTGGTCACCCGTAACGTCAAGGACTTCGAGCTGGCCGGAGTCCAGGTACTCAACCCCTTCACCGGCTAGGCGCTGGGCAAATCGCCGGGGGAGCGTTAGCCGAGCTCGTCGCGGGCGGCGGCGAACGCGGCCGTGGCGGTCTGCAGGTCCTCGCGGGTGTGCGCCGCCGACACCTGCGTCCTGATCCGGGCCTTGCCGACGGGGACGACCGGGTAGCTGAAGCCGATGACGTAGACCCCCTTGGCCAGGATCGCGTCGGCCATCCGGGTGGCGCGCGCCGCGTCGCCGATCATCACCGGGACGATCGGGTGGTCCCCGGGCAGGATCTCGAACCCGAGCTCGGTCATCCGGGCGCGGAACCAGGCGGTGTTGTCGCGCAGCCGGGCCCGCAGGTCGTCGCCGCTCTCCAGCAGGTCGAGCACCTGGAGCGAGGCCCCGGCCACCGCGGGCGCCACGGTGTTGGAGAACAGGTAGGGCCGGGACCGCTGCCGGAGCAGGTCGATGATCTCCTTGCGCCCGCTGGTGTACCCGCCGCTCGCGCCGCCCAGCGCCTTGCCCAGGGTCCCGGTCAGCACGTCCACCCGGTCGCTGACCCCGTGCAGCTCGGGGGTGCCGCGGCCGCTGGCGCCGACGAAGCCGACCGCGTGCGAGTCGTCCACCATGACCATCGCGCCGTAACGATCGGCCAGGTCGCAGATGGCGTCCAGCGGTGCGACGTAGCCGTCCATGGAAAAAACGCCGTCGGTGGCGATCAGCCGCCGCCGCGCGTCCGCGCTCGCCTGCAGCTGCGCCTCGAGATCGGCCATGTCCCGGTTCCGGTAACGCAGCCGCCGGGCCTTGCACAGCCGGATGCCGTCGATGATGGACGCGTGGTTCAGCTCGTCGCTGATCACCACGTCCTGCTCGCCGAGCAGCGTCTCGAACAGCCCGCCGTTGGCGTCGAAACACGACGAGTACAAGATCGTGTCGTCGGTGCCGAGGAAGCCCGAGATCCGCTCCTCGAGCTGCTTGTGCAGGTCCTGGGTGCCGCAGATGAACCGCACGCTGGCCAGGCCGTATCCCCAGCGGTCCAGCGCCTCCTTGGCCGCGGAGATGATCCGCGGGTCATCGGCCAGGCCCAGGTAGTTGTTCGCGCAGAAGTTCAGCACCTCGGCGCCGTCGGCCACCCGGATGCTCGACCCCTGCGGGCTGACGATGACGCGCTCGGCCTTGAACAGGCCGTCCGCGCGGATCTTGTCAAGCTCGCCGCGGATCTCCTGCTGTGCTGCTGCAAACAATGTGCCGGCTCCCTGCTCTTCGTCAGCCCTGCGTCCAGGTAAGGACCACTTTGCCGCACTGGGCGCCGCGCATCGTGGCGAAGGCCTGCTCGTAGTCGGCGGCGTCGAACCGGTGGGTGATCACCGGCGAGATGTCCACGCCCGACTGGGTCAGCACCGACATCTCGTACCAGGTCTCGAACATCTGCCGGCCGTAGATCCCCTTGACCGTGATCATGTTCGTGACCAGGTGCGCCCAGTCGATGCCGAACTCCTCGGCCGGCAGCCCGAGCAGGGCGATCTTGCCGCCGTGCGTCATGCAGCCGAGCATCTCCCGCAGCGCGGCCGGCTTCCCCGACATCTCGAACCCGACGTCGAAGCCTTCCTTCATGCCCAGCTCGGCCATGGTGTCAGCCAGCGCAGAGCTGCGGGCCGCGTTCACCGCCCGGGTGACGCCGATCTTCCTGGCCAGCTCGAGCCGGTACTCCGACACGTCGCTGATCACGATGTGCCGCGCGCCCGCGTGCCGGGCCACGATCGCCGCCATGATGCCGATCGGCCCGGCCCCGGTGATCAGCACGTCCTCGGCCAGCACCGGGAACGTCAGCGCGGTGTGCACCGCGTTCCCGAACGGGTCGAAGATCGCCGCCACATCGAGGTCGATTCCGCGATGGTGCCGCCACACGTTGGTGGCCGGCAGCGCGATGAACTCCGCGAACGCGCCAGGGCGGGTCACCCCGACGCTTTCGGTGCGGCGGCACTGCACCCGCCGCCCGGCCATGCAGTTGCGGCAGTGCCCGCACACCAGGTGGCCCTCGCCGCTGACCAGGTCACCCTCATGCAGGTCGTGCACGTCCGACCCGGCCTGCACGATCTCCCCGACGAACTCGTGCCCGACCACCAGCGGCGCGGTCACGTTCGCCTGCGCCCAGCCGTCCCACTCGTAGATGTGCAGGTCGGTTCCGCACACACCGGTCCGCAGCACCCGGATCAGCACGTCTTCGCGGCCCACCGACGGGACCGGCACGTCCTCAATCACCAGCCCGGGCTCAGCCCGCGCCTTGATCAGAGCCTTCATCAGCCGCATCGCTCCATGGATAACCCGGGTGACGGCAACGGGCTACCGCCGGGCGAGCCCGCCAGGAGCACCGGTGCGTCTGGCGGCATGACTCTACCGCAGAACCGGCGGTTCACCCCGGTCCGGATCCCCCGCCCGCACCAGGCGGGGCCGGTGCCTGCTTGATGTCCACCAGCTCCAGGCCGAGCGCACGCACCCGGTCGAGCAGCGCGTGCAGGCTGGCCTGGTCCAGTTCCGCGGACAGCACGGTCGCAGTGGGCTCCACTTCCACGATGACGTCGGCGAACGCCTCCCGGGCCGCGGGCCCCAGCGCCCCGGCCACCCTGACCTCATACGTATGCCCGGTCACCAGCGCCTCCCTGGCCCGTGCCCCGGACGCGGCGCGCGTCGATCAGCTCCAGGCCGAGCATCCTGATCAGCTCGAGCAGCCCCTGCAGGCCCGCCTGGTCGAACTCCCCGCTGACCACGGTCACACCGCCGTCGGCGATGACGCTCAGGCCGGCCAGCGCGGCGGTCGCCGCCTCGTCGATCCGGCCGGTGAGGCGGACCTCGTAACGGGTACCCACGGCGGTCAGCTTCCGATGATCTTTCTGCCTTGACGGCTTCGCCTTTCTACGGTGTGCCGAACCGGCCCGGTGCGCATCATCCGGCAAGAGTGACCCGCGCCGGGGTGGTCAGAGCAGCTCGAGTTCCCGGGCCCGCACCACGGCACCCTTCCGCCCGCCCACCGCCAGCTTGCGGTAGATCGCGGCCAGGTGGGTCTTCACCGTGTTGACCGACAGGCACATCTCGCCGGCGATCTCGGCCGGCGACAGGCTGGTGGCGAGGAAGCGCAGCACACCTTCCTCGCGTTCGGTGAGCGGGTCGGGCAGCCCGTCGGCGGGCCCCCGGGCCGCCGGCACGATCACGTCGGCCTGGCTGCTTCCCGGTGGGCTGGGCCACCTGGCCGCGACGCCGGGGTGGTGGGCGAGCAGCGAGTCGAACGACCGCCGGGCCGCCGCGAACGGCAGCACGATGTCATCCTCCGCGAGTTCGATCGCGCCCCCGGTCATCTCGAGCGCGCGTTCGGTGTCCCCGGTGAGCTGTGCGATGTGCGCGTCGCACAGCATCGCCTCGGTGAGCACGTACCGGCTGACCTGGGCGCTCACCGCGCTCAGCACGCCGCGCACGCAGGTCTGCGCGGCCGGCACATCATGCAGCGCCAGGAACGCCCGGGCGTGCGGAATCGCCGCGAGCACGGAAAAGCGGCCGTCCCGGTAATCCCGCAGCACCCGCAGCGCGGTGTGCGGCCGGCCGAGCAGGATCTCGGCGTTGGCTGCCACGGCCGCACGGAGCGCTCGCAGCAGCGGAAGCTCCGGGCCGGCCGCCGGATGCGCGACGGCCTGCGCCCGGGCGACATCGCCGCTGGCCAGCAGCACGGCCGCCTGCCCGACGTCGCGGGCCGCGGCCAGCCCGGGGTCGGCCCCCACCACATCGGGGAACTGCGCCCGGTCCAGCGCCCGGGCCGCTCCGGGCAGATCCGCCGCCATCATCAGCCGGGCCGCCTCGGCCAGCTCCAGCGCGGGCGGGACGTCCAGGCCGCCGTCGCGGTGCAGCAGGGCCATCGCCCGCCGCGTGGCCGCCTCGGCGTGCCGCGGCCTGGCCTGGACCCTGGCCACCAGCGTGATCATGGCGAGCACGTCGAGCTCGACGACCGGCGGCCCGGTCCGCTCGGCTTCGGCCAGCGCCTCGTGCAGCAGCGTGCTGGCCTGCTTGGCCTGCCCCTGCCAGAACCGGGTGCTGGCCTGCGCCAGCCGGACAGCGGCCGGCAGACCGGGCAGCGCGGGTTCGGGCGCGGCGCCGATCCGCGCGCCCAGCTGCCCGGCCGCGGCGGCGACCGCGTCCGCGTCGCCCGCCTTCATCCCCAGGATGAGCCCGGTGAGATCCGCGGTCAGCTGCAGCTCCCGGCTGGCCTGCGGTCCGGCGGCCGGCCGGTCCGGCCTGCCCAGCTCGCGGGCGGCGGTTTCGGCGTCGGCCAGCACGGCCGCGACGGCCGACCTCGCGACGGCCGACTCGGCGGCGTGCCCGGCGGCCGCGTCGCCGGGAGCCGGCGGCCAGCTGTCCAGCCCCAGGCCCGGGACGTCGTCGCGGTGCACGAACGCGTGCGCCAGGCCGCCGTGTCCCAGCAGCGCGGCGGCGTGCGTCCAGTCGCCGGCCTGCGCGGCCCAGTGCAGTGCCCGCCGCTGGTCGCCCATGCCCTGGTAGTAGGCGGCGGCCCTGCGCAGCAGGGCGGGCAGCGCGCTGCGTTCCCGCCACTGCAGGTCGTGCCGGAGGATCTCGCGGAGCAGCTGGTGATAGCGGAACCGCGTCCAGGCGGCGTCCAGCGGGATGACGAACGAGTTGCTGCGGGCCAGCTCGGCGAGCAGCCCGGCGCAGCCGTCCAGGCCGGTAACCGCCTCAGCGAGCGGCCCGGTCACCTCACCGAACGGGCTGGTTTCGGTCAGCAGCCTGCGGACCGGTTCGGGCTGGCCGGCCAGTACCTCGGCCACCAGGTATTCGCCGATGCTGCCCTCGCCGAGCGCCAGCTCGGACACGAAGCGGGCGGGGTGCTCGGTGTTCTCCATCCGCATCGCGGACAGCCGCGCCCCGGCCACCCAGCCCTCGGTCCGGGTCAGCAGCGCGTCGATGTCCTCGTCGGCGAGGGTGACGCCGTGCTTGATGAGCAGATCCCGCAGCTCGCAATGCGTCAGGGCCAGGTCTGCCGCGCGCAGTTCGTGCAGCTGCCCGGCTAGCCGGTACCGGTGCAGCGGCAGCAGCGGGTCGCTGCGGGCGGCGAGCATCACGCACAGCCGCGAAACGGGGCAACTGCGGATCAAGACATCGAGCCCGCGCAAAACATTCGGATGGTTAAGAATGTGCGCATCGTCGATGATTAGCGTTACCGGAAGCGGTGAATCGGGGATCTCCGCCAGCAGTGACCGAATCAACCTGAATTCGTCCCGGTGTGTGACCGGGGGCCGGTGTTTCTCTGGTTTCTGGTGGGAATGCAGTGCAGTCCAGAGCAGGCGCCAGAACCGCTGCGGTGCCGCGTCAGCGGGGGTGACCGTCAGCCAGGCGATCTGGGTTCCGCTGTGCCGCGCCCAGTCCGACATCAGGACCGTCTTGCCCGCGCCGGGGCCCGCGGCCAGCAGGACGAGCGGCACGTCAGCGGCCTTGTCCAGGGCGGTGAGCAGCCGGGGCCTCGGGACGTGCCGGGGCGGTAGCGGAGGAACCGACAGGCGCGGATCCAGCTGCTCGTCAGGCATTGACGGCTCCCCGGTGCCCCCCTGGCCGAGAGCGCTTCTGCGTGCAGAATTTTACTCGCCGGACATTGCCTTTTAAAGGGCGGGCCGACGGCACGATCGCGGCGCCGGCCGGATCACCCCGAAAGCATTAACCGGCCCGCCGGCCCATTGCCCCGGGCTGTGCCGTGGCCGTCCTGGCCGTTCATGCGTTCCGGATGAGGCCCGATGATCGGTTTCCGGACATGCTCGCAAGAGTGGAACCCGATCCCGGCCAGCATCGCCAGCAGCCCCGGCAGCCCGTCCCGATGCCGGTGGCCGCGGCGTCGTGGCAGGCGATGCTGCTGTTCGGGGTGCTCACCCTGATACTCGGGCTTGTCGTCAGCATCCACCCGTCCGTGTCGCTCATCGTGATCGCGATGCTGCTTGGCATCCTCATGATCGTCACGGGTGTCTTCCACCTGCTGCGCGTGTTCGGCAGTGCGGAACAGCATCGGGTGTGGCTGGGCACCGTCGGCCTGCTGGGCGTCGTGATCGGCGCGGTGCTGGTCCGGCACCTGCACCTCACCGTGGCCGTCATCGGCCTCATCATCGGCGTCACCTGGATCGCTCAGGGCATCTCCGCGCTGATGGTCGGCATGACCGGTGAGCGAGGCGGCGGGCGCGCCTGGTGGACGTTCTTCGGCTTCATCGGCGTGATCGCCGGCGTCGTCGCGCTGGCGTCTCCCGTCGTCTCCGTCACCGCCCTGGCCGTTCTGTTCGGAATCTGGTTCGCCGTCATGGGCCTGTCCGAGATCATCGGCGCCCTCATGTTCCGGCGCGCGGCCATCAGCCAGCAGCGTGCCGGGCTCGGCGTGGCCGGCGAGCGGCACCCGGGCGGGGCACCGACCGGTTCACCCGCGGGGTAGCAGATGCCCAGCAGCCCCGCCAGGTGGAAAACCGTCACCGTCGCCGCCGTGATGGTGCTGGCCGCGGGGTGCGGGTCGGCCGCGGCCAACGGCGCGGGCACGCCGCGGCCCACCTCGCCGGCCGCCAGCGGCTCGACGCAACCACACTCGGCGATGTGCAGCGACGCCGCCGCCCTGCGGACGTCCCTGGAGCGCATCGTGAGCTTCCAGCCGGGGAAGGACGCGCTGGTCGGCCTGCGGGCGGACCTGGCCGGTGCGAACCGCAGCCTCGCCGCGCTGCGGGCCAGCCCCGATGACCCGCTGAGCCCTCAGCTCGAAGCGCTGGTCACCGCGCTGAAAAAACTGCGAACCGAGGCGACAAGCCCCGCCGTCACCGCCAGGCCGGCCGGCATCGCCCGGGCCCTCGACGACGCAAAGCCCAAGGTGCGGACGTTCATCGCGGCCGCGAAGGCTCAGTGCCCGGAGCTCTGAACGAGGGGGCCGGATGTGGCTTGGCCGCGCCGCACACGTTGCCAAGCCGCATCCGGCCTCGCGGACAGGCGGTCAGCTCGTGAGCTCGAGGGTGTCGCCGGTGAGCTTGACGGTGAACGAGATCTGCTGCGGGCCCCCGGACGGCAGGTCAACATTGGTCGGGTAGGCGTTGATCAGTGCGAACTTGGCGATTGTCGTGCCGGTTGACGAGGTGAGAGTGAGTGTCGCATCCATCCGCCCGGTCGGGTTGCCCGCGCGTTCCAGCTGCTCCCAGCTCAGCATGTTCTTGTAGGCGGCCGTGTCTGTGGCGAACGGCTTGCTGAGTGTGATGGTCGGCGGAACCGCGGTGGGCGTGTAGGTGCACGTGCCCGAGGTGCAGTTTTGCTGGTCCGGGGCGTCATCGGTGATCCCGCCGAACTTGGCGAAGGTGACACTCCCGAACTGCGCCGTATTGAGCGTGATGGTCGCCGTCGCCGCCGATGCGCCGCTGTGCGGGCTGTGCAGCAGCAGCGACGGCACGCCTGCCCCGAGCGCCGACCCGGCCACCAGCCCCGCCGCGACCACAGCCACCCTGCGCCGGAAGATCCTTAGCCCCATTGACTACCCCTTTTCCACGGATCGGACAGTGTCCCGGGGGTATGACGCACTGCTGCCCAACGGGGATGACATCCCAGTCCTGTGCAGGCTGCGCACCCGGTCCGGCGCGCCGGCCAGCTGATCTGGGCCAACCGTGGGACTTGCTAAAGACGCTTGAACATGTGGACGTCCTCGCCGCCGCCGGGGATGCCCAGCGTTCGCCCCGTCTCGGCGTACCCGTACTTCTGATAGAAGCCGGGGGCCTGGAAGGTGAGAGAGGAAACGCACGCCCGGTCGCAACCGCGCCGCCGGGCTTCCGCTTCGGCGGCGTCCAGGATTTTCCCGCCCCAGCCATCGCTGCGGTGGTCCGGATGGACCCACATCATGCTGATCCCGCACAGCCCGGCCCACGTCCAGGCGGTCAGTCCGCCGATGATCTCCCCGTCCGCGCCGGTGACCTTGACCGAGAACGATCCCTGGTCCTTCTCGCTCGTCCCAGTGGCGGCGAAGTTGTACTCGTCCAGTCCCTCGTCCAGGACGCCGGCGAGTTCGGGGTCGTGCTCACCGACACTCAGCGCCGTCGCAGGACGATCATCAGTCATGACAGGCAGTCTGACACTGTGTACCCCGGGAGCTGAGAGCCCTGGCCGTCACGGGGCTGGCTTGGAAAAGACCGGCATTGACCACTCAGTACGCCGGGAATATCGAGAACTCAGTTGACATCGAGTCCGGGAGAAGAGTGCCTTGTTCCATCGCCGGGGATATCAGCCGGCAGCCGCGATCGCGTCAATGCTGAACAGCAGCCCGTCGGTCAGGGCGGAGCACGGCACGGCGGATCGCGCGGGCGGAGGGTCTGGCATGTGGCGCGCGTAGACTTCATTTATCGCCGCGAAATCCCGCGTGCTGACGTAATAGATTGTTGTCTTTACCAGCTGCCGCATTGAGGAGCCCGACTCCGACAGCACGCCAGCCAGGTTCACGAGCGCCTGTTCGGCCTGATCCGCGGCGGATTCGGGGGCGTTGCCGGTCGCCGGGTCAATACCCAGCGTCGCTGAGCAGAAGACCAGCCCGCCGGAGACGACAGCCCGGCTGTATGCAGACTTATTCAAGACTCCCTTTCCTGATGATCAGCGCTTGACAAGAACGTTTCGCGGCCGGCCGCTGGCGAACGCCTCGATATTTCCCACGACCGTATCGAGGCTTTGCCTTTCCGCCTGCGTCGTGGCGAATGCGACGTGCGGCGTCGCCAGCACCTTTTCGTGCGCGGCCAGCGTCCGGTAGTAGCCGTTCGTGGTGTCGAATGGCGTCTGCGGGTCGCAGTCGATCGCCGCGCCGGCCAGAATCCCGTCGTCCAGCGCCTCCAGCCGGGCCTTGACCTCGAAAGTGTGCGGCCGTACGTAGCTGATGAAGTACGCCCCCGGCTCAAGAGCACGGAAGAAACCGCGGTCAAGCAGCTGGGCGCTGCTCGGGGTAGAGCTCAGCGAGTTGACGATCAGCTGGCACCCCTTGACCGCCGCCATCAGATCACCGCCGCGGATGACGAAACGGGCGTTCGCGCCCAGGGCCTGGAGCACCTTGCCCAGATGCGAGCCGATATCCCCGGCGCCGATGACGCAAACATCCTTGCCGGACAGGCTTTCACCCCGCTCGAAACGGAGTGCGCGCTCGGCGTTCACGTAATCGGGGAATCGGCGCAGCAGGCTCAGCACCATGAACACGGCCCATTCCACGACCGAGTCACGGTTACTCCCGCGCGCGTTGGCGACCGTGACGTTCCTGCGTGCCAGGGCGCCGGTGTCGAACGAGCCGATCTCGACGAAGGGGAACGTGATGAAGACGTCCCGCAGCCGTTCGAGGTTGCCGGCTACGAACGTGCCGTCACTGCACACCACGTCCGCGCCCGCGACCTGTGTCAGCCATTCCTCACCCGAGTTCGCGCCCCCTGCCATGGTCACCTGCCCGACCCGGTGCAGCCTGCGGATCTGCTCCGCGCTGAACGGCATCGATCCGGTCACGACGATTTTCATGCTTGGCTGGCCCTTCTGGCATGTCTGGGTAACTGTCTTCGGTTCGCGCATCGCGCCTGCCCGTCAAGCGCCGCCGCCACGGCCGACAGGCCCACCATGCTGGAGGCCTTCACCAGGACGACATCGGCGGGGCGCATCGATTCCCGGAGAAGACCGATCGCGGCGTCGCCGTCCGGGACGGCGTACACGGACACACCGGCCTCGCGCGCGGCGGCGGCCAGGGCGTCCGGTGCTTGGCCCTTGCCCACCGCCACGAGGACGTCGATGCCGAGCGCGCCCGCCAGCGCGCCGATGGCCTGGTGATGGTGGATTGCTCCCTCGTCCTGGTGCATCATCTCGCCGAGAACGGCGACCGAGCGGCGGCCGGCGGCCATCGCGCGGAGCGTGCGGATCGCCGCCTGCGTGGAGGCCGGGTTGGCGTTGTAGGCGTCGTCGATGACGGTGACGCCATCGGGACGTTCCCTGATCTCGAACCGGCCCGCCGAGCGGCGCACCGCGCTGCGCAAGGCGGCCGCGATCCGGCCGGCCGGGACACCGACGGCATTCGCGGCGCACGCGGCGGCCAGCGCGTTGCCGACCTGGTGCTCGCCGGGCAGGCGCAGCCGTACCGGGGCGCGCTCCGCCGGGGTGTGCAGGGTGAACGACGCGCGGCCCGCCGCGTCGAGGGTCACGTCCCGGGCCTGTACGGCGGCGTCCTGCCCGGTCCCGTAGAACGTCACCGCCGCTTGGGTCTGCCGTGCCATCGCCGCGACGCGCTCGTCGTCGGCGTTCAGGAGCGCGGACCCGCCCTGTGCCGCCGCGGGCAGGTCCCGCACCATTTCCGCCTTGGTCTTCGCGACGCCGTCGATTCCGCCCATGGTGAGCACGTGCGCCGGCCCGACGTTGAGCACCATGCCGATCTGCGGCCGTCCTACTCCCGCGAGATGGGTGATGTCACCCGGCTTGGTGGCGGCCATCTCCAGGACGAGGTAACGGGTCTGCCGGTCGGCGCGCAGGATGGTCAGCGGGAGCCCTATCTCGTTGTTGAAGGAACGGGCGGTGGCGACCGTCGGCGCTTCGCGTTCGAGGATCTGGGCGAGCAGGTCCTTGGTCGTGGTCTTGCCAACCGATCCGGTGAGCCCGATGACGACGGGGCTCAGCCGGTCACGGACGAGCCCGGCCAGTTTGGTCAGCGCGGTGACCACGTCGTCCACCACCACGCACGGCCCGTCGACGCGGCGGGAACCCAGCACCGCGACGGCGCCGGCGGAGTACACCGCGGGGGCGAAGTCGTGGCCGTCGCTGCGCGCTCCCACGATGGCCGCGAACAATGCGCCCGCCGTGACCTTGCGGGAGTCGATGACCACCGGGCCAGTGACGGTGCGCCCTGGCCCGGCGGTCCCGTGTGCCGTCCCGTCCACGGCCCGGGCGATCTCCGCCAGCGTCAGGGGGATCACCGGGCGTCCTCGGCGGCGAACCCGGAGCGGCGGGCGCGGTCACGTCCGCGGGCGTGCCGGGCGAAGGCCAGGCCGATGAGGCGGTCGAGCAGCTGCCCGTACGGCAGCCCGCTCTCCGCCCAGCCCCGGGCGAATACCGAACGGGCGGTGAACCCGGGCATCGTGTTGATCTCCCCGGCGTAAAGCCGGCCGGCCGCCTCGTCGTACAGGAAGTCGACCCGGGCCAGGCCGTAGCCGCCGATAGCGCGGAACGCCCGCAGCGACATCTCGCGCACTCCCGCGGTGACGCCGGCCGGCACGTCCGCGGGCAAGGTCACCGTCGCCCCCGTGAGGTACTTCTGTGCGTAGTCGGAGAATCCGCCGGCGACCTTGAGTTCGGACGGCACCGAGGCTTCGGCCTCGTCGGCGTCGCCGATGACCCCGCAGAGCAGCTCCCTGGCGGTGATCCCCTGCTCCACCAGGACAACATCGTCATACCGGAACGCCTCATCGACGGCGTGGGCCAGTTCGGCCGGCCCGGTGACCCGCGAGACGCCGATGGAGGACCCCATGCTGGCCGGCTTGACGAACCGGGGCCAGGGGAGTCCGCAGGCCGCCGCCAGCGGATCCTCGCGGAGCTGCCACTGCCGCCGGGTGAACCAGGCGCCCGGGACGACCGGGATGCCTTCGGCCGCGAACGCGCGCCTCATGGCCACCTTGTCCATGCCGACCGCGGAGGCGGTCACACCGGAGCCCACGTACGGCACGTCGAGGGCTTCCAGGTAGCCCTGGATCACCCCGTCCTCGCCGTATGGCCCGTGCAGCACGGGAAACACGACATCGAGCCGCTCGATGACCGCTTCCGGGGACTCCGGAGAGCTGAGGCGGCCGCCGTGCCGGAGTTCGACCTGGGCACCCTCGGCGGTCAGCCGGTCCCGGATGGCCGGCCCGTCCGGCCTCGCGGCCGCTGCCTCCTCGACCGCGCGGGCCGGGGGCAGCCGCCAGCACCCATCCCGGCCTATCCCGATGGCGACGGGACGGAACCGGGTGGCACCGAGCCCACGGATGACGGCCAGCGCCGAGGCGGCCGACACCTCGTGTTCGGCGGACGGCCCGCCGAACAGCACGCCGACGCGCGTCCGCCCGCCGGTCGCGGCCGTGCTCATCGGCCGGCTGCCAGTTCCGGTGCTGAGGGAGCTTTCGTGTCGGGCATGCCCGCGACAATGTGGCCGCGATGTCATAGCCGCATCGTGAGACTGTCACGGGCCTGTCACAGACATCCGGCCGGCTTCAGCGCCTGCTGCGGCCGAGGGCACGATCCAGGGCCAGCAGCAGTTCGTGACCGGCCTGCAGCGCGTTCGGCAGGATGGTCTGCGCGGTGCCGGGCTGCCCGAACGTGGCGGCGACGATCAGGGTGCTGTGCGCGCCTGCTTTGCGCCATGCCGCGATGAGAACGCAGCCGCCGGCGGCCTGCGTGCTGCCGGTCTTGAGGCCGCCGATCCCGTCCTGGCCCAGCAGCGTGTTGTAGTTCCGGACCAGGCCCGCCACCGGAACGACCGCCGTGGGCATGGCCGCGATCGCGGCCAGCGCGGGCACTCGCATCGCCGCCATGCCCAGGCGCACCTGGTCGGCGGCGGTGCTGACGGTGGACGGGTCCAGGCCGGAGGAGTCGGTGTAGCGGGTGCCGGTCATGCCCAGGCGGCGGGCGGTGGCGTTCATCCGCGCTGCGAACGCGGCCTGGCCGCCGGCGTCCCACCGCGCGAGTATCCAGGCCATGTTGTCGGCCGACGGCAGCAGCAGCGCCGCCAGCGCCTGGCGCTCGGTGAGCCGCTCCCCGGCGGCGACGGGTACCAGCGAGTCGCCCTCGCGAACCTGCGACGGGTATGCGGCTGCCTCCGCCGGCTGGACCGTGATATCCGGCCCTGACCCGTTCGCGGGCAGCGGATGGTCGTGCAGGACCACGTACGCGGTCATCACCTTGGCGACGCTGGCGATAGGCACCGGCCGGGCCGCGCCCGGGCCGGCCACCATGCCCAGGCCGCTGATGTCAGCGGCCGAGACCCCGTTCACCGGCCACGAGACCGCGGGCAGCCGCTTCTGGCGCGGAGCGGCTTTGCTGCCCCCCGGCATGACCGTTCGGGCCCCCGGCGTGACCGTGCCGGGGGGCGAGGTCGCCGGCCCGGAGGGAGATGCGTTCAGCTCCGCCAGGGCGACCCCAGCCAGGCAGGCGAGTGCGGCCAGCAGCGCCAGGACTCCCCAGTGCCGCCGGTAACCGGTTCGTGCTTGGGCCGGCCTGCGCGCGGACCGGGCGTTCGTTGGATGCATACCCGCGACGGTGCGATACCGGTTTCGCCGGTATGTCCGGCTGAGGTCACAGCCGTGTCACAGCCGATACCGGAGGCCCCACCCTGGACGGGCTGGCCCGGAAGCGCCGGGCCGCCTGTGACGCGGTTGTGACAATCCGCGGACAGGTTCATGACATCGGTGCCGCATGGTCAGGGCAGCAGCACACCGGCCGTCTGCCGCCCGGCGGACGGCCCGCGGCAGGGCCGTCCCGCGCGGGCGCGACGGCATAATGGCAGGTGATGGCTACCGTAATGCTGGTCGAGGACGATCCGGCCGCCCGGCAAGGTCTGGAGCTGGCGCTGCGCCGTCTCGGCTACGGGGTGCGTGCCGCCGAGACTGGTGAGGCGGCGCTTCGCGACTTCACCGACGCCGCCGCGGACGTCGTGGTGCTCGACGTGATGCTCCCGGGACTGGACGGCTTCGAGGTATGCCGCCGGCTCCGCCGCGGCAGCGACATCCCGGTCATCATGCTGACCGCACGGGGTGACGACCTGGACATCGTCGGTGGCCTAGAGGCCGGGGCCGACGACTACGTGGTGAAACCGGTGGAGCCGCGGGTGCTCGACGCCCGCATCCGTGCCGTGATCCGCCGGACCGCCCGGGCGGACTCGCCAGCGGAGACGTACGGTGAGCTGATGATCGACCGCGGCTCGCTGATCGTCCGGCGGGCCGGCCAGGACGTGTCGCTGACGCCGACCGAGCTGAGGCTGCTGCTGGTCCTATCCGGCTCGCCCCGGCAGGTGTTCTCGCGGGAGCAACTGCTCGACCTGGTCTGGGAGCACGACTACCT
>DASYAV010000139.1:0-10088 GCA_036501145.1 Streptosporangiaceae bacterium | reverse complement strand
GCGCGAAGCCTCGGCTATCCCGCGCTTCGCGGCTGCCCGATGAGCTGATCGCCGAGCGGGCTGCGCCGGTACAGGACGTGGCGCCCGTCGCGGGCACGAGTCACGAGCCCGGTGGCGTGCAGCACCTGCAGGTGCTGGGATACGGCGCTCGGCGTGACCCCGAGCCGGCGGGCGATCTCGGCGGTGGCCAGCGGCTCCTCCAGATGACCGAGCAGCCGGCCCTTGGGGGCGCCGAGCAGCGACGTGAGCGCGGCCAGGCCGGCCGGCGGAGCCGGAGCCCACAGGGTGGCGACGCCGCGGCACGGATAAGCCAGCATCGGGGCTTCCTCGGCACTCACCGGCGGGGCCGGCTTGTGCGCGAAGACCGACGGGACCAGGAGCAGCCCGCGGCCCGCCGCGGCGACGCTGTGCCGTCCGATCATCTGGTCGATGCGCAGCACCCCGTCCCGCCAGCGCAGGTTCGGGTGCATGTCGGCGAACAGCAGGCGAGCGCCTCCGGCCGCTAGCTGCCGGGCGCGGTATGTCATGTCCGCTTCCAGCACCAGCCGCATCTTCGGCCAGGCGGGCCGGATGGCGATGTCCCAGTACCGCATGAGCAGGTCGCAGATGTCATCCCGCACGTCGCAGGCGGCCAGCTCATCTCCGTCCACGGCGGCGGTCAGCGCATCGGGGACGCGGCCGGGCGCGTGCGCGCCCACCAGGTCGCGGCGTACCAGCGCGGCTGGTGTCCGGCGTACCGCCGCGAGTTCGTCCTCGAACGCCGGCGCGAAGCTGGGCGGCCGCGGCGTCAGGAAGTCCGGCAGTGCGCGATTACCGGCTTCCAGCGCCATCAGCAGCGCGGTGTCCAGTCCGGCGAGCTGACCGAGGACGGACCTGCGCCATGGCAGGTGCAGCGCATACAGTCCCGGGTCGCGCAGCACTCGCAGGCTGAGCACCGTCTCGTGCAACGGGGACAACGCGAACCGCGTGTCGGCGAGGTCCTCGACACCAAGCTCGAAGTTGATCATTAAGCTATAGCCTACATTGATTGTCGGCTCTTGCAACCTGGCGATGAACTGCACCACATGAATCACGGCGAAAACCGGCAAACCGCAGTCATCAGCCCTGCACGGCCCGCAAGCGGCGGGCCGGACGCGGCGCCCATACTCGGCCGGGGACTGATCTGCCTGCTGGGTATCGCCTGCGCCGCCGGGGTGGGGAATGTCTACCTCGCGCAGGCGGTCAGCCCGCTCATCGCCTCCGGCCTGCACGTCGCGGCGTCCTCGGCAGGCCTTGTGGTGACGGTGACGCAGTTCGGCTACACCGCCGGGATGTTCCTGCTCGTGCCGCTCAGCGACCGGTGCGCGCACCGGCGGCTGATCGTGACGCTGCTGGCCCTGGCCGGGCTCGGGCTGCTCGCCGCGGCCGCGGCCCCGGCGCTGCCCGTGCTGATCGGCGCGACAGCGTTCGTCGGTGTCACCACGGTCGTCGCGCCGGTCATCGCCCCGATGGCCGCGGGCCTGACCCCGGCCGACCGCCGCGGCACGGTCAGCGGCGCGCTGCTGAGCGGCTCTATCGGCGGCATGCTGCTGTCCCGCGTCTTTGGTGGAATGCTCGCCGAGCACCTTGGCTGGCGGGCGCCGTACCTGGCGAGCGCGGCGGTCACCGCGGTTCTCGCCGTGATTCTGGCTCGCGCGCTGCCTAGTACCTCGCCATCCCCAGCGGGGCGGTACCCGGCACTGCTGGCCGAGACGGTGCGCCTGCTGCGCACGCAACCTGGCCTGCGCCGCTCGACCTACTACCAGGCCATGGTCTTCGCGGGTTTCTCGGCGGTCTGGACAGAGGTCGCGTTCCTGCTGACCGGCCCGCGATACCAGATGAGCACGACGGCGGTCGGCATGCTCGCCCTGGTCAACGCGGCCACCATGGTGTGCACGCCGGTGGCGGGCCGCCGGGTGGACCGGCACGGCCCGGACGCGGTCAACCTGGTCTGCCTGCCCGCGGTGATCGTCGCCGCCGCCCTGTGCGCGCTCGGTGGCCGTGGCGGGACGACCGGCATCATTGCGCTGGTGGCGGGGACGCTGCTGCTCGATGTCGCCATGCAGTCGGGAATGGTGGCCAACCAGGTCCGGATCTACGCCCTCGGCACGCAGACCGCCGGCCGGGCCAACACCGCCTACATGACGGGTGCCTACCTGGCCGGCGGCATCGGGTCCTGGCTGGGGACGCGCGTATACCTGCTGTCCGGCTGGACGGGCGTCTGCGCCCTGGTGGCCCTGCTGGCCGCGCTGGCCCTGGCCCGGCACCTGACACCGGCCCGCACCGCGGCCGCCGCTGCTGAAGGCGCACGCCGCCGGAGGCCGCGACGCGCCAGCGGCCGACATTCGCGTCAGACCAGCCAAATCGGCACCACCCGGACGGCACGCCCGGGTGGTTAGCCGATGGTGCGGGGAGCGGCCATGGTTCAGGGTGTGCGGCGCAGAGGGTACCGGGGCGGTTGCTGCCCGGCGAGGTGGCGGACGAAGTAGTCCCAGCGCCGCCTGATCACATAGGGATCGGCGCCACACGCGTGCGGCCGGTTCGGCAGGATCACCAGGTCGAAGTCCTTGTCCGCGGCCACCAGGGCATCAGCCAGCGACAAGGTCGCGGCGACTGGCACGTTCTCGTCGGCCTCACCGTGAATCAGCAGCAGCTTGCCCTCCAGCCGGCCCGCGATGGCCCGGTTCGCCTGCTCGACGTAGTGGTCGCCGACCGGCCAGCCCTGGTAGCGCTCGATCCAGGATGCCTTGTCGAGGCGATGATCATGGTTGCCCGCGGAGGAGACACAGACCTTGTAGAAGTCCGGGTGGGCCAGGATCGCCTGCGCGGAGGCGTACCCGCCTGCCGAATGGCCGAAGATGCCCACCCGGTCGAGATCGAGGTAGGGGTAGCGGCCCGCGAGTGATCTCAGGGCGCTGATGTGGTCGGGCAGACCGGCGTCGGCGAGGTTGCGATAGGACACATCACGGAACTCGCGCGACCGGTAGGGCATACCGAGACCGTCGATCATCACGACGACGAATCCGAGCTCGGCGATGGCCTGCGCCTGCCAGAGCCGGTGAGCGGCGGTAGCCGCCTCGGTCATGGCGACGGGTGCCTGATTCATCTGCGGGCCGCCGTAGATCGAGTCGATCACCGGATAGCTGATCGCCGGATCGAAGGTGCTGGGCCGGAGGATGACGCCATAGACCTTGGTCTGGCCGTCCCGGGCCGGCGCGGCGAACCGTTCCGGATACGTCCATCCGGAGTCGACCAGGTCGCTGAGATCAGCCGTGGCGATCGTGCCGGTCACTTCTCCGGCCGGCTGGCACAGCTGGGTCACGGGCGCTGAGCCGATCATCGACCAGGTGGTCAGGAAGCGGCTGCCATCGGGCGCGAAACTGATCTGGTGGCTGCCGTCCTGCCTGGTCAGCAGCTCCGGCTGGGCTCCCGGTTCGCCGAGACGGATCCGGTACAGCCGCCGCAGATATGGATCGTCGTCCGGATCCCGGCCGACGGCGGTGAAGTAGACGGATGCGGCGTCCGCATGGCAGACGTCGGCTACCGCCCATTCGCCGCTGGTGAGCCGGCGGATCAGCTCCCCGGTGGACGTCCGGTAGAGATACAGATGTCCCCAGCCATCGCGCTGGGAGTACCAGACGGTCAGGTCCTGGCCGTCGATCGTCCGGTGATTGACCGGGCCGGATGTGGAGAGGTTGGTGTCGATCGGCGTCGCGGCCGATTCATCGACCACGGCCCGGCTCGTCCCGTCGGCAGCCACCTCGTACAGCACAACCCGGCGGTGACCGCGGAACCGGCGCACCAGGTAGAGCGACTCTCCGTCCGCGCGCCACCACATGCTGCGGGACGCCGCGCCGGCGGCCGGGATCGGAGTCCCGTAGTAGTACATCTCCAGCGGCGGGATGTCCACCGGCGTGATCCGCCCGCTGCCGAGATCGATGATCAGCAGCGACGCGGCCGGGAGCACCTCGTCGCCGGGCAGCGGGTAGAGGTACTCCACGGCCTCCGGCCGCACCGCACCCGACAACGGAGCCGACAGGCTCATCGTGATCTTCCCGGCGCCGGCGGTGTCGATCCGGTGGGTCAGCAGCCGGCGTCCGTCAGGCGACCACAATACGGCGGTTTCGCGCCACGGCTGCCCGGCGCCCGGGAGCCCTGCGCTGCGCAGCGGTGACGGCACGACCCGGCCGTAGAAGGAATCGGCCCGGCCGCCGTCGGTCAGCCGCCGTTCCGCACCGGTCACCAGGTCACGAACCCAAAGATCGTGATCACGGGAGAAGGCCAGCCGGTCACCGTCCGGAGACCGCACGCCGTACCTCTCGTCGCCGGTCAGCCGGTGGCAGTCCTGGCCGTCCCAGCACCACCGGTCGTCGGCGAAGTCGAACTCGATCCGCACGGTTCCGCGCCAGCTGAGCTTGCTGAGCTCGAGCCGTTCGGGCGGAACCTTACGCTCGGTGGCCGCCGCCAGCGCGGCAGCCAGCTGATCATGATCGAAGGCATCCCGGGACGATCCGCCCGGCTGCCCGCCGATCTGGAATCGCCATCCCCCGGTGGTGCCGAGGCGGAACCAGAACCGTGACGAATCCGGCAGCCACTCCACCGGGCCGGCAACGCCAGGCAGCCGGCTCTCCATCCGCCATGGCGTGAACGTCTCGGCCCGGGCGTAGTCCTCGTCGGTGTAGATGGCGCCTCCTCGCTGCTTCGCCCGAGCAGTGTAATGTCATATGGCACTGGCCCACAATGAGCGTTTAGGGACTGTCTGACTGATGCCACCCCTGATCAACGCCCGCAACGGATCGACCCCGGTCACCGACGCCGATCTGACGGTGATCAACGCTCAGATCCTCGATGGCATCGCCGACGAGCCCGTCGGCGGTTCGGTCCGGATCGAGGCCGGCCGGATCGTCGGGATCGGGCCCGATGTCACCGCCGGCGATCATGTGATCGACGCGCGGGGCGCATCGGTTCTGCCCGGCCTGATCGATGCGCACTGCCACGCCTTCGCGACCTATCTGACCGGCAGCGGCGGAATCCCGATGACGTACGTGGGGCTGATGGGCGCGCGCCGGCTGACGGCGGCGCTGCGCCGGGGCTTCACCACGGTCCGGGATCCGGCGGGCGGCGATCCCGCCTTCGCCCGGGCCGCGAGCGAGGGCCTCTTCCTCGCGCCCCGCTATCTGTACACCGGCGCGCCGATGAGCCAGACCGGAGGGCACGGCGATCCCCGGCCGCCGGAGAGCAGTGCATGTGTCCATGACGCGCACATCGTCGACGGCGTCGACGACCTCCGCCGCGCCAGCAGGGACCGGTTCCGCCAGGGCGCGCACGCGATCAAGATCATGACCTCAGGCGGCGTGATCTCGCCGTCTGATCCGATCGCGATCCCGCAGTACTCGGCGGAGGAGATCCGTGCGGTGGTCGACGAGGCCCGGCGCCGCCACAGCTATGTGATCGCCCACTCCTACTCCGCCGAAGCCGTGCAGCATTCGGTGATCAACGGCGTACGGAGCATCGAGCACGGGAATCTGATCGACGCCGAGACCGTGACGATCATGGCCGAGCACGGCGCCTTCCTGGTGCCCACGCTGATCGCGTACGACGCGATGTCCCGGCGGGCGACCGGGCTCGGGCTGCCACCTGTCTCGGTGCGCAAGAACAACGAGGTGCTGGACTCGGGCCAGCGGGCTGTCGCCCTGGCCCGGGAGGCCGGCGTCCGGATCGGCTTCGGCTCGGACCTGATGGGTGAGCTGGAGGACGAACAACTCGGCGGCCTGCGGCTGCAGTCGGAGGTGCTCGGCGTTCTCGAGACGATCAGGTGCGCGACGGTGACCAACGCCGACCTGATTCAGCGCGATGACCTTGGACGCCTTGTGCCCGGTGCGGTCGGCGACCTGCTCATCCTGGACGGCGACGCGCTGACGGACCCCGCTGCGCTCTGGGACGACAACCGCCCTCGTACGGTGGTCCGCTCCGGTCAGGTTGTGGTCGCCCCCTGACGTGATCGTCCGGCCGGCGGCCCGGGCTCAAGATGACCGCTCCCTGTTCGTCACGCCGGTGCTCACGTAGACGGAGTAGCCGAACAGCGTCCCCGGTGCGTCGAAGTTGTTGCCGTTCTGCCTGGGCGATACGGCTACCTGTTCGTACTCCAGGGCACTGGTCGTGGCCTGGTTGAAGATCAGCTCGCTGCGCACGCCGCCGGTGTCCAGGCCGACCGCGATGCCGGGCCGGCCCAGCCGGTCGGTGGCCGGCCCGAGGTTCTGGACACCGGGCAACAGCTTCATCACCTGGAACAGCGCCGACCTGGTCGCGGGCGGTGCATCAAGTTCCAGCAGCTCGCCGGCGTATACGAAGGTGGCGCTGGTGAGGGGGCGGCCATGCTCGTAGCGACGCACTATGGCCCGTTCGAGCGCGCCCGGGCTGACCGGCAGGCCCCGCCACGCGTACAGGTTGACCGGCCAGGCGTCCGGCGAGGTGCCGCGCGGAATCGCTCCCGCCCGCCAGGCCGAGCTGATCGGGGGGCCGCAGCTCCCCGCGGTGGAGGACTGCGTCGCACGACCCGAGCCGTCGGGGGCCATCCACTCCAGCGCGTGCACGGTGTTGCAGGCCCGGCCGGTGCCGCCCTTGTTGTAGATCTGCTTGATGTAGGCGTACTGCCTGGCGGCCGGGATGGCCGGGGAGGGCTGCCTGGCCGCCGTCGTGGCCGCCAGCGTCAGCACCTCGGCCGCGGACGCGCGGGCGGCCCTGCTGGGTCCCCGCACTGGGGCCTGACCCGGCAGCACGGCCAGCGCGACCGCGACGGCCACCCCCGCGGCCACGCCACCCGCCAGCCCCAGACCCAGCCACGGCCGGCCCCCCGTCCGGCTCCCCCGTCGGCTGACCACCCCCGGACGGTGACCCACGGCCGGCCTGGCGGCCGCCTCAGCCAGCCGGGCCCGGGCCCTGGCCCTGGCCGCGGCCGGATATTCACCGACCTCGGGACGCCCATCGCGGAACGTCTGGATCTCCTCGGGCAGCGCTGGCCTCACGGTGACTCTCCTTCGATGTCCAGGGACTTCCGCAGCTTGGCCCGCAGCCGGGCGAGCCGGGACCGGGCCGTGCCAGATGGGATGCCGAGCGCCTGCGCGGCCTGGTCATACGACAGGTCAGCCCAGGCCACCAGCAAGAACAGGTCGCGTTCGGCGGCTGACAGCGTGCCGAGGGCGCGAGCCAGTGCCGGCCGCAGCCGCTCCGCGCTAACCCGCTCGACCGCCCGGTCCTCGAACCGGTCACCGCCCGGCCCGTCCAGCACGCCCGGCCCCGCGGTCCGGGCCAGCGCCCGCAGCCGCCGGGTCTCGGCCCGCTGGTACCCGCGGATCACATTCCCCGCGATGCCGTACAGCCAGGACCGCACCTGAGCCCGCCCGGGGTCGAACGATCCCCGGTTGCGGAACGCGATCAAGAACACCTCGGCAACCAGATCGGCCGCTACACCGGTGCCAAGCCGCCGCGCCACATACCGGTAGATCTCGTCGGCGTGCCGGTCGAACACCTCGCCAAACCGCCCAGGCTCGGCCACCGACGCCTCGATCAGCGCCTCATCGGCCAACGCCGCGGTGCCTCCGGCCGCAGATCTTGTGCCTGCATGTTCGTCCTCGCCCACCGGCATCAACGCGTTGTCCCTCCGGACTGGCTCGCTCCTTACACCCGGTACTTGGCCGCACGCGCCCACCCGGGTCCCGGCCGGCACCGCTGGGGCTTCCGGCGCCACGGGCTGAACCTGAGCGAGCTGCCCGCGGGCCAGTGACCGCCGCTGGCTACCGGCCGGGGAGCAGGCGCGTGGGCAGTGGCTCCTCGTGCACGGTGCCGTCGTCGTTGCGGGTCAGGTGCCAGGCCCGGGCGCCGGGAGTGTCACCGACCGCCTCGTGGAACGTCGTCCCGAAGAAGGTCACCGCGGTGCCGTTGTCGGTGGCGTAGCACTCGGGAAGGCGCTGCTGGGCGATGAGCTTGGTGATCGCCGGGCGGCGCTGCTCTTCGGCGTCGTGATGCGCGCTATGGGAGTAGGGCAGGAAGCCCAGGCCGTTGCGGACTTCGCGCAGCGGCAGGCCGAAGGAATCGGTGGTGCCGCCGGTGAACCAGCAGACCGCCCCGGCCGACACGCCACTGAGCACGACGCCGGACTGCCAGCATTCCCGCAGTACCGGCGCCAGGTCGTGCACCTGCCAGACGGCGAGCAGGTTCGCCAGGCTGCCGCCGGCCACCCAGATCAGGTCCTGGCCGAGCAGCAGCCCACGCACGTCGGACGTGCTGGGCTGCGGGTACAGGGCCAGATGGCTGGCCCGGTACCCGGCCCGCCCGAATGCCGCGTATATCGCGGTCAGCCAGCCGGGGTGGTCGCCGAGCGCGGTCGCGATGATGCACACCTTCGGCGCGGGCCCGGCCTGCGCGAGATCGGCCGCATAGCGGTACAGCGGCCCCAGCCGCCAGTCCCAGTCACCCAGCTTCATGCCGTGGAACCCGATGCTGGTGGCGACGATAGTCGGCTGCTGAGCGGTCACCAGCCGATCCTGCCACAGCACGCTGCTACGGTTCATTCGGCGTCCCGGCGACCCCCCGCCGGTGCTGAACGGAGCATACGGAGATGCATCTTGTGCCGGCCGGCCGGAAGGCCGCGTCACTGACCGGTGCCGTGGTCCTGGTGGCCGGGCTGCTGGCCGCCTGCAGTTCGCCGCCGGGGCCGGCCCCGCGGGCCAGCGCGGGGCCGTCCAGCATCGACCGGGTCCCGGCCGGCATCCACAAGATCAAGCACGTGATCATCGTGATGCAGGAGAACCGGTCGTTCGACACCTACTTCGGGACCTTCCCTGGCGCGGACGGGATCCCGATGCGCAACGGGAAACCGACGGTGTGCGTGCCTGAACCGGGAGGCGGCTGCCAGCGGCCGTTCCACATCAAAGCCGACAGCAACACCGGCGGTCCGCACAACACGGCGGACGCCACCGCCGACGTGGACGGCGGAAAGATGGACGGGTTCATCCGGCAGCGCCAGTCACAATGCCACGCCCACCCTGCCCCCGCCTGCCGGGCCACGGGCCCTGACGTGATGGGCTACCACACCGCAGCCGAAATCCCCAACTACTGGTCCTATGCCAGACACTTCGCCCTCGATGACCACATGTTCGAACCGGTCAGGTCGTGGTCGCTTCCCGACCACCTCTACCTGGTCTCTGGCTGGTCGGCCAGGTGCCAGAACCGCTCGCCGATGAGCTGCCAGAACAACATCTCGCCCTACACCATCGACACGTTCGACGACGCGGTGGACAAGGAACTGACAACCGGCACGACCACCATCGACCTGGCCTGGACCGACATCACCTGGCTGCTGCACGCCCACCACGTCAGCTGGGCCTACTACGTGCAGAGCGGTACCCAGCCCGACTGCGACGACGACTCGGACATGTCCTGCCCCGCGGTCAAGCAGAAGGCCAGCACGCCGGGCATGTGGAATCCGCTGCCGCTGTTCGGCGACGTGCAGGAAGACCACCAGCTGGGCAATATCCAGGATCTGTCGCGTTACTTCGCCGCGGCCAAGGCCGGCACGCTGCCGTCGGTCAGCTGGGTCACACCCTCCGGCCCGGACAGCGAGCACTGGCCCGGCGGTGTGCACCAGGGCCAGGCCTACGTCACCGCGCTCATCAACGCCGCCATGAAAAGCCCCGACTGGGCCTCCACCGCCATCTTCCTGGGCTGGGACGACTGGGGAGGCTTTTACGACAACGTGGTGCCGCCCAAGGTCGACCAGAACGGCTACGGCCTGCGGGTCCCCGCGATCACCATTTCGCCCTACGCGCGTACCGGGTACGTCGACCACCAGACGCTGAGCAGCGACGCCTACCTGAAGTTCATCGAAGACGACTTCCTGGGCAGCGACCGGGTGAACCCGGCAACCGACGGGCGCCCCGACCGAAGGCCAGACGTGCGGGAGAACGAGCCGATCCTGGGCAGCCTGGCCGCCGACTTCGACTTCAGCCAGAACCCACGGCCACCGATGCTGCTGCCCACCAACCCGCCCACCGACTCCCCCAGCATCCCCG
>DASYAV010000138.1:0-7547 GCA_036501145.1 Streptosporangiaceae bacterium | reverse complement strand
CTTCAGCAGGTTGCGGATCCAGCGGATGCCCTCCGGGTCCAGGCCGTTGACCGGCTCGTCGAGCAGCAGCACCTGCGGGTCGCCGAGCAGCGCGGTGGCGATGCCGAGCCGCTGGCCCATGCCGAGGGAGAACTTCCCAGGGCGTCGGCCCGCGACGCTGCTCAGCCCGGTCTGGGCCAGCACCGTGTCCACCCGGGCCGCCGGGATGCCGTTGCTGGCCGCCAGCGCGGCCAGGTGGGCGCGGGCCGGCCGGCCCGGGTGGAATCCCCTGGCCTCCAGCAGCGCCCCGACCTCACGCAGCGGCCAGCGCAGCTCGGCGTACCGGCGGCCGCCAATCCTGGCCCGGCCACTGTCGGGCCGGTCCAGCCCCATGATCATGCGCATCGTGGTGGACTTGCCCGAGCCGTTAGGGCCGAGAAAGCCCGTCACGGTCCCTGGCCGGACAGCAAAGCTCAGGCCGTCCACGGCGACGGTCTGCCCGTACCGTTTGGTCAGCCCTGTGACCTCGATCATTGCGACCTCCTCGGCGGCAGGCGGATTCCTGCGCGGCCCTGTTCACGCTAGGGATCCGGCGCGCCGGAAGACATGGAGCTACCGCCCGTCATGGCGGGGGGTTAACCCGAGGGAGCGCCGTCCGGGGCGCCAGTAGGATCGGCGCCATGACGACGACTCCCCCGCCGGTGGCGCGCCGTATCCCGGCCGTCCGCAGCTATCACGGCGACACCTTCACCGACGAGTACGCGTGGCTGGCCGACAAGGACGACCCGGAGGTGCTCAGCTACCTCAAGGCGGAGAATGCCTTCACCGACGCTGAGCTCGAGGGCCAGGCCGCGCTGCGCGAGACGGTCTTCGGGGAGATCAAGGCCCGCACCCAGGAGACTGACCTGTCGGTGCCGGTGCGCCGGGACGCCTGGTGGTACTACAGCCGGACGGTGCAGGGGCAGCAGTATCAGATCCACTGCCGCCGGGCCGCCGCGCCCAGCGAGCTGACGCCGCCGCTGCCGGAACCGGGCGAGCCGCTGGCCGGTGAGCAGGTGCTGCTGGACGGCAACGAGGTGGCGGCCGGGCACGATTTCTTCGCGCTCGGCGCGTTCAGCGTCAGCCCGGACGGCGGGCTGCTCGGCTATTCGACCGACTTCGCCGGGAACGAGCGGTTCACCCTGCGGGTCAAGGACCTGACCACCGGCGCGCTGCTCGGCGACGAGATCCCCGACACGCACTACGGCTGCGCCTGGTCACGGGACGGATCGGCGCTGTTCTACATCACCGCGGACGAGGCGTGGCGGCCGTGCCGGCTGTGGCGGCACACGCTCGGCACCCCGGCCAGCGACGACGTGCTGGTCTACGAGGAGGCCGACGAGCGGTTCCGGGTCGGTGTCTGGCTCACCCGCAGCCAGGACTACCTGGTGGTCATGGTGTCCAGCGCGGTGACCAGTGAGGCGTGGCTGCTCGACGCGGCCGAGCCGGCCGGCCCGCTGCGGCTGGTCGCCGCCCGCCGCCAGGGCGTGGAGTACGACGTGGACCACCAGCCCGGCGACGGCGGTGATGGCCGGCTGCTCATCCTGCACAACCACAGGTGCGAGAACTTCGAGCTGGCCACTGCGCCGGCCGCCGACCCGGGGGTGTGGACGCCGCTGGTGGCGCACCGCGCGGACACCCGGTTGCTCGGTGTGAGCGCGTTCGCCGGCCACTTCGTGCTCAGCTTCCGCCGCGGCGGGCTGACCGGCCTGGCCGTGCACCCGGCCGGCGAGCCGCCCCGGGAGATCGAGTTCCCCGAGCCGGTCTACACGGTGCATCCGGGCGCGAACCCGGAGTACCACTCGACCCGGTTCCGGCTCGGCTACACCTCGATGGTGACGCCCGACTCGGTGTACGACTGCGACGTGGCGACCGGGGAGCTGACGCTGCTCAAGCGGCGGGCCGTGCTGCCGGCGCCGGACGGCCGGGCCTACGACCCGGCGCAGTACACGCAGGCCCGGGAGTGGGCGGTGGCCACCGACGGCACCCGGGTGCCGATCTCCCTGGTGTACCGGGCAGGCACCCCCCGCGACGGCAGCGCACCCTGCCTGCTGTACGGCTACGGCAGCTACGAGGCATCGACCGACCCGTTCTTCTCCGTGCTCATGCTGTCGCTGCTGGACCGCGGCTTCATCTGGGCGATCGCGCACGTCCGGGGCGGCGGGGAGATGGGCAGGCACTGGTACGAGGACGGCAAGCTGCTGCACAAGAAGAACACGTTCACCGACTTCGTGGCGTGCGCCAGGCACCTGGTCAGCCAGGGCTGGACGTCGCCGTCCCGGCTGATCGCCCGGGGCGGCTCGGCCGGCGGGCTGCTGATGGGTGCGGTGGCCAACCTCGCGCCGGGCGGCTTCGCCGGCATCGTCGCCGAGGTGCCGTTCGTGGACCCGCTGAACTCCATGCTCGACCCGACGCTGCCGCTCACCGTGACCGAATGGGAGGAGTGGGGCGACCCGCTGCACGACCCGCAGGTCTACGCCTACATGAAGTCCTACTCCCCGTACGAGAACGTGGCCAGCCAGGAGTACCCGCCGATCCTCGTCACCACCGGGCTGAACGACACCCGGGTGCTGTACCACGAGCCGGCCAAGTGGGTGGCCCAGCTGCGCGCGGCCGGCAAGGGCGGCCCGTTCCTGCTGCGCACCCGGATGGAGGCCGGGCACGGCGGCCGCAGCGGCCGGTACGATGCGTGGCGGGAGTGGGCGCTGGTGCTGGCCTGGATCGCCGAGACGGCCGGTGCCGCTCAGGCGGCCGGTGAGCCCGGCCCGGGCTGACCGGCGGGCTGCCGCAGCCGCTCCGCAGCCGGGGCCGCGTCACACCCGGGACGCCGGATCGTTTCCTTAAGCGTCCGGATGGGCCGGTGATCGGAGGCGGGCGTCTTGCTGAACGGACCGCTTCCAGCGGAACCAGGGGATGCCCTGCTGCTCCGGCGGGCCAGATCGGGTGATCAGCAGGCGCTCGAGACGTTGTGCCGGCGCTACTGGCGCCCGGTCTACCGGTCGCTGGCCAGGTACACCAGCGATTCCGGCGAGGCCGAGGACCTGACCCAGGAGGTGTTCCTGCGGGCCCTGCGGGCCCTGCCCAGGTACACCGACCGGGGCCTGCCCTACCTCGCCTACCTGCTGCGCATCTCGGCCAACCTGGCCCGTGACCGGTGGCGCGCGGGACCGGCCCGGGTGGTTCCGGTGGCCAGCATCCCCGACCGGCCGGCACCGGGGCCCGGCCCCGATGGGCTAGCCGTGGCCAGCGACCGGCGGGCCGCACTGCTGCGCGCGCTGGACCGCATCGCTCCTGACCACCGGACGGTGCTGCGGCTGCGGATACTCGAAGGCCGGACCGCCACCGAGGTGGGCGCCATGACCGGCCGCAGCGCGGCCGCCGTCCGCCAGCTCAGCGTGCGCGCACTCGCCGCGCTGCGCGCCGTCCTGGCCGAACAGGCCGGTGAACGGCCGGGTGAGCCGCTCGGCGTGCTGACCGCGGACCCGGGAAGGGACTGACCGTGACCGATCTGAACGGCACGGGTGAGGCCCGGCGCACCGACGAGCTGATCGACCGGGTCGTCGCCCGCCGGGCCGCTCGCGGAACGGCCGGTGCCCCGGTCACCGCAGCCACCCGGCCCGGTCCTGAGGAAGCACTGATCACGGAGTTGTCCGGGCTGACCCCGATCGACTGGCCCGCCGACGAGACCGGCGACCGGATCGCCGAGGCGGTGGCCGCGGCCGCGAGTCCGCCGGCGGCCGTCCGCCGGCCCGGCCGGGCCTGGCGGGAAGTGGCCAGCTGCCCCCGGCCGCCGCGGCGCTGGGTGGCGGTGGCCGCCGCCGTGGCCGCAGCGCTGCTGGTGGCCGGGGTGTTCCAGCTCACCGGCGGCTCGCGGTCTGCCGCCGGGCCTGGCGGCAGGACCGGCGCGGCCAGCCGGCCGCCGCGCGCGGGCGAACCGTCGTCCGTGCCGGGCCGCCCGGCAGGGACCGGGCTGACCGCGATGCGGGTCGTGGCCGGACCAGCGGCGCTGCGGTCCGTCGGTGTGGCCGGTGTCAACGACAACTTCCTGACCTGCGTGAGCGGGGCAGTTTGCTACGTCCTTGGCTCGGCGGCGCAGGGTGGGCCTGACGATATCGCCCGTTCGGTGAACGGCGGGGTCAGCTGGACGTCAGGTGAACCGCTGCCAGCCGAGGGCACGGCGCCTTACGAGTTCACCGCGGCGCTGTCCTGTCCCCGGTCGCTGACCTGCTTCACCCCGTATGGGACCAGCCTGCTGAAGACCACCGACGGCTTCGCCCACTACGCGGCGAAGCCGGTGCGGATGCCGGCGCTGCGGAATGTCAGCCTGGTCTCCTGCCCGACCACCCGGGACTGCGTCGCCGCCGTCCAGCTAAGCGGCAACCGCCAGGCGTTCGCGTACTCCCACGATGGCGGTGCGTCCTGGGCCGAAGGCCACGCGCCCGCGCTGGGCCGGTACGACATCATCGGCGGCCTGCGCTGTGATCGCGGCGGCACCTGCATCGCCGCGCTGGTCACCGGTACCGTGCAAGACCCCGGGGTCGCCGCGGTGACCTCGGCCGACGGCGGCCGCTCCTGGACCGTGTCGCGCAGTTCCTCGATGGTGAACATGCAACAGTACATGGTGTCCTGCGGCGACGGGCGGGACTGCCTGGTCGGTTCCAACGACGGCTACCTGGCCTGGGTGCACGCCAGCGGCAGCGGCCCGGCCCGGATCAGAGTCCGGCGTTTCCCCAGGAGCTGGGACCAGCAGGGTTCCGCGCTCGGCTGTGCCAGTGCCCGGGACTGTTTCGTCGCCACCGGGTCCGGCGCCCTCGAGGCGACCAGGGATGGCGGGCGGACCTGGGCGCCGGTCCCGGCGGCGCCCGCTGTGCCGCGGCGCGGGGTGTCCTACATGAGCTGCCCGGTGTCGGCTGGCTGCGTCGCGCTGGTCTCCGGCGTCACCGGGGACGGGTCCGAGGTGGTCCTGTCCAACCTGCGCTCTTCCCGTTGAACCCCGCCAGCGAAGGAGAACGATGAGCATGCGCGTGTGCCGGCCCAGTTCCCTGATGATCGTGGGTGCCGCGGTGGCCGCCGTGGCCACGCTCACCGGCGCGGCCCCGGGCAGCGCCCGGCCGCTGCCCGCCCGCGGCATGCGGGTGACCGCGTCCCGGGTCGGCACATCCCGCCATTACCGGCTGGGCACGGCCCGCCACGGTGCCCGGGTCAGCATGCATCTGCGCGCGGATGCGCCGCGTATCCAGCCTGATGCCCGGGTGTACACGCTCGCGGTGACCGGCACCAGCCCGGACGGGAGCCCGGCCCGCAACGGCTGGGCGTGGGTGACCGATGCGAGCAACGTGGCTGGCCTGCGGAATATCTCCGCGCCCTTCCACGACGGCGTGGCCACGTTCCGGGTGCCGGCGGGAACCTACTGGGTGACCGGCGAGTTCGACGGCTTCGCCAAGGCCATCGGCGGCCTGACCCACCTGGATTTCCTGCCGCAGATACAGGTGCGGCACAACACCACGGTGCACACCACGGCCCGCGCCGCCACCAGCCAGCTCACCATCACAACCCCGCGGCCGGCCGATCCGGTGGCCGTGCGGATCGACGCCATCCTCACCGACCGGCGCGGCTCGGCGGTGGACATCCAGTGGTTCAACGTGCCGGGCCGGATCTGGGTCAGCCCGGTCAGCCGCAAGCCGGCCGTGGGCAGGCTGCACGCCTTCGCCACCGAGCAACTGGCCGCGCCGGTAACCTCCGGCGACATCCGGTACGGATACAACCTTATGTACGCAGACCCACCGGGCATCATCCCGCCGCAGCACTACGTGGTCAGGACAGCGAACCTCGCGGTGATCACCGACCGGTACTACCAGGACGTCAGATCGACGGGAGCCTGGCTCAACTCGGGCGCGTTCCCCGGCGAGGGGCTCATGGCCAACTGGCTCAGCCCACTGGCCCTGCCCGGAACCCAGACGCAGTACTTCTCCACGGCGCCCAGGCTGTACTGGTCGCCCGGCTACAACGCGTTCCTGCCGGCAACCGAGCCCCCGGTCGGCGGCCAGACCGACGACACGTACCGGGCCCTGCGCGCGGGCGAGCACCAGACGGTGGACTGGAACAGGTACCCGCTGCACCCGCAGCCGGACTACCTCGCACCCGGCGGCGGAGGCGCCATTCTGCCCGTCAGGCCGTCCGCGATCAGGATGGGCAACAAGCTGACGCTGACCGTCCACCCGTTCAGCGACAACGTGCCCGGCCACCTGAGCGCCGGGTCGGCGCCGGGGACCAAGGTCACCGAGACCTACCAGATCGACCAGAACGGCACCCGGATCGAGCACGGCAGCGCCTACAACGGCATCCCGCCTGTGACCCTGAGCGGCAGCCCGTCGGTGGTCAGGTTCACCCTCGACGCCACCCGGGCCGGCCGGTCCTACCTGCTGTCAACGCACAGCCACACGGTATGGACCTGGCGGTCGGGCAGGCGGCCGGGCGCCACCGTCCCGGCGGGCTGGTACTGCGCGTTCCGGCACCGAAGGGCGGTCCGCCGGTGCAGCGTCCAGCCGATGATGACCCTGGACTACCAGGTGCACCGGCTGGCACTGAACGGCTCCGCACCGCCCGGGCGCCAGCTTGTCGACCTGACCGCCGGCCACCTCCAGGTGGCCAGGGCGGCCCCGGTCACCGGCGCGAAGGCCTGGGCGTCCTGCGACGGCGGCCGGACCTGGCAGCGGGCCAGGGTCAGCCCGCTCGGGCCAGGACAGTTCGGCCTGCACTTCAGCGAGCCCAGCGGCTGCTACGTGACCCTGCGGGTCAGCGCCACCGACGCGGCAGGCGGGTCGGTCACCGAGACGGTCACCCGCGGCTACGCCACGGGGCACTGATCCGGCAGCGGGCGGCTCAGCCGGGAGGTACCGCGTCGAACAGGGCGCTGACCGACTCGCCGTCGTGGATCCGGCGGATCGCCTCGGCCAGGGCCGGCGCGACCGAGATGATGTGCAGCTTCGGGTCGCGCTTGTAGTCCGGGATCGGCACGGTGTTGGTGCAGACGATCTCCTGGACGTCGGGCTGGGCGGCGAGCTTCTCGACCGCGCCGTCGGCGAAGATCCCGTGGGTGCACGCGACGCTGATCGACCGCACCTCCTGCTCGCGCAGCCGGGCCAGCAGCTCGGTCAGCGTCGTGCCCCGGGCGATCTCGTCGTCCAGGACGATGACGTCCCGGCCGGCCACCTCACCGATGATCGCGCTGATCGAGACGCTGTCGTCGCTGAACCGCTGCTTGGCGCCCGCCGCGACCGGCACGCCGAGCCGCCGGGCGAACGCCGCGGCGCTCTTGGCGTAGCCCAGGTCCGGTGAGACCACGGTGGTGTTCGACAGGTCACGGCCGCGGAAGTGCCCGGCAAGCTCGCGCAGCGCGTGCAGGTGGTCGACGGGCACCGAGAAGAACCCGTGGACCTGCGGGGCGTGCAGGGTCATGGCCAGCACCCGGTTGACGCCCGCGGTGACCAGCAGGTCCGCGACCAGGCGGCCGGCGATGGAGACGCGGG
>DASYAV010000137.1:0-21342 GCA_036501145.1 Streptosporangiaceae bacterium | reverse complement strand
TGTTGCCGTCCGGGGTGATGACCCACCCGGCCAGGTGACCATCGTTCAGATCCACGGCCAGCACCGGCGCCCGCCGTAGCTCCTGCAGGGACGGGGCAGGAGCCGGTGATGTGGTCCAGGAGGCGTCCAGGTACCAGCGGCTCTTCGCCGGGTCGAAGGTGATGTCGTACCGGATCGCCCCGGACGTGGTCTGGGCCGCGGCCTGGCAGCCCCGATAGGAGAACGTGACCGGGCAGGACAGCCGGTACCGGCCGTGCGGCCGGTTGGCCAGGTTCGCCAGTGGGCCCGGCAGCTTGATCTCCAGCCACTGCTCGTGGGGATCCCACCTGATGGTCTCGTTTCCGAGGTGCTTGTCCTTCTCTCCGTCCGCGGTCAGGAACAGCCTGCCCGCGTCCCACCGGTCCCGCCACTGCCCGGCTGTCAGGCCCGCGGCGGCGAGGTGAGGGCGGGCGCGCGCGAGCCTCCGCCCCCCGCGGCACACGCGCACCCGCCCGGCATCCAGCTGCCGCTCGGCCCTGGCCAGCCGGGACCGCAGGTGCTGCAGCCGCTGCTGCTTGGCATACCGCTCGGCCTGCGTCGCGTAGCCGCGCACACGTCCCTTGCGCCCGCCGACGGGCACGGCGAGCCGGGCCTCGATCCGGCCGATGCGGGCCCGCAAGCTCACCTGCTCCCGGGCGAGGTTTCGTCCTGCCAGCCGCACCTGATCTTCAGTGGTGCGGGTGATCGCCCCGGCCCACCGCGACGATGACCCGGCGGTGAGCCGCTGCTTGCGCTCCTGCCGCGACACCGCCCGGCCGCGCGCGTCCAGACGGCCTTCGGCGCTGCGGGCCCGCAGATCCCGCCCGGCCAGCGCTCCCAGATGCGCGCCCACCGCCCGCAGCACCGCCGCATCAGCGTCGCCGACCCGCAGACGGGCCCGCACCCGCATCCCCGCCGGGGCGGCCGCCACGAACGGGGCAGCGACCGGCCGCAGCCGTCCGCTCACCCCGCCTCCACCCCCCGGCCGACCCCGGCCCCCGGCACGCCCGCCCGGGCACCCGCCGGCCCCCGGCCCACCTCATGGCCATGAGATGGCACCCGCGCATGCGGGTACGCCGCGTCCCGCCGGGACGGGCCGATACGAGTGTCCGGAGAGGCCAGGATCAGCTGGCCGACCGCGCTCGGCCAGTCAGCCTGCCCTGCCGCCACCACCGGTCCACGAGTGCGAGGCCGATGCGCTGCGTGTCCGTCACTTTCCGTTACGTTCACGTGGCCAAGAATACTATCTAGAACCTGTGTTCGCCATCCAAACACATTCAACTCGGCAACAGTTAAACCCCGCCGACGAGCAAGGCGACGGCGGGCAGGACGAGGCTGTTGTAGGCACCCGTGGTGACGGCTTCGGGCTGCAGTATGTCGCCGGCTCGGTGACGGTGACCGCCGCGGGGTTTTCCGGGTTGGCGGTGGCGGGCAGCACGGCGTTGACCGCGACCACCTGGCTGGGATGCTGCAGACCTACAGTTCGGTCGGGTGGCCGTCGAAAGCGAAGTCCTGCTCGGTGATGGGAAGCTGATGAAGGCCATGCTGTCCATTGTGGTCTGCAGCGGCACGTGGTTCATGATGCCGGTCACGGTGAAACAGTGCCCGCCGATCCACACCTAGATGGGGCGGGCCAGGTTGCGGATGCCCAGCAGGTTGGCCGCCTCGGTGCCGAGGACCACCGCCGGGTAGCGGGCGGTAGCCGCGCTGAGGAACTGGACGTGGGCCATGCTGGCACCCACGGTGGCAGACAGCGGCCGGCTCCGGCGGCCGTCAGCGCGATACCACTGGTCTGTACGCTCGGGATGAACGGGCTGCGGTAAACGTAGACGGCCGAGATGGCAGCGATTCAGAGGACTGGGGAGACGCCGAGCACGCCGACGATGGCGGCGATGCCGATGCTGATGCCTAGCGCGGACAAGGCGCCGCAGCTCGTCGGCCAGGCACTTGCGGGCCGTCGCGCAGAGCCACGGCAGCGGCTGCCCGGGCGGCACGCGGTCCAGCCGCCGCCACGCCGTCAGGAAGGTTTCCGCCGCGATGTCGCGGGCCGCCTCGGCGCCGACCCGGCGGGCGGCGTACCGCAGCACGGCCGGGTAGTGCGCGTCATAGATGGCCTTGAAGCGGTCGTGCTCCAGGGCGCCGCGCTCGGCCACGGGCTCGCCTCCCATCGGTGGTCGACCCGGTATATGTCGCGGGCCGACGGCGAGTTACACCCCGCTGGTCAGCATGAGAGCACATCGGCTGGCGCGCAGCCGTTCATCAAGACTCTCTCTAAGGTTTTGACCGGCGGTCGCCGGACAGACCGGCGCGGCGCAGCGCGTCGGCCATGGCGCCGCCTTGTCCGCCGCTGCCCGGTACGTCGCCCCGCTTGCGGTTCTGCTTGGCTGGTGCCTCGCGGGGCGGGCGGGGCTGGCCGCCGGGCTCGTCGTCGAGGCGCAGCGTCAGCGAGATCCGCTTGCGGGCGGCGTCCACGCCGAGCACCTTCACCCGCACCACGTCGCCGGACCTGACCACCTCGCGCGGATCGGAGACGAAGTTCCGCGACATCGCGGACACGTGCACCAGGCCGTCCTGGTGCACGCCGACGTCGACGAACGCGCCGAAGGCGGCGACGTTGGTGACCACGCCTTCGAGGATCATGCCGGGCGCCAGGTCGGCCAGGGTCTCCACGCCCTCGGCGAACGAGGCCGTGCTGAAGGCGGGCCGCGGATCCCGGCCCGGCTTCTCCAGTTCGGTGAGGATGTCGCTGACGGTGGGCAGGCCGAACTGCTCGTCGGCGAACTCCCGCGGCCGCAGCGAACGCAGCACGGCGGTGTTCCCGATCAGCCCCGGCATGCTGGTTCCGGTAGCGGCCAGGATGCGCCGGACCATCGGGTAGGCCTCCGGATGCACGGCCGAGGCGTCCAGCGCGTCGTCGCCGTCGGTGATGCGCAGGAATCCGGCGCACTGCTCGAACGCCTTGGGGCCGAGCCTGGGCACCTTGCGCAGCGCCTGGCGGCTGCGGAACGGCCCGGCGGTGTCCCGCTGCGCCACGATCGCGCCAGCCAGCCCCTCGCCGATGCCGGACACCCGGGCCAGCAGCGGGGCGGACGCGGTGTTCACGTCCACGCCGACCGCGTTCACGCAGTCCTCGACGACCGCGTCCAGCGAGCGGGACAGCTGCACACCCGACAGGTCGTGCTGGTACTGGCCGACCCCGATCGACTTGGGGTCGATCTTGACCAGCTCGGCCAGCGGGTCCTGCAGGCGGCGGGCGATGGACACCGCGCCGCGCAGCGACACGTCCATGCCGGGCAGTTCCTGGGAGGCGTATTCGGACGCCGAGTACACCGACGCGCCCGCCTCGGAGACTACGATCTTGGTCAGCTTCAGCTCGGGGTGCGCCTTGATCAGCGCGGCGGCCAGCCGGTCGGTCTCCCGGGACGCGGTGCCGTTGCCGATGGCGATCAGCTCGACCCGGTGCGCGGCGGCCAGCCGGGCCAGGGTGGCGAGCGACTTCTCCCAGCCCGCCCCCGCGCCGGGCCTGGCCGCGCCGGGCTTCGGCGGCCCGGACCGTTTCAGCTCGTGCGGGTAGATCGTGTCCGTCGCGACCGGCTTGCCCGTCGCGTCCACCACCGCGACCTTCACCCCGGTCCGGAAGCCGGGATCCAGGCCCATCGTCGCCCGCGTCCCGGCCGGGGCGGCGAGCAGCAGGTCGCGCAGGTTGGCGGCGAACACGCCGACGGCGTCCTGCTCGGCGCGCTGCCACAGCCGCATCCGCAGATCCACGCTGAGCCGGACCAGGAAGCGGGTCCGCCAGGCCCAGTGCACGGTCTCGGCGAGCCAGCGGTCCCCCGGCCGGCCCTGGTCGGCGAGGCCGAAATGGGCGGCGATCAGGTCCTCGTAATCGCTGAGCGCGGCGGGCCCGCCGGCGTCCGGGGTCACCTCGGCGGGGTCCAGCTCGAGGCTGAGGATCTCCTCCTTCTCGCCGCGCAGCATGGCCAGGATCCGGTGCGACGGCAGCCTGGTCAGCGGCTCGGCGAAATCGAAGTAGTCGGCGAACTTCGCGCCGGCCTCCTGCTGGCCGTCGCGGACCTGGGAGACGAGCCGGCCACGCGACCACATCCGTTCCCGCAGCACGCCGATCAGGTCGGCGTCCTCGGCGAACCGCTCGCTGAGGATCGCCCGGGCGCCGTCCAGCGCGGCGGCCACGTCGGGCACTCCCCTGGCCTCGTCCAGGTAGCCGCGGGCGGCCTGCTGCGGGTCGAGGGCAGCGGTGAGCAGTTCGTCAGCGAGCGGCTCGAGGCCGGCCTCCCTGGCGATCTGCGCCTTCGTCCGGCGCTTCGGCTTGTAGGGGAGGTAGATGTCCTCCAGCCGGGCCTTGGAGCCGGCCGCCATGATCTGCGCTTCCAGCGCCTCGTCGAGCTTGCCCTGGGAGCGGATCGACTCCAGGATCGCGGTGCGCCGTTCGGCCAGCTCACGCAGGTACCGCAGCCGCTCCTCGAGCGTCCGCAGCTGCGCGTCGTCCAGCGCGCCGGTCATCTCCTTGCGGTAGCGGGCGATGAACGGCACGGTCGCCCCACCATCCAGCAGGTCCACCGCCGCGGCCACCTGACCACGCCGGACGCCGAGTTCCCCGGCGATCGTGTCGCTGACGGACTGGCCTGGGGCCTGTGCGGGCTGACCTGGGGCCTTGACGGGCGGGCCGGGGGTCTGGTCGGGCGCTGTCACGAGTTCTGTATACCGTGCACCGGGAGCTTTGCGAGCGGAGGCAGATCGTGTCGTCGTCAGGACAGGGACTGGCGCGCAGGCGGTGGGCGGTCGCCGCCGCGTTCGCGCTGGGCGGGATCACGGTCTCGGCGTGGGGGCCGCGGCTGCCGGCCATCAAGGCCAGCCTCGGCATCGGGACGGCCACGATCGGGCTGCTGCTGGCCGGGGTCACCGTCGGGGCCATCCTCGGGCTGCTCGCGTCGACGCCGCTGCTGCACTGGCTGGGCAGCCGCCGGGCCATCGCCGCGGCCGCGCTGCTCACCGCGGCCGCGCTGGCCGCGATGGGGGCGGCCTTGATGCTCGGGTCGGTTCCGCTGCTCGCGGCCTGCTTCCTGGTCGCCGGGGTGGGGATCGGCGCGCTGGACGTGCTGATCAACGTGGAGGGCGCCGCCGTCGAGCGGGCCGCCGGGCGCACCCTGATGCCGTTCCTGCACGGCGCCTGGTCGGTGGGGGCGGCCGCCGGGTCGGGGATCGGCGCCGGATGCGCGGCGCTCGGCGTCGCCCCGTCGGCTCAGTTCATCGCTGAGGCGGCCGGCATCGCGGCGGCCGCGCTCGCCGCGGTGACCGGGATCCCGCGCGGCGGGCCGGACCTGGCCGGGGAGCAGGCGCAGGACCGGCGGGCGAGGGTGCGCCAGTGGCTGCGCGGCTGGCTGGACTGGCGGCTGCTGCTCATCGGCCTGGTCATGCTCGGCGTAGAACTCGGCGAAGGATCGGCGAACAACTGGCTCACCCTGGCTGTGCACAACGACCATGGGCAGACCCCGGCGATCGCCGCGATGTTCTTCACCGCGTTCGCCGCCAGCGAGGCCTGCGCCCGGATCTTCGGCGGGCCCCTGGTAGACCGCCTCGGGCGGGTGCTGGCCGTCCGGGTCACCACCGCGCTGGGCGTCGTCGGCGTGCTGCTGTTCATCGAGGCGGGCAACCGCTGGATCATCCTGCTCGGCGTGCTGCTGTGGGCGGTCGGCGTGTCGATGGGCTTCCCGCTCGGCATGTCCGCGGCCGCGGAAAGCGGCCCCGACCCGGCCGCGCGGGTCAGCGTCGTCGCCTCGATCGGCTACTTCGCCAACCTCGCCGGGCCGCCCGCCATCGGCGTGCTCGCCCAGTCGGCCGGCCTGCTCAACGCGCTGTGGCTGCTGGCCGCGCTGTTCCTGGCCGCCTTCGCGGTGGCCGGCTCGCTGCGCCCGCGGCCGGCCGCCGCCCGGCCGCGGTGAGTTTCCCGGCGGGCACTGGTCATACTGGCACGCGCGAGCAACCTGAAGGAGGCGTGATGGGCATCGTGATCATGCACAACGTCGTGCCGGTGGTCTTCGGATCCGGCAAGCGTTATTTCGGATCGGCCGCCGGCCAGCACCTGCTCGAGGACCCGCACACGGTCATCCAGGGCGACCGGGTGCTGCACCTGTGTTACAGGGTCCGCCGGTAGCGCCGTTACTTCTTGACATTTGCGCCGGCAGGCAGCTAGGTGAATGGAAGGGGTGTCGACGGAGAGGCTGACCATGCCACGAGGCCGGGTAGGCAACACGTCCAGGCAGGGGAAGAGGCGGCTGTCGCGGGCGGTGACGTCCGCCGCGGTGGCCGCGGCGACGGCCGGCCTGGCGGTCGGGCTGGCCAGCGGCGCCTCGGCCACGCCCCGGGCCGCGGCGGCCGGTGCGGGGCCGAAGCCGTGCACGGCGGGCACGGTCGTGCACACCAAGGACGGGCCGGTCTGCGGCAGCACCACCCGCGGCGAGACGTCCTACCTCGACATCCCGTACGCGGCGCCGCCGCTCGGCACGCTGCGCTGGCGGCCGCCACAGCCGGCACACCCGTGGACGAGCCTCTACCCAGCCACGAAGCGCGGGCCCGAATGCCTGTCCCCCGGTTTCCCGGCCGGCTCGCCGCCGCCCGCCGGGACCAGCGAGAACTGCCTCTACCTGGAGGTGCAGAAACCGGCCGGCGCCCGGCCCGGGCAGAACCTGCCGGTGATGTTCGAGATCCACGGTGGCGGGTTCCTGGGCACGGCCCGGACCGACAACGGCGCGAACCTGGTGCACGCAGGCCCGGTTATCTACGTCTTCCCCAGTTACCGGCTGGGCATCCTGGGCTTCCTGGCCGACAAGGCCCTCGGCCCGCACTCGGGCGACTTCGGCCTGCAGGATCAGCAGTCCGCGCTGCGCTGGGTGCAGAGCAACATCGCCCGGTTCGGCGGCGACCCGCACAACGTGACGATCTTCGGTGAGTCGGCCGGCGGGGCCAGCGTGTGCGACCAGGTCGCCTCGCCCACCGCGAAGGGCCTGTTCCAGCGGGGCATCAGCATCAGCGGGTTCTACAACTTCAACGTCAACACGATCTGGTGGCCGGCCGACTGCAAGTCCAGGCTGCAGACCGAGGCGCAGGCCCAGCGGGAGGGGGCGAAGTTCGCCGCCGCGGTCGGCTGCGGGAACACCGGCAACGTCGCGGCCTGCCTGCGCGCGGTGCCGGCCAGCACGCTGGCCGAGAAGGGCGGCCAGTTCCTTGAGCCATTCGCCGGCGGTGCCATCGGGCCGATCGTCAACGGCACGACGCTGCCCATGTCGGCGGCGCAAGCGTTCAGCCGTGGCCGCGTCAACAAGGTCCAGCTGATGATCGGGGTGGGCCGGGACGAGTTCAACGGCGGGATCTACGCCAACTTCCCCGGCCACACGATCGTCGCCAACACCCCCGCCCAGTACCGGCAGCTGGTGCACCAGCAGTTCGGCTCGCTGGCGCAGGCCGTGCTGCGGCTCTACCCGCTGCAGCGGTTCCCCTCGCCCGCGCCGTTCATCGCCTACCGCGCGGTGATGGCCGATGCCTTCAGCGTCTGCCCCGCGCTGGCCGGCGACTCCCAGCTGGCCAGGCACATTCCGGTGTACGCCTACGAAGACGACGACGCCGACTCCCCGGCGTCCCCGACCAATACGCCGGAGACGCAGCCGCTCGGCGCCTACCACAGCGCCATCAACCGCCTCGTGCACGACGCCCCGGCCTCGGTGGACGCGAACCAGAAGACGCTGCTGGACCAGGTGCTGGCCCAGTGGACCGGGTTCGCCCGCACCGGCCAGCCGACCGCACGCAACACGCCGCTGTGGACGCCCTACACGGCGGGCAGCCGCGGAGTGATGTCGTTCATGCCGGGCGGGGACAGCACGCTCATCCCGGCCGGCGCCATCTCGGCGCAGCACAACTGCGCGTTCTGGGACGCGGTCAGCCGGACCGCATCCCGGGCGCGCTGAGCCGCGCTAGCCGGCCGCCCGGGTGCGCTGGATCAGCTCGCGGGCGGCCGGGTTGGCCGGGCCACCGGCCGGCCAGGCCAGCGCGATCCGCCCGGACAGCGCGGGCCGGGTGATCGTGGCGGCGTGCAGCTCGCCGCGGCGCGCACCGGTGGTCGACGCGGGCAGCACCGCCACGCCCAGACCGTGGCTGGCCAGCTGGGCCAGGATGCGGGGATCCCCGGCCTCCAGGGTGATCGCCGGGGTCAGCCCGGCCGCCGCGCAGGCGGCGTCCAGGCTGCCGCGCAGGCCGGTGCCGGGCGGCAGGCTGATCAGCGGGTAGCCGGCCAGCGCGCGCAGCGTGATGGTCTTCCTGGCCGCCAGCGGATGACCCGGGGCCACCGCGGCCACCAGCGGCTCCTCGCTGATCACCCGCAGGCCCAGCCCGGCCGGGACGGCCGGGCCCAGGCCGAGCACGGCCAGGTCGAGCCGGCCGTCGTGCAGCGACCGGATCAGCTGGTCGGAGTTGGCCGCGGTCAGCGCGGCCGCTACCCCTCGCCGCGGCGCGCGAGCAGGTAGTCGCGTTCGCGCTGGTTCTGGGTGAGCCGGGCGGCGGCCGCGAACGCCTGCCGGGCGTCGGCGACGCGCCCGAGCTGGGCCAGCAGGTCGCCGCGGATGGCGTGGAACAGGTGGTAGCCGGGCAGGTCCAGGCCGTCGACCAGGCGCAGCGCCGCGGCCGGGCCGTGCACCTCGGCCACCGCGACGGCCCGGTTGAGCGTCACGACCGGGCCCGGGTCGAGCCGGGTCAGCTGGTCGTAGAGCGCGAGTACCTGGGTCCAGTCGGTGACCGGATCGGTGTGCACGGCGTTGATGGCGGCCAGGATCTGGTAGCGGCCGGGGTGGTTGCGGCGCAGGCAGGCCCGGACGATGGACCGGCCCTCCGCGACCAGGGTGGCGTCCCAGCGGGAGCGGTCCTGGTCGGTGAGCCGGACGAAGGCGCCGGCGGCGTCGGTGCGGGCGGCCCGCCGCGCCTCGGTCAGCAGCATCAGCGCGAGCAGCCCGGCCGCCTCCGGTTCGTCGGGCATCAGCCCGGCCAGCAGCCGGGCCAGCCGGATCGCCTCGGCGCACAGGCCGGCCCGGGCCAGCTCGGCGCCCGCCGTGGCGAGGTATCCCTCGTTGAAGACCAGGTAGAGCACGGCGAGCACCGCGCCGAGCCGGTCGGGCAGGTCGGACTCGTGCGGCACCCGGTACGGGATGTGTGCGTCGCGGATCTTCGCCTTGGCCCGGACGATCCGCTGGGCCATCGTCGCCTCGGGGACGAGGAAGGCGCGGGCGATCTCCGGCGTGCTCAGCCCGCCGAGCAGCCGCAGGGTGAGCGCCACCTGGGCGGGCCGGGCGAGCGCCGGGTGGCAGCAGGTGAACACGAGCCGCAGCCGGTCGTCGGGCACGGCGCCCTCCTCGGTGGGCTCGGCCGGGGCATGCAGCACGGCGGCCTCGGCGTGCTTGTGCGTGCCGGCCGACTCGCGGCGCAGCTGGTCGATGGCCCGGTTGCGTGCGGTGGTGATGATCCAGCCGGCCGGGCTGGGTGGCCTGCCCTCGGCCGGCCAGCGCGCCAGCGCTACCGCGAACGCTTCCGCGACCGCGTCTTCGGCCAGGCTGATGTCGCCCAGCACCCGGACGAGGACCGCGACGGCCCGGCCGTGCTCGGCGCGGAAGACCGCGGCGATCTCGTCGGCCATCATCGGGTCAGCAACGATCGGGTCAGAACGGCGGCGCGTCGTGGAACGGGCGGATCTCGATCGGCAGTGTGGTCGCGGCCGCCGCCTTGCGCCCCCAGGCCAGCGCGGCGTCCAGGTCGGGCGCGGTGATCACGTAGATTCCGCCGACGTGCTCCTTGCCCTCGGCGTACGGGCCGTCGGTGATCATGCCGTCGGCCCGCACGACGGTGGCGCTGCTGGCGTCGTGCAGGCCGCCGGTGAACACCCACGAGCCGGTGTCCCGCAGTTCGGTGTTGAGCCGGTGCAGGTCGGCGGCGATCCGGCTCATCGTGCCGGGCTCCGGCGTGCCGCCGTCGGGCTGGTAGATCGAAAGCAGGTACTGCGGCATGGGCTCCTCCTCTGTCACCCGCTAAACGAACGGCCGCCGGGGAAATCGACACCGGCCGGAGAACTCATTGTTAGCCGGCGAGCTGGCTGAACCGGCGCCGGTAGGCCTGCGGGGTGATGCCCCAGCGGCTGGCGAAGTGGCGGCGCAGCATCAGCGGCGTGAGCCCGCACCCGGCGGCGACCTGCTCGATTCCGCGGTCGGTCCGTTCCAGCAGCTCTTGCGCCATGACGAGCCGCTGGCTGGTCAGCCACTGGTGCGGGGTGGTCCCGGTGTGCGCGGCGAACCAGCGGGCGAAGGTTCGCGGTGACATGTGCACCCGGCGGGCCAGGTCGGCGACGGTGACCGGCTGGTGCAGGTGGCGCTGCACCCACTCGTGCAGCGCGGCCAGCCCGGCCTGGCCGCCGGGGCTGTCCACCAGGACCGGGACGAACTGTGCCTGGCCGCCGTCGCGGTGCGGGGCGACCACCATCCGGCGCGCGAGCTGGTTGGCGACCGCCGCGCCGTGCTCGAGGCGGACGACGTGCAGGCAGGCGTCGATCCCGGCGGCGGTGCCGGCGCTGGTGATCACCTGGCCCTCGTCGACGTAGAGCACTCCGGGGTCCACCTGGATCGCCGGGTGGCGGCGGGCGAGCTCGCCCGCGTACTGCCAGTGGGTGGTCGCCCGCCGGCCGTCGAGCAGCCCGGCGGCGGCGAGCACGAACGCGCCGGTGCACTGGCTGAGCACCCGGCCGCCCCGGCCGGCCACCGCCCGCAGGGCCCGCAGGACCGGCTCCGGCGGGCGGGTGGCTATGTCGTCCCAGCAGACCACGACGGCCAGATCGGCGGCGGCCAGCCGGTCCAGGCCGGCCTCGACCAGGATCGGCATGCCGACGTCGGTGCGGAGCAGCCCGGGCTGCGCGGCGGTGACGGCGTAGTCGTAGCGGGGAAGCCCTTCGGCGCTGCGGTCGCAGCCGAAGACCTCGGCGGTGACGCCCAGGCCGAACGCCGACACGCCCTCGTAGGCCAGCACGGCGACAGAGGACAGCATGCCCTGAAGTGTATGGCAGGAAAGTACCGGTAACTGTCGTTCCTGCCGCTGGCCCGGCCGGGCCGGGCCGCCGAGACTCGGGAGCGTGACACCGACAGCCACCGGCCCGCGGGCCGGATCCCGCCCGTCCCCGCCGCGCCCGCGGCTGCCGCGGGCCCGCCTGCCCGGCCGGCCGGGCCAGCGTTCCGGGTGGGCGGCGCTGGGCGTGGTCTGGGTGGTGTGGGGCTCGACCTACCTGGCGATCCGGGTGGCCGACCAGACGCTCCCGCCGTTCGCGATGGCGGGGGCCAGGTACCTGACCGCCGGCCTGGTGCTGTTCCCTGTGGCGCTGGCCGGCCAGCGCCGACGGCGGGCGGCGGGCCCGCCCCGGCTCGCCCAGTGGGCCGGGATGGCGGCCGTGGGCACGCTGCTGCTGGCGTTCGGCAACGGCGGCGTCTGCTACGCGGAGCGGACGCTGCCGTCCGGGCTGACCGCGCTGCTCGTCGCCACCGTCCCGTTGTGGATGGTGCTGGCCGACTGGGTCATCAACGCGCGGCGGCCCGGGGCCCGCGGCTGGCTCGCGGTGGCGCTGGGGCTGGCCGGGGTGGCCGTGCTGGCCCGGCCGCACGGGCACGGCGATGTGCTGGCCGTCCTAGTGGTGCTGGGCGCCAGTATGAGCTGGGGCACCGGCTCGGTGCTGGCCGGCCGGCTGCCCGCCCCGGACAGCCCGCTGCTGGGCAGCGCGATGGAGATGCTGGCCGGCGGGGCGGTGCTGGCCGGCATCGCCGCCGCCAGCGGCCAGCTCGCCCCGGCGGGGCTGGGGCAGGTCAGGGGGCACTCGCTGCTCGCGCTGGCCTACCTGATCGGCCCGGGCTCACTGCTCGCCCTGACCTGCTACGTGATCGCGCTGCGGCGGCTGCCCACCTCCGCGGTGTCCACCTACGCCTACGTCAACCCGGTGGTGGCCGTGTCCCTCGGCACGCTGATCCTCGGCGAGCCGCTCACCGGCAGCACGCTGCTCGGCGGGGTGGTCATCGTCGCCGCCGTCGTCCTGCTGGTCAGCCGAGCAGCGGGCGAGGGTCGAAGGTGACCCGGATCCTGGTGATCAGGCCGTCCTCGATGTGGCTCCAGTTGACGATGGCGAGCGGGCCGGCGGTGGCCGTACGCAGCAACGCCGGGCCGGCGGGCGGCCGCAGGGCCGGCCGCGCCGTCAGAAGCCGACGGCGTTGAACGGGGCGGGGTCGGTGCGGAAGATCCGGGACAGCAGGCTGACCGCGGCGTCGTGGTGCGGCCGCACCAGGCCGGCGGCGGCCAGGATGGCCGCCGACATGCCCCCGAGGTACAGCGAGCCGAGCGCCGCGATGTCCAGCGTGACGTCCGCGGCTTCGCCGGTGCGCACACAGCTGGCCGGCCCGGTGGTGTCCAGCCGCCAGGTGCCTTCGTTGCCCGGGCACATGGCGTCGGATTCGACGGTGAAGGTGAGGCTGGCCGCGGTGTCGTAGCCGCGGGCCCGCAGGGCGGCCGGGATGTCCAGCAGCCGGATCCAGAGGTTGTCGGACTGCCTGGTGACCCGCATCGCCCGGGGATTGCACAGCATCCAGCGCAGCGGTTCGTCGGCGGGGCGGCCCGCGGCTACGACGCGGCGGGTCAGGTCGAAGTCGAGCAGCAGTTGCCAGAGCGCGCGGTAGGCGTCGCCGCTGGCCGCCGCGATGCCCTCCACGACGAGCGTTCCGGTGTCCGCCAGGCGCGGCGACCAGGGCAGCCGGTAGCTGGCGATGCCGTCGGCCTGGCCCTGCGGGTCCCGGTGGATCACGTAGCGCAGCGGGCCGTCCGGGCCGCCGGCGTCGTCGGACAGGCCGTCCCACCGGCCGGCGGGCGCCGAGATCTCCCCCACCTGCCCGCGCCGCACGGTGTCGTGAATGCGCGGCCAGGCCGCCCGCGCGCCGGCCGCGCCGGCCAGTTCGGCCGATCCGGCCGGCGGCGGGGCTTCCCGCATGACCGCCTCGGCGCGCTCGATCTCCCAGCGGGTGCGGACGGTGCCGGGCGAGAAGCCGAACCTGCCGTAGATGCCGCCTTCGCTGGCGCTGAGCGCGGCCACCGGCTCACCGCGGCCGAGGGCGTCGTCGAACATCGCCTGCATCATCGCCCGCAGCAGGCCGCGGCGCCGGTGGGTGGCGATCACGCCGGTGGACGTGACGCCGCCGAACGGAACGAGCCGCAGGCCGGGGACGGTGATCTCCAGGGAGAACATCGCCGAGCCGCCCACGATGCGCCCGTCCGCGAAGGCGGCCTGCGGGTGAACCCCGTCGGCCATGATCTCGCCGGCCAGGGCCGCCAGTTCCTGCTCCGACGCCGGTGGTCGGGGCGGCGGCCAGGCGCCGGCCCCGCCGTGCCAGGCGGCAGGCGCGGGTTCCCACTGCGGCAGCCCGTTCGCGTACGGCAGCACCTTCAGGTACTCGACCGCTTCGTCCCGGGTGATCGCCCGGATCTCGGTAGGCACGGCCAGATCGTGTCACACCGCGCCGTGGGAAACGCGCAGCCGTTCATGAAAATCAGCTCGTGCGGGCGCCGGAGCAGGTGTGTCAGCTGGTCTTGTACGCGCCGGTGATGGTTTCGCTGATGCTGCCTCCGGCGGCGTCGGCCGCCTTGGTGCGGAGCGCCACCGTGGCGTTGGCCGGGGCACTGAATGCCGCCCTGAACCGCCCGTGGCCGAGCGGTGTGATGGCTGTCTTGTGCCAAGTCTTGCCGCGGTCGAACGAGACCGACACCGAGGCCCCGGTGACCCTGGCGGACCTGGCGAGCTGCAGATGCCCGGCGGTGACGGTGACGGCCTGCCGGCCCGGCGGCGCTGACTCGTTCAGCCCCAGGTGGCTCACGTTGTATTCCAGCGTCATCATGGGCTGCACGGTGCAGGTGTGACCGGTGCCTGCGGTGTCCGCCCAGCAGTACCAGCTGGACGGCAGCCGGCTGCCCGGCCCGCTGGCCGACCGCCAGGTCCACACGGTGTCGCTGCTGGTCGGCAGCGGGATGCCCCGGCCGGACCGGGACGCGGTGAGGCGGAAGGTGATGTCCGATGAGCCGCTGGGCAGCGGCTCGGTGAGGTTCAGGTCGGTGCCGGAGTTGGCGGCGGTCACCGCGTTCCCGCCGGCGATCTTCTTCCCGTTGGCGTCGAGCTGGTAGGTCCCGGTCACTGCGCTGTCGGTGTAGCTGCCGTAGCCGCTGCCGGTGTCGCCCGGCTTGTTGTCGGTGAACGGGGTGACGTCGAGGCGGAGCGTGTTCCCCGCCCGGCTGGCCGACGGCTGTACCGCCTGATACCAGATCCGCTTGGTGAACAGGGCGTTGGCGTCCGGGTGCAGCGGGTAGCGGTTCCACGTGCTGGTCACCCGGCGCCCGGGCGGCACGTAGTTGCCCGCGCCGAGCTGCCCGGGGCCGCTCTGCAGCCCGCCACCCGGCCAGTACTGGCCCCGCAGATAGAAGCCGGGCAGGTTGCCGCCGAAGTAGACCAGGTCCGAGCCGGGCGTGTGGATGGTGAAGTTCCACGGCCCGCCGCCCGCGTTCAGGGCCGGCTGCATCGTCCCGGGGGACCAGGTGATCTTCGGCGCGCTCCGGTAGAAGACCTCGCTGACCGTCGCCAGGTCGCTGCGCCGAACCACATAGTGCTCACGGACGGGGATCGTTCCCTTGGGCGATCCGTACTCCAGCAGGTACTGGTAGGGGTTTCGGCTTCCGCCCGGTGAGCCGAACATCTGCGATGTGACCATCCGGATGCTGCCCACGGTGGGCAGTTTGGTGACCGGGCTGACGTACATGGCCGAGGGCCCGCTTTCCACGGTGACGCCCTGGGAGCTGGGCGGGCCCGTCGCGGAGTACCGCACCACGGCGAGCGTCGAGTACACCAGGCTGGCCGGCCGCGGCGGCACGACCGTGACGCGGCTGGTGGCCGCGCGGGCGGATATGTGCACGGTCGTGTCGCCCGACACGGTGAACTGCGGCAGGACCGGGAGCCGCTCGGTGCTGCCGTTCTTGCCGTTGAAAAGGCCGAGAGCCCAGTAATGCCCGTCCGGCAGGTTCCTCAGCCTGGCCACCCCGTTCGTGAAGGGGGCCACAGAGTAGGGGCCGTTGAACCGGCTGGCCTGGTCGGCGTTGGCGACGAAGACGGCGTCGCCGGTGTCCGGCTGCCCGGCCATGTTGGTGCCTTTGATGGTGAGCGTGCTGGTCCCGCCGCGGGTGCTTGCCGGGTGGCGCGCGGCCGCCGGGGCCAGCGCTGCCGCTGTCGCGAGCCCGCCGGCCACGGCGGTCCGCAGGGACAGGGGCGTTCTCACTGATACCTCCTGGTGGGCACGGGTGGGCGGTCGGGCTGGCTGGTCGTGGCGGTCAGCGTCCGGCGGCGGGCAGCGCCGCGGCGAGCGTTCTGATCGTGGCGATCTGCTGGGCGTGCTGCTGGAAGAACCGGGCCCGCTGGCTGAGCTGCAGCGTCTGGACCAGGTGAACGGTGGGCCCGGCGCAGTGCACGAAGACCGGTGTCCAGCGGTGTTCTTCGCGGGCCTGCTGCCGGGTGCTCGTCGCCTGCTGGGAGATGGTGTCCATCCAGGCGAAGAACCCGGCGAACAGCCCAGTGGAGCGAGTCCAGTGGTGCTGCGCATAGCTGGCCGGGATCCCGTGGTCCTCCAGGCAGTGGGCGAAGGATGGCTGAGTGGCGAGCACCGTGGCCGAGGCCTGGATGGCGGTGAACTTGTCGTCCCACTGGTTCGACAGTGGCCCGGCGATCTTGCTGATCTCGCGGAACGGCTTGGCCGCCGCCGCGTTGCAGGTCCGGATGGCCTTATGCCCGGCCGCGGTGTGCGGTGCGACCGGCGTTTGCCTGATGTAGTTCAGCCCGGTCATGGAGTCGGTCGCGGCGCGCTGGGCCAGGTCGGGGAACTGGGCGTTGTCGGCGAAGGACCGCTGGTAGCTCTGCTCGGGCTCGGTGAACGGCGGCTGGGGGTAACCGGCCCGCGTCATGCAGGAGCCGAAGATCCTGGCCGAGATCTTGAGCTGGGTCCAGTTGTAGGCCAGGCCGTCGGTGTACTGCGCCCCGGTGGCCGGGAAGAACGAGTTGACCGCCTCGGTGGCCAGCATCGCCTGCGCCTGGCCGGTGGCCGCGGCGCTGGGCGTGCGGCCCGGGTGGCCGGTGGCGGACGCGGCCGGCCGGCTGCGCCCGCCGCTCCCGGCCCGGCCGGCGGTGGCCACGGCCGCGATGACCGCCACGACGCTGACCGCCGCGGCCAGCGGCACCAGCCACGACCGGTTCCGCCGCGGCCAGCCCGCGCCCCGGGCCGCCGCATTGGCGGCCCGGGTGGCCGGCCGCCGGCCCATCCCGCGCCGCCCCGGGGGCAGCCGCAGCGGCGGGACGTCGGCGGGACTGACCTGCGCCGCCGCGCGGGCGGCGTCGTCGTGGATCCGCGACTGCAAACTGTTCACTGGTCTTCCCCCAGAATCCGGGCGAGCGCGGCGAGTGCCCGGTGTGCGCATGACCTGACCGTGCTCGGGCTGATGCCGAGCAGGCGGGAGATCTCGGCTTCCGGTTCGTCCAGGTAGAAGCGCAGGATGAGAACCTCCCGCTGCCGGGCGGGCAGCCGCCTGATGGCCGGCAGCACCGAGCGCTGTTCCTCGCCCGCCAGCGCCAGCGTCTCGGCCGAGGCGCTGGCGGGCTCATGGATGGCCCGGCGGGCCCACAGCGTGCGCCGCCGGCCCGCCGAGCGGCACCGGTTCAGCACCGAGGCCCGCAGGTAGGGCAGCGCCTTGGCCGGGTCGGCCACGTTGGCCCAGTTCCGGTACAGGCCGCAGAACGCGTCGTGCACCACGTCTTCCGCGCCCGGCTTGTCACCGAGCAGGACGTAAGCCAGCCGGATCAGCGCGAGCGCGTGCTCGGCATACAGGGCGGTGACGGGGCCGTCGGCTCCGGTGTCGCCGGCGATCGGCAGCGGCCGCGGCGCCACGCTCGCATCGTCCGCGTCCGACGCATCGAGGATGCTCACGTCTTAAAGACTCATGGCGAGGGTGAATGTTGCGTCCCGGCCCGGTGAAAGTGCGCGGGCCGGGTCAGCGCGTGCCGGTGAGGTCGTCGCAGTGCCCGGCGGCCAGCCGCGGCCACTGCGGGATGGGGCGCCCCTGCGGCCAGACCGCGACCGGTGGCCAGTCCGGGGCACCGGCGGCGGTCCTGGTGTTGGAGCACCGCTGCGGCCAGTCGTCGGGTGAGTCTTCCCAGTCTTCCTGCCGCCCGTAGACGGTGAGGTCCATCAGCGCGTAGCTGTTGTCCAGGGTCTCCACGCCGCGCAGCGTGGTCCAGTAGGTCTCGTAGACCCGGCCGCCGTCGCGGAGATAGCAGACGATGTGCATCCGGCCGGCCTGCTTGGGCGGGGCGAGCAGGGTGCGCAGCGAGTCCTCGGCGGAGTACCACGGCATGGTCCAGCCCATGAAGTCGCGGTAGCGGGCGCTCTCCGGGTAGGGGCCCTGGGCGAGCACGGCGAAGGTGATGCCGCGGGAGTGCAGGTAGGACAGCTCGCCGAGCTGGCTGGCGCACCAGGTGCAGCCCTCGCACTGCTCGGCGGCGGGGTGGCCGCGGTGCCACATGAAGTAGTAGGCGATCAGCTGCCGGCGTCCCTCGAACGCGTCGAGCAGGGTGACCGGCCCGTCCGGGCCGGTCAGCGGGGTGCTGGCGGCCACTTCGGCTATGGGCAGCCGCCGCCGCGCCGCGGCGATCGCGTCGCCTTCGCGGGTGTGCGCCTTCTCCCGCACCCGCAGCTTGTCCAGTTCGGCCTGGAAGGTGGTCTGGTCGGCGACCGGGGGCAGGCCCGGGGACTCATTCATCGTTCTCTCCTGGTCTCCATCGGCGGCCTTACCGGTGTCGCCGCGCGGGATTCGGGCGTGGCCTCCGGCCTGCTCAGCACCTCACAGAACCTGGGCAGCGTGATCGGCGTGGCCGTCGCCTCGTCCGTCGCGGCCACCCAGTCCCACGCCCTCGTCCTGCGCGGCGACCCGGTGGCGGCCGCGCTCACCGGCGGGTTCCAGCTGGCCCTGTGGGTGTGCGGGCTGGCCGGCCTGGCCGCCGTCCCAGTCGCCCTGGTGGTCATCGGCCGCCAGAAGAACACCGGGCCGGCGGCCGGGCAGCCGCGGGAGCTGGTGACGGCGGCCGGGCAGCCGGGCGACCCGCAGATGACCACAACCCGCTGAGTGCGCCCGGTGGCCCCGGCCGCAAAGCCGTTGGCCCGGACTCAGGCTCCCCTTACGCTGAACTACACGGGCAAGGCGCACAGCGCCTGCACGGTGGAGGTGGCGCGAATGCGTAAGCTCCCGTACGCGATCACAGCAGTGATCATGACATGTGCGGGACTGGGTGCTGCCATACCGGCAGCCTCGGCCGCAGCAGGACACCCCGGCATTGCCATCACGTCTGTACCACCGTCGTTCAAAGATCCGCTGAACCTGCACGCCGGCCAGCCCGGCGGCCCGCTGTCGTCCATTCCGGCTGCCGTGCCCGGCGTCAGGTCGAACACCGTCCCCGTGTCGGGCGATATCTGTGGTGGTAAGACCGGCGGCAACTGCTGGTGGGAAACCGCCATTCAGTTCTGGTACGACATGAAGCACGGCACGACCGAGGAGTCGAATCTCGCCAAGGTCTATAAGGAGTACGGCGGCAAATTCCAGGACGGCTGGACAGACGACAACGCCTGGTGGGGCATCACCTGGGAACTCGCCTACCAGGAGTACGGCATCTCCAGCTACAGCACGCTCGCCAAGAGCCTGTGGACGTGGGACACCACACCCGGCGATGGCTGGGACACCGCATGCGGCGGTTCCACCCTCCAGCATGCGGGCGGCGCGGAGAATGACATCTCCCGCGCCGCGCTCGGCGTGCTCGCCTCGTCGATAGGGAACAGCGGGTCGGCTTCCCGCGCGGCGGCGTGGATCTTCCAGTACATGCAGGCAAGCACCGAGAATCACGCGGCGGCGGAGGGCCTGAACCCCGGCACCTGCACCGCTACCGGCACCGCCGAGCTGGGCGGTCAGACCGAGTCGTGGAAGGTCGAGCAGCTGACCGGCGGTTCCGGCCAGACCGGAACCAGGGCGTCTGCCACCGCGCAGTATCCGGATCCGGATTACGACGGGCAGTTCAACCTGCTCTACCAGCAGTACATCGGCTAGCTGATCTCCATGCCGTAGCTACTCACCCGGCCGTCGATAGGTGTGCGGCAGGTACCCGAGGCCTGGCACTTAACCTCGCCGCAGGCCAGCCTCGATGGCGTCGATGACCCGGGGCCGCAGTTCGGCCGCGCTGATGATCGCGTCGACCGAGCCGACCGCGACCGCCCGCTCGATGCTGTGCACCCGGTCGAACTCGGCGGCCACCTCGCCCAGCTTCTCCGCCCGCACCGACGCCTGGACCTGCGCCAGCTGGGCGCTCAGCGCGGCCCGCTCGGCCCCGCTGGCCTCGGCCAGCCGGGCCCGCAGCCCGGCCACCCGCGGGTCGGCCGCCGTGCGGTTGTTGACCTCGCCGGAGAAGACCACCGCCGCCGCCGGGGCACCGCCCAACACCGACGCGAACGAGCCGTCCAGGGCCAGCACCGTCAGGTTGGGGTTGAGCGTCTTGGAGAACACCACGAACGCGCCGCCGTGGTAGCGGGAGATCACGCAGAACACGATGGGCCCGGCGAAGTTGACGATGGCCCGGCCGATCTCCGCGCCGTACTCCAGCTGCAGCTTGCGCATCGACTCCGGCGAGCCGTCGAAGCCGGACAGGTTGGCCAGCACCACCACCGGCCGGTTGCCGGAGGCGGCGTTGATGGCCCGAGCGGTCTTCTTCGACGACAGCGGGAACAGCGTCCCGGCGTTGTAGGCGTCGGGGCCATCGGCCGGCGGGAAGCCGTGCCGCGGGACCGACCGCGACTCGATGCCGACCAGGCAGACCGGGCGGCCGCCGAGGTGCACGTCCTGCACGACCGAGGTCTCCGCGTCGGCCATCCCGGCCCACCGCTCGAGCACCGGGTGGTCTTGGTCCGACAGCGCCCGCATGACGGTGCGGATGTCGAACGGCTTCTTGCGGTCCGGGTTGTGCTCGGCCGAGAAGATCTGCCCGACGGTGGTGAAGTCGCTGTCCGCCAGCGCGTGCGGGTAGGAGGAGATGTCACGGTCGGCCGGGTCGGCGGTGTCGGCCCGGCGCGGCGCGAGCTCGCCCGGCGCCCGGTAGGTGTGGTCGTAGTGCGCCATCAGCACGTCGCAGGCGGCGGGCAGGTTCGGCGCCCAGTACTGGGCCTGGCCGTTGGGCCCCATCACCCGGTCGTAGCCGCCGATGCCAAAGTTGTCTTCGGCCGATACCCCGCCGGAGAAGTCGAGCGACTGCTTGCCGGTCAGCACCATGGCCGACTCGGGCGTCATCACCAGGATCCCCTTGGTGTGCATGAGCATCGTCGCCTCGGCGTTCCAGTACGGCTGGGCGCCGACGTTGATCCCGGCGACCACGATGTTGATCTCGCCGCCGGCCTGGGTGAAGGTGACGATGCGCTTCAGCGCGGCGGCCACCCAGTCCATGTTCTCGGTGCCGGACTCCATCGAGATCCGCGCGCCCGAGGACAGCGCGAACCATTCCACCGGCAGGCCGCGCGCGCTGGCCAGGTCCAGGGCGGCGATCACCCGGGCGCACTCCGGCTCGGACAGCGCGCCGAGCGATCTGGTCGGGTCGCCCATCAGCACGACCCGGGTCACGCCCTCGGGGTGCAGCCTGGTGGGCGTGGCGATCACGCCGGCCACCAGCGCCGCGGTGTTGCGGCCGCGCGGCCGGTCCACCGGCGCCAGGGCGCCGCGCTCGTCGAGGTCGTACTCGGTGAAGCTGCCCTCCGCCCCGGCCAGCATGCCGGTCAGCTCATAGGGGTAGACGGTGCCGCGCCTGCTGGCCCGCAGCACCTTGAGCCGGTAGTCATCGAGCGGCTCGACCGGCTCGGATGGCCGGTCGCCGATCTCCAGCTGCATCCCCGACCCGGCGGCGTAGCCGATGCGCACCCCGATGTCGGCCAGCTCGCCGGTGACCGCGTCGCGCTGCCGGGCCAGGAACATGACCTCCTCGAGCCCGGCGCCGGCGGTGGTGGGCAGGACGCGCTGGGCGACGGTGTTCAGCTCGGTGCTGGTCACCTCGCTGGGCGGCCAGACGTAGATGAGGATCCGGTTGGTGTCGAAGCGCTTGTCCGCCGGGCGGCCGGACTGGGCCTTGCGGATCGCGTCCAG
>DASYAV010000136.1:0-3430 GCA_036501145.1 Streptosporangiaceae bacterium | reverse complement strand
TCGGCATTATGTGGAGGGCCGGGTTATGTGGCCGGAAGCAGTATCTGCGCTGGTGGCAGAGCGGCGCGTGCTCGTTCCGGCCACATAACCCGGTGGTGTTACTCGCAGAATCGGTCGAGCCATTCGAGGAGATCTTGGTCTGCTGTCCAGTCGGCCAGGGGCTCGGGGGTGAGCGACTGGTAGGCGCTCTCGATGGCTTTGCGTTTGGCTTCGGCGTCGGCTCGGGCGTAGATCTCGGTGGTGGACACGTCGGCATGACCGAGCAGGTCGCGGATGTAGATCAGGTTGACTCCGGCCTGGAGCAGGTGCATCGCCCGGGTCCTTCTGATCACGTGCGGGGTGATGTTCACCCCGGCGGCGCAGCCGGAGTCGCGCCGGCGCAGCGACTGGACGTGCCTGGCGAGGATCTTGGTGATGCCCCAGCGGGTCAACCGGGTGTGCCGGGGCCCGTTGAACAGCGGGTCTGCGTCTTTGCCGACGCCGGGGTGGGGCGCGCGGCGGCTGAGGTAGTCCTGGATCAGCTGGGCTGTGGGGTCCATCAGCGGGACCCGCCTGGTCTTGGAACCTTTGCCGTGCAACGTCACCACCATCGGGCGGGCGACGCGGACGTCGGCCGTGTTCAGGTCGCAGATCTCCTGGACGCGGGCGGCGGTGTCGTAGAGCACGGAAAGCAGCACCATGTCGCGCAGCCCGCGCCGGGTCGCCGGGTCCGGTTCGGCCAGGAGGGCTTTGACCTCGCCGCCAGTAAGGTGGCCCATGTCGCCGGCCGGTGTTTTCTGCTGCCTGACGGCGAGGATCTCGGTGGCCTGGCCGAGGAACTCCGGCCGCTCGACCGCGGTGTAACGGGCAAACGACTTGATGACGGCCAGGCGCTGGTTGCGGGTTGCCGCAGAGTTGCCGCGCTCGGCCTGCAGCCAGTCCAGGAACGACAGCACCCGCGCCCGGTCGAGGTCGGCCAGGCGCAGTTTCTCGGGCGGGATTGCCTGCACGTCGCGGAACCAGGTGAGCAGCAGCCTGACCGCGTCCCGGTAGGACGCGATGGTCTGCGGGGACAGGTCTCTTTCTGCGGCCAGGTGGCTGGTGAGGAACCTCGACAGCCACCGGCCGGCCAGGTCGCCGCCGGCCGGGTAGGCGCGGCTCACCGCCGGGCACCTTGCTGCTCGGCCAGGCCCGGGATGACGTAGCCGAACCTGGCTGTGACCATGGCGGCGACCTCGGGGTGCGCATCGGCGGTCAGCTGAAGGTAGTACTGGGTTCCGCGCAGGTCAGCGTGGCCCATGTAGGCCGACAGGTAAGGCAGCATGACCACCAGGTCCGCGCCGCCGGCGGCCCAGCGGCGCAGGTTCGCCACGGCGAAGCCGTGGCGAAGCGAATGGATGTGGGGGCCGCCGGGGAAATGCGGGATGTCGGCGTCGGCGAGGTAACGGCGGAACCGGTTGTAAACCGTGGACTTGTCGGCGGGCCTGGACGGGTCGCCGGTGTGGAACAGCTTGTGACCGGGTTCGGGGCAAGGGTGGGCGGCCGCGATATAACTGTCCAGCGTGGCGGCCAGGCGCCTGGTGACGGGCACCAGGCGGTTCTCGTGGTTTTTCCCGTCGCGTATCTCGAGGGTGGCGCGGGCCGGGGCGAAATCGCGCAGTTCCAGGTTCAGCGCTTCGGACAGCCTCAGGCCAGTGCCGTAGAACACCCGGAACAGCACCGGGTCGGTCAGCGCGCGGTTGGAGTTCTCTGACAGCGGCTGGGTGCCGATGACGCGGAACAGCCGGCGGATCTCCTCGTCACTGAACACATACGGCGGCGGACGGTGTGGTTTCTTCACCGCTGTCAGCGTCGGCGGGGCCCACGCCTGCCAGCCGTGCTGGCGGACGTGCTCGGCAAGGTCACGCAGGACGAGTTCCTCGCGGCGGATGGTGGAGGCTTTGAGGTGCCGGCCGTAAAGGAACTCCTCGACGGCCTCCTTGACGATCGAGCCGTCGGCGTATCCTTCCCGGCGGCAGTGCCCGGCGAACTGGTGCATCACCCGTTCGGGGAAGTCGTAGCGGTACCCGCCGGCGTGGCGGGCGGCGACCAGCGTGTCGATCAGGCCGCCCAGTGCCGCCGCGCTCACCGCCGTGCTCCTTGTCCCGCGGCAAGGACGTCTTCGATGTCCAGGGCGCAGCGGCGCAGGTGCTCAGTGTCGAGCCGCAGGTAGTGCGCGGCGGTTGTCGTGGCAGTGCCGTGACCCAGGACAGCCGTGACTACCGGCGGGGGCGTGCCGGCCTGGAGCATCGCGACCGCCAGGGCGCCGCGCAGCGAGTGCAGGCCATGGGAGCGCCGCGCCGGGAACATGATCCCGGCGCGGCGCGCGTAATAGCGGAGCCGGCAGCCCGCCGACGACGACGAGCCGAACGCCGTGAACGGGTAGCGGTGCTTCACAAACACCTGCGCGCAGCGCGCTTCGGGCCGGCCGTGGCGGATGTAGTCGATCACCGCCCATCCCACGTCGCCGGGCACCGGCAGCCTCAGCGGCAGGCCGGTCTTGTGCTGGGTCAGCGCTAGGGTCTTGGCCCGCCAGTCGAACCAGCCCAGCTCCAGGCGGCGCAGGTCCCCGACCCGCAGGCCCAGCCTGGCGGTCAGCACGATCATCGCGTAGTCCCGCTTGCCGATCGCCGATTGCCGGTCGATCTGGTCCAGGACCAGGCGGACCTCGGCAGCCGTCCACGGGTAGGGTGCCGTCTGACCGCGGCGGGGATAGCGCTGCGGCGGGAGCCGGCTCGCCAGGTCCTCGCCGATCTGCCCGCACTGGCGCAGGTGGCGCAGGAAATCGGCCAGGCACGAGCGCAGCGACCCGTTGGTCTTCGGGGCGTATCCCCGGTGCTGGCGCAGGGCCCAGAACCCGGCCAGGTCCCGGGCCTGCACCTGGCCGAGGGTTTCCCGGCCGGCCTCCTCCAGGTAGGCCAGGAACGCATCCGCGGCGCGCTGCCTGGTCACGACGCTCGCCTCGGCGTTGCGCCGCCGCCGGCACGCCGTCAGGTACTCGTCGCGGGCCGCGCGGAAACGCGCCGGGCACCGGTCCACCAGCGGGGAGGTGGCCTGGCCGACCCGGGGCATGCCCCCGTCCAGGCATTCCATCAGCAGCACCAGGGGCCGGCGCGCGAGCTGGGCAGGCCGGGAACTCGCAGGCTCGCGCAGGCCCGCCAGCCTGCACCCCGACCGCTCGGCCACGAAATCGAGGCAGTCCGCGTCGGTCGGGAGCTCCTGGCCGCGGGCCTGCAGGAACCTGGCGAACGCGTTCAGCTCCGCCTCGTGGCGCTTGATCGTCGTACGCGATCTGCCCGCCGCCCTCAGCGCGGCGATCACCCGAGCTGATGCCTCGCGGACGCTTGCTGTCTCCATGCGAATCGGCCTTTCTGATCGTGGTGAACAGACAAGGCGATTCTCCGCCGGGTTA
>DASYAV010000135.1:0-8687 GCA_036501145.1 Streptosporangiaceae bacterium | reverse complement strand
CCACTCCGATGGCTGCCGCACGCCGAATCGCATACGCAGACGTTGCAATGATGGTGATCGCTGGTATCAGTACCCGCGCTATTTCTTTACTAACTACTCGGCCGATATTCTCCGTCTCTGCGGGGAGAGCCTGGATGCCCTTGGCGTTGACTGGCGGCTGTCGAAGCCAACGGACATCTCCGTATCCCGGCGCAACGCGGTTGCCAGGCTTGGCGGCGCCTCGGACTCACAGGCCATCTCGGTTGCCTTTCCAGAGATACAGGTCGCGGAGCAGGCATATCTCGGCGCCATGGTGGATGACCTCCACGTTGGTGTACAGGATGAGCTTGGCCAGCGGCGCGTCGGCGAACTCCGGTGGTGACATGGCGCCCTGCGGCCGGGAGAGGCCAGCCGCGCCGAGGCCGCGCACGTCGCTGACCCACGCGTCGTACCCGTCGTCGAGCTGGCGTAGCGCTTCCTGGGCGGTTCCGGAGAAGGTGACGGCCGGGCGATCGGCGGGCGGGCCGGCGAAATGGGATGCGGCTGGCGGCCCGAATATCTCGGTGAGGTGCGCGAGACGCCAGGCGATCGTCGTGACGGGTTCGCGATCATGCGGCGGTGTGGCGTAGTCCATGGTGAACTCGCCCGTGCCGGCCGAGAGCGGCGCCGTGCTCTCGCCGCGGCGGCTGAGCGTCCAGCAGCCGGGGACCGGCTGCCAGAAGTACTCGTCGTCGGTCAGCCCGTCCAGCCGGGGCCGGAGCTGATGCCGCCAGTGCGCCTCGAGCTGGTCGACCAGCTCGGCATTCCAGTCAACGCCCATGCCTGGACGGTAGGGGCTCACACGCCGGCCTCAGCCGCGCTGACGGCGGGTACCCGCACGCTGTGCCGCCACCAGAAGGCGACCGACGGTAGTGTCTGGGGGGTGAGCAACCCGCCGTTCCGTGTCGTAATCGCCGAAGACGAGGCGCTGATCAGGCTCGACCTCAAGGAGATGCTCGAGGAAGAGGGCTACGAGGTCGTCGGTGAGGCCGGCGATGGCGAGACGGCCGTCAAGCTGGCCGTCGGCCAGCGCCCGGACCTGGTGATACTCGACGTCAAGATGCCGGTCCTCGACGGGTTGTCGGCGGCCGAGCAGATCGCCGCGGAGCGGATCGCGCCGGTGGTCATCCTCACCGCGTTCTCCCAGCGTGACCTGGTGGAGCGGGCCCGCGACGCGGGCGCCATGGCCTACCTGGTCAAGCCGTTCACCAAGGCCGACCTGGTGCCGGCCATCGCGATGGCGGTCAGCCGGTTCCAGGAGACCCGGGCACTGGAGTCCGAGGTGGCCAGCCTGCGGGACCGGCTTGAGGTCCGCAAGCTGCTGGACCGGGCCAAGGGCCTGCTGCAGAGCGAGCACGGGCTGACCGAGCCCGAGGCGTTCCGCTGGATCCAGAAGACCTCGATGGACCGCAGGGTCAGCATGCGCGACGTGGCCCAGGCCGTCCTCGACCGCGCGGTGCCCGGCCCCACCCCCACCGGCAAGGACACCCCGCCCGCCGGCCCCACCGCACCATGATCGTGGGCGCTTGTTAGCGCGCCCACACCAAGAAGTGACCACGCCGAGGGGCGCGCCGCCGGGACGCGGTGCTGGTGTGACTGGTGGGACTTGTGCGGCGCGTGGGTGAGTGGTGTGATGCCGGGCCAGAGGGCCGGCCCGGCCGCAGGGTCAGCCGAGCCCGAGTCGCTTCGCGAACGCGGACATCTCGGCCTGTATCCCGGTCAGCTCGGTCGCGCCGGGGCTGAGGACCAGCCGCGTGACGCCCTGGTCCGCCTTGGCCGCGACGTCGTCGGCGGTCATGTCGATCTGCCCCCAGCGGGTGTACTCTAGCGCGGCAGGATCCCGCCGCGCCTCGGCCGCCTCGGCCCGCATGACCGCGAGATGCTCCTGGCGCTGCTCGCCGGTGAGCCTGCCGCCGGGGAAGTAGCCGTCCCCCCGGCGGCCCGCCCGCCGGGCCGCGGCCAGGCTCGACCCGCCGACGTGGATGGGCAGGATGCGCCCGCCATGCGGCTTGGGGAAGATGCACGCCCCGGTGAGGGTGAAGAACTCGCCGGTGAAGCTGACCCCGGCCGCGTCCCCGCCCCACAGCAGCCGGAGCACGTCAATCGCCTCGTTGGCCCGCCGGCCGCGGGTGGTGAAGTCGACGCCGGTGGCGGCGGCCTCGCCGGGCAGCACCCCCAGGCCGACCGTCAGCAGGCTCATCCGGCCGCCAGAGAGCACGTCGATCGTCGCGAGCCGCTTGGCCAGCACGACCGGGTGGCCGAAGGTGGTAGGGCAGCAGCAGCACCGAGGTGCCGAGCAGCAGTTCGCTGGTCACCGCCGCGACGTAGGCCAGGCAGTCCAGCGGGTCGGCCACGGCCAGATCCGGCGGGAAGGTCATCCGGCCGAAGGACGCGCCCGGGTACAGCACGATGTGCTCGGGCGCGTAGAACGATTCGAAGCCGCATTCCTCGGCGTGCCGCGCCACCGCCGCCATCAGGCCGGGGCCGGAGCCGTAGTGCGCGGTGTTGTACATGCAGACTTATTCAAAACTCCCGTGCGGTGAGCTGACGGTAGCGCCTTGCCGAGTTTTGAATGAGTCTGGACCGAACTTCATCTCAGACCGCCTTCCCGCACCGCCGGGAGCGCACCAGATTGATTACTGACAGTAGCGATTTGCGTGGGCTGGCAGCACGGAGCCCGAGGGGGGCCTTTGGCACCGTGTCGGCCTTCCCCGGGTCGACACGTTCTCTACTCAGCCCCTCCCCGGGCTCTTCCCTTAAACCGTAGCGATGCGTTGGCATCCGGCGCAAAGGGACGGCCATCACGGTACGTTATGCGCCAAAGGTCATCCTCATCCGCTGGTAGCCGGAGTGCCCGGCACCCGGTCGCGGAACAGGCAGGTCAGGCGGCATGTACACACCCGGCGGCCGTCGTCGTCTGTGATAACGATCTCATAGGTGGCCAGCGTCCGGCCGCCGCGCAGCAGGGTGGCGACACCGGTCACCGTGCCCTCGCGGACCGCGCGGTGGTGGCTCGCGCTGATCTCGATGCCCATGGTGACCCGCTCCGGGCCGGCCAGGATGGCCGCACCGAAGGACCCGAGGGTCTCCGCGAGCACGCAGGACGCGCCGCCGTGCAGTAGTCCGTAGGGCTGCGTGTTGCCGCTGACGGGCATGGTGGCCACCACCCGCTCCGCCGACGCCTCGATGAGCTCGATGCCCATCCGCTCGGGCAGGGTGTCATGCGACAGGGTGCGGAACGACTCCGCCAGCCGGCGCGCATAGTCCTGGTCCAACCGGGTCTCCGTTCCTCGGCGTGCGGTAACCAAGCCTAGAGCGCGGCGGCCGGGCGTCAGCCGTTCATCATGATCATGAAATTCTGAAATTTAACGGCTGTCGCTGGCCTGGTGATAACGCGAAACCGCCAAGCCATCGGATCTTTTTAGCGGCAAAGGGGTGACTTCGCCGAATGTGAGCGCTAACAATAACCGATGGGTCTATTTGCCCCCCGCAAGCAGCCCAACCGAAGGGAGCCTTGATGCGTACAGCACTAGCGCGCTGGTCCAGGAGGCCGGCCATGCGTCTCGCCGCGGTGGTGACCCTGGGGGTGGCGGCCGTGGGGGTTCTCGGCGCCGCGCAGGCCCCCGCGCAGACCGTCGGCGGGCACACCATCGCCGGATGCACCGGCCCGACGGTCAGCAGGCAGGCATTCGGCAAGGCCCTGGACATCTACGTGCACAAAGACCTGAAGGTGTACCGGTACACGTTGACCAACTGCCAGGGCATGCAGGTCCGGATCCTGACCTACGGCGGCATCATCCAGTCGATCAACGTGCCCGGGCGCGACGGGCAGAGCGCCGACGTGGTGCTCGGCTTCGCCACGCTGAAGGACTACATCAACGAGGACAGCCCGCCGGTGATCGCCAACGGCGGGCCGTACTTCGGCGAGACCATCGGCCGGTACGGCAACCGGATCGCCAAGGGCACGTTCCACCTGGACGGCCACAAGTACACGCTGCCGATCAACAACGGCGTGAACACGCTGCACGGCGGACTGGTCGGCTTCGGCAACCACGTCTGGGCGGCCAGCAAGGTGCACGGCACCGGGCTGGCGGGCGTGACGATGAAGCTGGTCAGCCCGAACGGTGACGACGGCGCCAACGTCGGCTGCTCGTGCACCGGGTTCCCCGGCCAGCTGACCGTGCATGTGACGTTCACGCTGAACGACGCCAACCAGCTGAAGATCAACTACCAGGCGACCACCGACCAGGACACGGTCATCAACATGACCAACCACAGCTACTTCAACCTGGCCGGGGAGAGCTCCGGCTCCGCCTACGGCCAGAAGGTCTACATCAACGCCGACTCCTACACGCCGACCGACAAGACCCAGATCCCGACCGGGCAGATCGCCCCGGTCAAGGGCACGCCGTTCGACTTCACCACCACGCACACCATCGGCTCCCGGATCAACGTGGCCAACAAGCAGCTGCTCATCGCGCAGGGCTATGACCACAACTGGGTGCTGAACACGACCGGCCCGCAGGTGGACGGCCTCACCCTGGCCGCCCAGGCCTTGGACCCGGCCAGCGGCCGCCAGCTGTCGGTGTACACCGACCAGCCGGGCGTCCAGTTCTACTCGGGCAACTTCCTGACCGGCACGCTGGTCGGCATCAGCGGCCACATCTACCGGCAGACCGCCGGCTACACGTTCGAGACGCAGCACTTCCCGAACTCGCCGAACCAGCCCAACTTCCCGACCACCGAGCTGAAGCCGGGGCAGCTGTACAACACCTCAACCATCTTCCAGTTCTCCGGCTGACCCCGGCGCCAGCTGACTGAGTCCCGGTGCTCTCCGGCCCGCCCGGAGGGTGCCGGTGGCGGGGGTGCCTGGCGGAGGCCGCCGCCGGGCACCCCCGGCATTGCGCCCGTATCGCCCGCCCGTGGCTGCCGTAGGGTGTCTGCCCGGCCGGGTAAGCATCAGCCAACCCGCGCGGCAAGGCCACGGAGTGTCGGGGCCGGCGCATAGGATTTCACCGTGGCGACGAAGGACCAGCAGCAGCGCGCAGTGCGATCACCAGCGGCAATGAAGGGGGCAGGGGAGGCCCGGAGGGTGGGTGGGGGCCAGGCAGGCAGCGGGGAACGGGACCTGCTGCTCCTGCTGGACGGGCACTCCCTCGCCTACCGGGCCTTCTTCGCGCTGCCCATCGAGAACTTCGCCACCACCACCGGGCAGCCCACCAATGCGGTCTACGGGTTCACCGCCATGCTCATCAACGTGCTGCGGGACGAGCGGCCCACGCACGTCGCGGTGGCCTTCGACCGGGGTGAGCCGACGTTCCGGCACGAGCAGTACGTGGAGTACAAGGCGAACCGGCGGGAGACGCCGGCCGATTTCCGCAGCCAGCTCAGCCTGATCTTCGAGGTGCTCGACGTGCTCGGCGTCAAGCACCTGTCCAAGGCCGGTTTCGAGGCCGACGACCTGATCGCCACGCTCGCCACCGAGGCGGCCGAGCAGGACATGGACGTGCTGATCGTCAGCGGCGACCGGGACGTGCTGCAGCTGGTGTCCGACGACGTCACCGTCCTGATGACCCGCCGCGGCATCACCGAGATGACGCGGTTCACGCCGGAAGCGGTGGTGGACAAGTACGGGCTGACGCCCGCCCAGTACCCGGACTTCGCGGCCGTCCGCGGCGACCCCAGCGACAACCTGCCGAACATCCCCGGGGTGGGGGAGAAGACCGCGACCAGGTGGATCGCCGAGTTCGGTTCGCTGAACGAGCTCGTCGACCGGGTGGACGAGGTCAAGGGCAAGGCGGGCGACGCGCTGCGCGAGCACCTGGGAAACGTGCTGCGCAACCGCCAGCTCACCGAACTGGCCCGCGATGTCCCGCTGGACGCCGGCCCGCACGACCTGGAGCCCGTCCCGTGGGACCGCAACGCGATCCACCAGCTGTTCGACACGCTGCAGTTCCGGGTGCTGCGTGAGCGCCTCACCGAGACGTTGCCGAACGGGATCGGCGCGCTGGCCGCGCAGCAGGGCGCGCAGCCGGACGAGCCGCAGGAGGGCTTCGAGATCGCCGTGGCCACGCCCGCGCCCGGCGAGCTGGCGGCGTGGCTGGCCGGGCACGCGGCCGGGCCTGGCCGCTCCGGGCTGGCCATGAACGGCAGCTGGGGCCGCGGCACCGGCCGGCTGACCGGCGTGGCCATCGCCGCGCCGGACGGGGAATGCGCGTTTCTCGACCCGGCGGACCTGGCCGAGGATGACGAGCGGGCGCTGGCCGCCTGGCTGGCCGACGCCGCCGTGCCCAAGGCGCTGCACGACGCCAAGGGGCCGATGCACGCGCTCGCCGCGCACGGCATGGAGCTGCACGGCCTGACCAGCGACACCGCGCTGGCCGCCTACCTGGCGCTGCCCGGCCAGCGGTCCTTCGACCTGGCCGACCTGGTGCTGCGTTACCTGGGCCGGGAGCTGCGCGGCGAGCCCGCGGCCGGCCAGCTCAGCCTGGAAGGCGTGGGTGAGGAGGACGGCGAGCCGAGCGTGGCGCAGGCGACCGCGCTGCGCGCCCGGGCCACCGCCGAACTGGCCGACGCGCTCGGCACCGACCTGGACGGCCGCGGCGCGGCGAAGCTGCTGGCCGAGGTGGAGCTGCCGCTGTCAGCGGTGCTGGTCGGCATGGAGCGCACCGGGATCGCCGCCGACACGCACCACTTCGCGGCTATGTCGGCGACGCTGGGCGGCGAGGTCAAGTCGGCCGAGCAGTCCGCCTACGCGGCGGTCGGCCGGGAGTTCAACCTCGGTTCGCCCAAGCAGCTGCAGGAGGTGCTGTTCAACGAGCTGGGACTGCCCAAGACCAAGCGGATCAAGACCGGGTACACCACCGACTCCGAGGCGCTGACCTGGCTGCTGGCGCAGACCGAGCACCCGGTGCTGCAATACCTGCTGCGGCACCGCGACGTGGCCAGGCTGAAGACCGTGGTGGACGCGCTGATCCCGATGGCCGGCGAGGACGGCCGGATCCACACCACGTTCAACCAGACGATCGCGGCCACCGGGCGGCTGTCCTCGGTCGACCCGAATCTGCAGAACATCCCGATCCGCACCGAGGAGGGCCGCCGGATCCGGCTGGGCTTCGTCGTGGGTGAGGGCTATGAGTGCCTGCTGACCGCCGACTACAGCCAGATCGAGCTGCGCATCATGGCGCACCTGTCCGGGGACGAGGCACTGGCCGCCGCGTTCGGGTCCGGGCACGACTTCCACGCGGCGACCGCGTCCCGGGTGTTCGGGGTGGCGCCGGAGGACGTGCCGGTCGAGTTGCGCAGCAAGATCAAGGCGATGAACTACGGCCTGGCGTACGGGCTTTCCGCGTTCGGGCTCTCCCAGCAGCTGCGGGTCAGCACGGACGAGGCGCGCGGGCTGATGGACGAGTACTTCGAGCAGTTCGGCGGGGTGCGGGATTACCTGCACCAGATCGTCGTGCAGGCCCGGTCGGACGGCTACACCGAGACGATCCTGGGCCGCCGCCGCTACCTGCCCGACCTGCTGTCGGACAACCGGCAGCGTCGGGAGATGGCCGAGCGGATGGCGCTGAACGCACCGATCCAGGGGTCGGCCGCGGACATCATCAAGGTGGCTATGCTCCGCGTGGACAGCCAGATCCGCGACCGCGGGCTGGCATCGCGGATGCTGCTGCAGGTGCACGACGAGCTGATCTTCGAGGTGGCGCCGGGCGAGCTGGCGGCGCTGCGCGAACTCGTCACCGACGAGATGTGCGGCGCCTTCGAGATGTCCATCCCGCTCGAGGTGTCCTTCGGCACCGGGCAGAGCTGGGCGGAAGCCGGGCACTGAGCGGCCCGCCGGTGGCGCGTCGGCCCGGTCGCGGGCGCCTGGTCACGGCGCCCCCGATTGACCCGCCGGGCTAGCTCTCATATGCTGATCGCTGCGCTGTGTCCTAGTGCTTCCGTCGCGGTCGGCTGACGCTTTCGGCGGCCACCGGGCTGGTCCCGGCCGGATTTCCGGTCGCGGCACGTCCGCCAAATCCAGGCTCCGCAAGGTCTTTTGGCCTTCCTCGCGGCGGGGACGCATGGTCGTGGCGTGCCCACAATCATCCATGTCCGTAATCGGAGCCGGCCCACACAATGACGAGCAGCACAGAGGCAACCTCGACCCCTAAGGTAGCGGTCAACGACATCGGGTCCGAGGAAGCCTTCCTCGCCGCGATCGACGAGACCATCAAGTATTTCAATGACGGCGACATTGTCGAAGGAACCGTCGTCAAGGTCGACCGGGACGAGGTCTTGCTCGACATCGGTTACAAGACCGAGGGCGTGATCCCGTCCCGCGAGCTGTCGATCAAGCACGACGTCGACCCCAACGATGTAGTCAAGACGGGGGAACACGTCGAGGCCCTGGTCCTCCAGAAGGAGGACAAGGAAGGCCGCCTGATCCTGTCCAAGAAGCGTGCGCAGTACGAGCGCGCCTGGGGCACGATCGAGAAGATCAAGGAGGAGGACGGCGTGGTCACCGGCACGGTGATCGAGGTCGTCAAGGGTGGCCTCATCCTGGACATCGGGCTGCGCGGCTTCCTGCCCGCCTCGCTGGTGGAGATGCGCCGGGTCCGCGACCTGCAGCCCTACGTCGGCCGGCAGATCGAAGCGAAGATCATCGAGCTGGACAAGAACCGCAA
>DASYAV010000134.1:0-7964 GCA_036501145.1 Streptosporangiaceae bacterium | reverse complement strand
TGCCTGTTGCGAGGGCGATGCCCGCTGACGCGGCGACGGCAATGGCCAGGGTGAGCCAGGTGGAGCGCAGGCTGCGTAGCTTGATCCATTCCATCCGGGCCAGCTGCCGGAATCGGTATCTGCCGGGTGGCTGGTGGCTGGCGGGGGCGGTCATGACATGTTCCTTGCCCGGTACTGGGCGCTATCGCCGGTGAGTTGCAGGAAGGCCTCTTCGAGACTGGGAGCCCGGCCGGACAGCCCGGCCGCCGTGGTGTCGGCCAGGAGCCGTCCCTGGCCGATCACGACCAGCCGGTCGGCCATCAGGGCCATCTCGCTGATCAGGTGGCTGGAGACCAGGACTGCCCGGCCTTCGGCGGCCAGTGACCGGAGCAGGCCGCGTATCCAGCGGATTCCCTCCGGGTCCAGGCCGTTCACCGGCTCGTCGAGCAGCAGCACGGCCGGGTCGCCCAGCAGCGCCGCGGCGATGCCGAGACGCTGCGCCATGCCGAGCGAGAACTTCCCGGCCCGTTTGCCCGCTGCGGATCCCAGTCCGACTATCTCCAGGACCTCGGCGACCCTGGACTGGGTGATGGAGTTGCTGGCCGCCAGTGCGGCCAGGTGCGCGCGGGCAGACCGGCGCGGGTGGAAGGCCCTGGATTCCAGCAGTGCTCCGGCCTCGCGCAGCGGCCAGCGAAGTTGACGGTAGGCCTGGCCGCCGATGCGGGCGTGCCCGCCGTCCGGGGCGTCCAGGCCGAGGATCATGCGCATGGTGGTGGACTTGCCTGATCCGTTCAGGCCCAGGAAACCGGTCACGGCCCCCGGTGGGACGTCGAAGCTGAGCCGGTCGACAGCGACCGTTGAGCCGTAGCGCTTGGTCAGCCCGCGGACCTCGATCACTGGCTCTCCTTCTTTCGGTCCTGGCTCGCGCGCAGCGCGGCGGCCAGCCATTCAAGGGCGGGCTGCAGCGACGGGAACGGGCCGCGGCCGCTGATGATGGCCGTCAGCTCCCAGTAGCGCTCGATCCGGGGATCGGTGCCGGCCTCCAGCTGAGCCAGCAGCTCAGCCCGACGGTGGCCGCCGGGGGTGCCCGCCAGTATCCTCTCCACGATCTGGGCCGCTTCGGCGGAGCCGGGCGGCACTCCCCGCTGCCGGGCCGCCTCGGCCTCGTCCTGCGCACGATCGACATCGGCCAGCCAGGTGCCGGACTGGACCGGGATGCCGACGTCGGCGACGACCCGCCGGACCCGCTCGCGGAAGTCCCTGTCCGCTACCAGCTCGGCGAGATCGACCCACGCCTCGACCTGCTCGGCCGAGGGGTCATCAGGCAGGTCCGGCGCCGCGGCCCAGCGCGCGGAACGGGCCGGGCTGGGGTCCAGCCCGGCGAACACCTCCGCGAGGAAGTCATCGATAATGTGTTGCCGCTCGGCCGCGGACAGTCGTGCCAGCTTGTTGATCATGCCCATCTCCGTTCCGTCGGCAGAGCGCTTCACCACGGCGGCCACGACCGCCCGGCGCAGCCGCAGCGCCCTGATCTCGGTGTCCAGCGCCTCCAGGTGGATGGCGGCCACCGCTGCGGCGGTGACCTGGCCGTCCAGCACGCTCCGGGCATTGGCCAGGCTCACGCCTAGCTCCCGCAGGGTCGTCACCAGTTCCAGCCGGGCCACGCAGGCCGCGTCGTACAGCCTGCGGTCGCCGTCCGTCCGCGAAGCCGGCGGCACCAGCCCGCTATCCGACCAGAACCGGATAGTGCGCACCGGCACGCCGGCACGTCTGGCCAGCTCACCGATCGTCAGAAGAGGTCCGTCGTTCTCCATGGGCGTCAGTCTGGCTCCTCCAGTAACTGGAGGAGCAAATCCCCAGCACCCGGTAGCCGCGGTCCAGGGAATCCAGCAGGCAGCCCAACCGCGAGGACGTAATCGGCAGCACCCGGACCTGCCGGCCGACGACAGCGCGCCTCCGCCCTAGCCCAATACCCGTACAAGATGATCACGTAAAGTCGCTGAGAAAACCTCACTGTTAAGTGCCCGGGCCCGCCGATAGCGGGATGCGGCCGCCGGCCAGCACCATCGCGACCTGGCGCTCGGACAGGTCATGGGCCAGCCGCACCTCGTGTCCGCCTTGGCGGGCTGTCACGGGCTCTCCGCTGGAAAGCTGGGTGCGCAGGCTCTCGAACGTCAGCACGTCGCCCTGGCCGATGCTGTCATAGTCAGCCGGGTCTTCGAACCGCACCGGCAGGATGCCGAAATTGGCCAGGTTCTGGAAATGGATGCGGGCGAAGGATTTCGCGATGACAGTCCGCAGACCGAGATACCGCGGGGCGATCACGGCGTGCTCGCGCGACGAGCCTTGACCGTAGTTCTCCCCGGCGACCACGAGGTGCGGGCCGTCCGCAGCGGCGACACGGTCCGCGTAGTCCGCGTCCAACTGGCGGAACGCGAACCTGGAGATCGCCGGGATGTTGCTGCGCAGCGGCAGGACCTCGGCGCCGGCCGGCAGGATCTCGTCGGTGGAGATATTGTCGGCGACCTTAAGCTCGACCGTGGCCTCGATACGGTCCGGAAGCGGGTCGAATTCGGGCAGCGAGGCGATATTCGGGCCCTTGACCAGCTCCTGTTCCCGCGCGTCGGCAGCCGGGAGCGGGGCGACGAGCATCGCGGTGCCGACCGGGGTTTGCCTGGGCAGTTGGAGCCGCGGGTAGCTCACACAGAGGTCACGCGGGTCGGTGATAACGCCGGTCAGCGCTGCGGCCGCGGCGGTCTCTGGCGAGCAGAGCCACACCGAATCTTCCTCGGCACCGGACCGGCCGGGGAAGTTGCGTGGCACGGTACGCAGGCTGTTCCGTCCGCTGGCCGGCGCCTGGCCCATGCCGATGCAGCCCAGGCAGCCTGACTGGTGGATGCGGGCCCCGGCCGCGATCAGGTCCGACAGCCAGCCGTTGCTGGTCAGGTCGGCGAGTGTCTGCCGGGAGGCCGGGTTGATATCGAAGGAAACCTGGTCGTGGCTCTGCCGTCCGTTGACGATTTCCGCCACGATCGCGAAGTCCCGGAGCCCGGGGTTAGCCGACGAGCCGATCACGACCTGGAAGACCGGTTGCCCGGCGACGTCACGAACCGGGACTACGTTGCTGGGGCTGGACGGGGCAGCGATCAGCGGCTCTAGCCGGGCCAGGTCGATGCTGTCGGTGACGTCGTAGCCTGCGCCTGGTTCCGGCCGCAGCTCGGTGTAGTCCTGTTCGCGATCCTGATCGCGAAGGAACTCGAGGACCGCCTCGTCCGACGGGAACACGGTGGTGGTCGCGCCCAGTTCGGCGCCCATGTTCGCGATGACATGCCGGTCCATCGCGGTCAAGCCCGCCAGGCCGTCACCGTGGTATTCGATGATGCGGTTTACCCCGCCCTTGACCCCGTGCCGCCGCAGCATCTCGAGCACGACGTCCTTGGCTGATACCCACTCGGGGAGCGTCCCGGTGAGCTCGATGCCCCAGATCTCCGGCATCCGCAGGTACAGCGGCTCACCGGCCATGGCCATGGCCACATCGAGGCCGCCGGTCCCGATCGCGAGCATGCCGAGGGACCCCGCCGCGCAGGTGTGGCTGTCAGAACCGGCGAGCACTTTGCCCGGTATCCCGAAGCGCTGCATGTGCACGGGATGCGAGACTCCGTTACCAGGCTTGGAGTACCAGAGACCGAACCGCCGGCAGGCCGAGCGCAGGAAGAGATGGTCGTCCTGGTTCTTACCGTCGGCCTGGAGCAAGTTGTGGTCTACGTACTGCACCGAGACCTCGGTCTGCACGCGGTCCAACCCGAGCGCCTCCACCTCCAGCATGACCAGCGTCCCGGTCGCGTCCTGGGTCAGCGTCTGGTCGACCGACAGCGCGATCTCGGCGCCCGGCCGCATCTCGCCCTCGACCAGGTGGGCCGCGATAAGCCGCTGCGCTACGTTACGTGCAGAATCCATCCGTTACTCACCGCCCGAATTGCCGCTGTCCAGCGGGTACCCTCGGCGGCCCGCCCAAACCACCAGCCGGGTACGCACCGGCCCCATGCGCATTCAGCTCGTCGGCGGTGTGCACCGCCTCGCGATCACGCGCTCGCCGATCCAGGCCACCGGCCGGTAACAGCGCGGGTGGGAGGAACCACGAAACCGTTCGGGCTGATCTTCTTGGTTCTCCCGAACGGAGGCGGGCGAAGTCTCCCTGCCGACTGGGACTTCAGGGGAGTGAGCTGCCCGCCGCGGGGCAGGGGCGCGCCATGACTTTTCACCCGCGTCACGCAATCGTGACGGCTTCGGACTCAGGGATCGGCCGTGCCACGGCCGTGGCACTGGCCGAGGCCGGCCTGGACATCGGAGTCACCTGGCATTGCGACGAGGCCGGCGCGCACGACACCGCGGCGCAGGTCCGGGCGGCCGGGGCCAAAGCGGAAGTGACCCGCCTTGACACCTCGGACCTGGACAGCTGCGGCGATGTCATCGACGAGCTGGCCGGGCGGCTCGGTGGCGTGGACGTATTCGTGAACAACGCCGGAACCGGATCGGCCACCCTGGCCCTGGACATGACCCCCGCGCAGTGGCGGCACGTCGTGGCGACGGACCTCGACGGCGCGTTCCTGTGCATCCAGCGGGCAGCCCGCCGCATGGCCGCGGCCGGCCACGGCGGCCGCCTCATCGCGGTCACCAGCGTGCACGAGCACCAGCCGCGTACCGGCTCCGCCGCCTACGACGCGGCCAAGCACGGCCTTGGCGGCCTGATGAAGACCCTTGCCCTGGAACTCGGGCAGTACGAGATCACCGCCAACTGCGTGGCCCCGGGAGAAATCGCAACGCCGATGACCGGCCAGGAAGACCAGGACCCGCACCAGGCGAGCAGGCCAGGCGTGCCGCTGGGCCGCCCCGGCGACGCCCGGGAAATCGCAGCAGTCATCGCCTTCCTCGCCTCCCCCCAGGCGTCCTACGTCACCGGCGCGAGCTGGCCGGTCGACGGCGGAATGCTGCAGATGGGCCCCCAGGCCGGGTCACACATCACCAGCGACCGCTGGCGCACCGTCTGAGGCGGGCCGCCCGGGGTCAGGGCGTCAGCTGGCGGCCGGGCTGGTCGGGCTGCCATTCGATCAGGACGGCGGTGGCGTCGTCGCTCAGCCGGCCGTGCTGGTAGCTGAGGATCGCGTGGTTGAGCCGGCGCATCGTCTCGGGCGCCGGCAGGCTGGTGCTGCTGTGCCGGACGATGAAGTCAGCTAGGCGCCGCAGGCCGAACGGGGTGCCGTCGAGCGCGCGGCCTTCCGTCACGCCGTCGGTGTAGAGCAGCAGCCGGTCACCGGGTTCCAGCTTTTCCGCGCAGACCGGGGCTGAGAAAGCGGTGCCGTCCGATCCGCTGTTTCTGCTGGCATGGAGGCCCCCCAGGCCCAGCGGCGGCCGGGCAGTGCGGGTCAGCTCCCTGACGGTCCGGTTGCCGCGGATCAGCAGCGGCGGCGGGTGCCCGCAGGGGATCCAGGTGAACAGCCCGGTGACCAGGTCCAGGTCGCACAGCAGCGCGGTCACGAACCGGTCCCCGCCGAAAAAGCCCTCGATGGCTTCGTCGGCCCGGGCCGCGACGTCCGCAAGCGAGCCGCCCGCCCGGCGGGTGCTGCGGCACGAGGCCATGCCAACGCTCGCGAGCAGGCCCGCGGACAGGTCATGGCCGAGCGCATCGAAGATCGACACGTGCAGGTGATCGCCGAGCAGCGAGTAATCGAAGGCATCCCCGCCGACCTCGTAGGCCGGTTCCAGCGACGCTGCCACCAGGACCCGGTCGGTGGCGAACGTCCGCGGCGCCAGGAATGCCCAGACCAGCTCCGCCTGCAGTGCCATCTCCCGGCCGCGCTGGATCTGCGCGTAGCTGTCGCTGTAGGCGGCCTTAGACGCGATCATGAGGCCTGCAAGGGAAGCGAGTGCCCGGTAGCTGGCCAGCATGGCCTCGCTGGCGTCGGCGACGGTCAGGCTCAGCACACCCAGCCGTTCGGTGCCGTCCACCAGCGGAATCCATACCTGGTAGCTCTCCCCGGCGGAGTCGCCAGCGTCGGTGCCGCGCACCGGGCTCAGCTGGATGGTCAGCGTCTGGTAAGCCCGGCCGCCCAGGGTGGAGTCGATCGGCAGCGGGCCCGCACCCTGGCCTTCTCCGGCCGGCAGCAGTGCCAGCTGGCGCTGCTGCAGGTCGGCCAGATAAACGCGGGCTGCCGACACGCCCAGCGGGCGCGCCAGCTGCGACAGTGCCTCGGCCACCTCGGCAGGTGCCAGCACGTGGGACCGGCTCAGCAACGCGGCAGTCACCCGGCCGGTCACCGCGTCCAGATCAGGTTCCGCGGTACGTTGCTCGGGCGGCAGCGGTGCTGCCGGTCTTGAGGCTGCCATATGCCGACCTCCTGGTATCCGGGCAAGCGACGATGGCAGGAACTCAAGCCGGCGCGATGCCGGAAGGGCCGTACGGCCTGCTGTTTCAGTCGTGATGCCTACCTGTCCAGTCAGATGGGCATCAAACAATCCGACAGGGCCAGGTCACTCGCCGGAAGTCAACGTTGCGGCCGGAGTAAAGCCGGATCAGCGGGTAGTCGGTCAGCGCTGACCGGGCCAGTCGCGGTCTGCCCGGCGACTTCCCGGCTACTTTCAAGGTGGTGGTCCATGTGGCTGACCAGCACGGGTACCCGACCGCCGCGGCGTTCGTCCCGGACGCCGGCGACCTTGCGGCGCTGGCGCGGGCCGCGTTCGGCTGCCAGGGCTGCGATCTGTACGAGCGGACCACCCAGACGGTATTCGGCGACGGCGCGGCCAACGCCGGAGTCGTCCTGGTCGGCGAGCAGCCCGGCGACAGTGAGGACCGGCAGGGCAAGCCTTTCGTGGGCCCCGCTGGCCGGCTCCTGGACGCGGCGCTCGGCGACGCCGGCATCCCCCGCGACCGCGCGTACCTCACCAACGCGGTGAAGCATTTCCGCTGGAAACCTTCCCCCAGTGGCGGCAAGCGGCGGATCCACCAGAAGCCCGACCTGTGGCAGGTAACGGCGTGCCGCCCGTGGCTCGACGCCGAGTTCGCCCGCCTCAGCCCCCGCGTGGTAGTCACCCTGGGCGCCACGGCCGGGCAGGCGCTCTTCGGCTCCTCGTTCCGGATCGGCAGCGTTCGCGGTCAGACACTGTCCTGGCGCAGAGGGCCGGACAGCGACGAGCTGACCGTGGTGCCCACCGTGCACCCCTCGTCGGTGATCCGGGTGCAGGGCAGCCAGCGCGACGATGCCTACGCCAGGCTCGTCAAGGACCTTCAGGCCGCAGCCGCGCTGCTGGCCAGCAGCCACTGAACTCGCGCGGGTTGCCGGCACCGGGCCAGCAAATGACGGACGCATTCGAAGTCCTGGCACAAGACCACGCCGAGGTTAGCAGATGCTCACCCAGCTCGAGGTGGGCGCCGTGCGGCAGGGCGGTGCCGGCACCGAGCAGCTGGCCCAGCGCAAGAAGCTCGCGGAGCAGCTCGTCATCAAGGAATCCAGTCCAATGGTGGAGGTCCGGCTGCACGTGCGCGGCAAGTACCCGGTGAGCGACCTTGCCGCCGAGCTGTCAGAAGTCGACGGCGTGGCGTCCGTGCTGGTCGGCAACGACCAAGCGGCCGACGACTAGCGCCGTTTACCGGACGGTTCAGGCATCCCGAACGGGGGCGGCTGACTCCGGACCTCCGCCGTCTTCTCAACGGCGAACCGGGCCCGTGCCGCACCGCTCCGGTCTGCCCGGGGGTGCGGCACGGCCCAGTGCCGGGGCGTCAGGTGTTCGGCGCGTGGGCGCTGACGTCCGCGAGGGCGGACCGCTCGTCGCGCTCGATGGCCATGTCTCCCAGCGACAGCACCCCGACCGGGCGGCCGCCCTCGACGACCGGGATCCGCCGGACGCCGCGCTCGCGCATCCGCTGCACGGCGGTGTCCGCGTCGTCCTCCGGCGCGGCCGTGACCAGGTCCGGGCTGCATACCTCGGCG
>DASYAV010000133.1:0-252739 GCA_036501145.1 Streptosporangiaceae bacterium | reverse complement strand
GTGGAGACCAAGGTCACCGGCGCCGTGCTGCTGATCGCGGGCCTGGCACTGGCCGTGGTCCTCGCCGACTGGGTCGTCAACGCGGTCCAGACCGTGGTCGTCGGGCGCAACGGGGAACGGGTCCTGTACTCGCTGCGGGTGAAGATCTTCGCCCAGCTGCAGCGGCTCGGTCTCGACTTCTACGAGCACGAGATGTCCGGGCGCATCATGACCCGGATGACCACCGACGTGGACGCGCTGTCGTCGTTCCTGCAGACCGGGCTGATCACCATGGTCAACTCGGCCCTGTCCTTCGCCGGCGTCATGGTCGCGTTGCTGATCATCAACCTCCGGCTGGGCCTGACCGTGCTGACCCTGATCCCGCTGGTCGTAGTGGCCACCCTGGTGTTCCGGGTCAAGTCCTCCCGGGCCTACGGCGAGGCGCGGGAGAGGGTCGCCGTCGTGAACGCGGACCTCCAGGAGAACGTGGCGGGTCTGCGGGTCTCCCAGGCCTACCGGCGTGAGCAGGTCAACCTGGCCCGGTTCACCGGGCTCAGCGCCAGCTACCGGCGGTCCCGGCTCCGGGCCCAGCGCTATATCGCGGTGTACTTCCCGTTCGTGCAGTCCCTGTCCACCGCGGCGACCGCGCTGGTGCTGCTGGTGGCGGCGGGCCAGATGAGCGCCGGGCTGCTCAGCGCCGGCGCGCTGGTCGCCTACCTGCTCTACATCGACATGCTGTTCTCGCCGGTGCAGCAGCTGTCCCAGGTGTTCGACGGTTACCAGCAGGCCGCCGTCGGACTGCGCCGGATCAGCGGGCTGCTGCGCACCCGGACCAGCACCCCGCAGGCCGGGGACCCGCGGCCGGTGACCCGGGGCCGCGCGCGGATCGAGTTCCGCGACGTGCGCTTCAATTACGGCGGCGGGGAGCAGGAGGCGCTCGGCGGCGTGAACCTCACGGTGACACCGGGCGAGACCGTGGCCCTGGTGGGGCAGACCGGGGCCGGTAAGTCCACGCTGGTCAAGCTGGTGGCCCGGTTCTACGACGTGACCGGCGGCGTGCTGCTGGTGGACGGCGTGGACGTGCGCGACTACGACCTGGGCAGCTACCGGCGGCGGCTGGGCGTAGTGCCGCAGGAATCCCACCTGTTCGCGGGGACCGTGCGCGATGCGATCGCGTACGGCAACCAGGCGGCCACCGACGCCCAGGTGGAGGCCGCCGCCCGGGCGGTGGGCGCGCTGGACATGATCGCCGAGCTGCCCGACGGCTTCTACCACGAGGTCGCGGAGCGCGGCCGGAACCTGTCCGCCGGCCAGCGCCAGCTGATCGCCCTGGCCCGGGCCTACCTTGTGGACCCGGACATCCTGCTGCTGGACGAGGCGACCGCCGCGCTCGACCTGTCCGCGGAAGCGGCCGTCGTGTCGGCCACCGAGCGGCTGACCGCGCGGCGCACCACGCTCGTGGTCGCGCACCGGCTGACTACCGCGGCCCGCGCGGACCGCATCGCCGTGGTGGACCAGGGCCGCATCGTGGAGCAGGGCACCCACGACGAACTGCTGGCCGCGGGGGGCGCCTACGCGGCACTCTGGGCGGCGTTCACCGGCGTTGCTCTGGTTGCCTAAAGGAATCCTCACCACGCGGATCTTCGCCGGGCGCGGGGTACGGTCCGGCGGATGATTGGGCCGGGATGACCGGGGCCGGCCGGGGGCCGGCCTCCGGCACCCGGCGCCGGGCGCCGCGGCTCAGCGCGGCCAGGTCCTCGACGAGCTGGTCCGCCTCGTCCCCGGGCCGGTCCCGGAACTCGGCCCGGACCCCCCGCCCGGCCGCGTCCACGTGCACAGTGGCCAGGGACAGGGCCCGCTGCACCGGGCCGGTGACCATCCGGACGCTCTGCACCTTCTCCAGCGGCACCCAGGTGGTGATCTTGCGGAGCCGGCCGGTGACCCCCATCGCGGTGGTCGCGTCGTGCCCGGCGGCCAGGAAGTGATAGCTCAGCGGGGCCTTCCGCCGGGCCCGCCGGGGCGGCCGGGACAGCGGGGGCGGTCCAGACCCGATGACCAGCCGCATCAGCTCCCAGGCCGGCTCACGGTAGCCGACCGGGAGCAGGGTCTTGCGCATCCGGCCCGACCCGTCGGCGTGATCCCGGCCCGGGGAGCCAGCCACGTCGATCTCCAGCCGGCACCAGCCCAGTGGCCGCCACAGCACGGGCTCGACCATCCGCACCGCCTGCACCCGGCGCAGCGGGATGGTCTCCGCCACGGTGCCGAGCAGCCCGCGGCGGATCCGGATGCCGTCCGGCGACTGCGCGACGGTGAAGCCGTACTCGGTGGCGATCCGCCGCCACACCAGGGGCGCGAGCGTGATCAGGGACACCACGAACGTGCTCCCGACGGCGGCGAACACCTTCGGCGACACCAGGATCGCCACGACCTCCGCGACCAGCAGGGCCGCGAGCAGGCTGGCCGGGGAGGCCGCCACCGACCCGACCAGGCGGCCGTTGGGGACGCTGGCCAGGATCCGCTCGCCCGGCTCGGGGGTAGCCGGGTCCAGCCCATGATGCGCGGCCAGCAGCCGCGCCCGCAGGTCGAGCGCGGCCTGCTCGGGAAGGTAGGCGAGCCGGCCGTCAGCGTGGCTGGATCCGGCCAGCCGGACGCGCAGTTCGGCCAGGCTGAGGGCACGGGCCAGGAACGGCCGCACCACGTCTACCGCCTGGATCCGGGCCACCGGCAACTGCCGGGAGTCGCGGCGCAGCAGGCCGGTCTCGATACGCAGCGTGGCCCCGTCGAGCTTCCACCGGGTGACCAGCCAGTTGACCACGGCCGCGAGCACCACGAGCACGGCCACCGCCCAGTCGTACAGGTGCGACCCGTCGGGGCCGAACTGGCCGGACGCGGAGATCGCCACGATGGCCAGCACCCCGACGGCGGCGCGGCCGGACCGCACCAGGGGTGACAACGGGTGCAGCCGGTGCCACTCCCCCGGCTGGTCGGTCACAAGCCCGCGGCCTTCGCCTCACCGAGGGCAGCCAGCCGGTCCCGCAGCCGGGCGGCTTCCTCGCGCTCGAGGCCCGGGATCCGCGCGTCGCTCGCCGCCGCCGCGGTGTGCAGCTTCACGGTGGCCAGCCGGAACACCCGTTCCACCGGGCCCGCGGTCACGTCCACGAACTGCATCCGGCCGTAGGGAACCACGGAAAGGCGGCGGACCAGCACCCCGCGAGCCACGATGAGGTCGTCCTCACGCTCGGTGTAGGTCCAGGCCCGGACCCGGTTACGGACGAACCAGAAGACAGCCAGCGCGGTGACGAGGACCGCGGCCACCGCGAGGACGGCGGCCGGGGCACCCACCGCTAATGCGCAGATTATGCCGGCGACCAGCGCGGCGGCTGCGGCCGCCCCGGCCACCTGGACGCGCCGCATCCGCCACAGCCGGGGAGACGGGGACTTCGGGGCCGGTGCGGCTGAGCCAGGCATGGCCCAAACGGTACAACCCGCGCCGCCGGCAACCAAGTGCCCCCGCCCGGCACGCACATAGGCTGCCGCCAACCAGGTGCCCCCGCCCGGCACGCGGATAGCATGAGCCGGAAAGGAGCGGCGTGAGCGATAGCGGCACCCCGACGACCTTGGTCGGCGACATCACCTCCCATGCGATCGCGTCCGTGGCTACGCTGATCCGGCCCCATGTGCTGTGCACCCCGGTGGCCTTCCTGGACCGGTCCGCCTTCGGGCTGGAACCAGGCCCGCTGGTGCTGAAGCTGGAGCAACTGCAGCACTCCGGGTCGTTCAAGGCCCGGGGAGCGTTCGCCAACCTGCTGCTCCGCCCGGTGCCCAGCGCCGGGGTGGTGGCCGCGTCAGGCGGCAATCACGGCGCGGCGGTCGCCTACGCGGCCCAGGCCCTGGGCGTGACCGCCCACGTGTTCGTGCCGGAGGTCTCGTCCCCGGCCAAAATCGAGCGCATCCGCAGCTATGGAGCTGACCTGGTCGTCGGGGGGGCCACGTACGCCGACGCGCTGGCGGCCAGCGAGGAGTGGGCGGCCTCGTCGGGCGCCCTGCCCGTGCCCGCGTTCGACCAGATCGAGACGATCCTGGGGGCTGGCTCACTCGGCGCTGAGCTGAGGCGCCAGGCCCCCGCGGTCAGTACCGTGCTGGCCAGCGTGGGCGGCGGCGGGCTGCTCGCCGGGATCTGCGCGGCCTACGCGGGCCGGGCGCGGGTGATCGGGGTGGAACCCACCGGCGCGCCCACCCTGACCGGGGCCCTGCGGGCCGGCCGGCCCGTGGACACGGAGGCGGGCAGCGTGGCCATTGACTCGCTGGCCCCGCGCCGGGTCGGCCAGCACACGTTCGCCGTGATCCGCGAGTTCGTGCGCCAGGTGGTGCTGGTCAGCGACGAGGACATCGTGCGGGCCCAGGAACTGCTCTGGGACCGGCTCCGGCTGGTCGCCGAGCCCGGCGGATGCGCCGCGCTGGCCGCGTTGCTCACCGGCGGGTACTCCCCCGGCCCGGACGAGACGGTCGCGGTCGTGATCAGCGGGGCGAACACCACCGCGGTCGACTTCCGGCGCTGACCTAGCTGGAATCGATCTAACCGGCACGGAACTCACCGGCACTGGTCTAGCCGGCCCGGAACTCTACTGACGGGATGTGCGACGGGCCGAGTCCCCGGGGGGGTTGGGACCCGGCCCGCCACACGGCACCCGCCGCGGCGACAGGAGGCGGCGGGTGGTCAGGGGGGAGTGCTCTGGGGGCTGGACGGGCTCTGCTGGGGGGAAGGCGGCCCGGATTGGCTGGGGCTGTGGGCGGCGGACGGCGACGGGGTCGCGCTGGCCGGGGGGCTGATGCTCGCTGAGGGCCACGGTGCCTGGGTCGGCCAGGGCTCGGCGGAACGGCCGGACTGGCCCTGGCGGCCAGAACCCGGCCAACCAGAACCCAGGCGGCCAGACGGGCTGCCGGATGGGAAACTGGATGACCCAGGCCAGTGCGGATGACCGGACACGGAACCGCTGCGCACCTGGCGGTCCGGCCGGACCAGCGCATGGGTGGCCTGGTGGCCGGCTGACCCGGCCGGGGTCGGCGACCCGGCCGGATGGGACGAGGCCGCTGGCTCCGGGTCATGGCGGGCGGCAGGCGCATTGATGGTGTCATGGGCCAGCCGCTGGGCCGCCATCGGCAGATCCCCGGCGTAGGCCAGCGCGAGGAGTCCGCCCATCAGGACGGCGCTGGTGGCCGCGGCCACCGCGAGCCTCCCCCCGGGCAGCCAGGTCCTCCGGCCCGGGTCCCGGCGCGGGGCCGGGGGTGGGAGGTCTGCCCCGCGCGCCGGAACGTCAGCGAACGCCCGGAACTCCGAGAACGCCCGGAACTCCGCGAGCGCCCGGGCCTCCCCGGTCAGTTCGCTGCTTTCCGGCGCCGACGTCAGGGCGGCGAGGACCTGGGCGACCGGCTGCCACCGGGCAGGGTCATCGTCCGGCGTAGCGCCCCGGTCCAGCAAGCTCCGGTCCAGCAGCGCGTCAAGGGACCGCTCCAGGCTGGGACGGTCCGGCCGGCTGCTCCGCTCGCGTTTCGTCATGCTGCCTTCGAAACGACGCGCCGGCCGGATGCGTTACGCGGTGCCGATTCACGGGCCGGTTCACGCGCCGGTTCACGGTCCGGTTCCCGCGTGATGCGGCCGCGGATGCTCATGGCGCGGAACCGTGCGTGATGCCGGCTTCGGCCAGGGTCGCGGCCAGCTGCCGTAAACCACGGTGGGCGGCGACCCGGACCGCTCCGGGGCTCCGGCCCACCAGCCGCGCCACGACCGGCGTATCCAGCCCGGCGACCACCCGGAGCAGGATGACCTCGGCCTGGAGCCGGGGCAGCGTGGCGATGAGCGCCACCGCCGCCTGGGTACTCAGCTTTTCCAGCACCAGATCGGCCGGGTCCGAGGTGCCCGGCTCGGCCACATCCGCCAGTTCGGGCACGGAGACCACCGGCCGGCGGGACCGGCGGCGGCCTTCGTCGATCGCCCGGTGCCGGGCGATCGTGAACAGCCAGGCCCGCCAGGCGGCTTCATCCCCCCGGAACGCGGCCAGCCCGCGGACCACCTGCACCCAGGTGTCGGCGGCGATGTCCTCGGCGGTCTCGGGCGCGATCACCCGCAGGTAGCGCAGCAAGGCGGGATTCGCGTCGCGCCACAGCTCGGAAAAGGCCCGGTCGGCCTCATCAGCGGCGCCCAGATCAGGTCGGCCCAGATCAGGTCCGCCCAGATCAGGATGGCCCTTACCGGAGCGGCGCTGATCAGGCGGGCCCTGATCTGTGCGACGCTGCGCGGCCGCGAGCAGACGCTCGAACGTCTCGCCGATCACGATGCCGAGTATCGGCACCAAGTGCCCTCATCCGCAGCGGATCGGCAATCTGTGTCTGAATTCTCCCCGAAATGGCGGAAACAGCCCGGGTGGATGGGTGGTACTACCGGCCGCCGATATCCTCGCTCCAAACGGCTGGGTAGCGGTCCTGGAATTCCCGCATAACCGCCCTGCACCGCTCGTCATCGAGCAGGGTCACCGACACGCCCTGGCGGATCAGGAAGTCCAGGTCACCGGCGAAGGTATCGGCCTCCCCGACGACCACGCGCGGAATCTGGAACAGCAGGATGGCGCCGGTGCACATCGGGCACGGGGAAAGGGTCGTGTACAGGGTCATCCCCCGGTAGGAGGATTGGCGGCCCGCGTTACGCAGGCAGGCGATCTCGCCGTGCGCGACCGGGTCGCCCCGTTGCACGCGCTCGTTGTGACCCTCAGCCACGATGTCGGGGCCGGTGGCCAGCACCGCACCGACCGGGACACCACCGGCGGCCAGGCTGGCCTGGGCCTGCGCGAGCGCGGCCGTCATCAGCTTCAGGTCCAGCTCACCCGGTGCGGTCGTCATGCCGAGCAGGGTACCCGGCCGCGCGGCCGGTCATCCTCGTTCCCTCAGCCGGCGAAGGTGGCATACAGCAGGTAGACGTTCAGGACGATGATCATCACGGTGATCAGGCTGGCCGCCGCGGTGGTGAGCCTCCGGTTCACCAGCGGGCCCATCACGTCCTCGCGCCGGGTCAGCACGACCAGGGGGACCAGCGCGAACGGGATACCGAACGACAGCACCACCTGGGAGATCACCAGGCTGGCGGTGGTCGGCAGGCCGAGTTCCAGGACGACCAGGGCGGGCAGCATGGTGAGCGCACGGCGCAGGAACAACGGGATCCGGCGGTTTATGAAACCCTGCATGACCACCTGGCCCGCATAGGTTCCGACGCTGGAGGACGACAGGCCCGAGGCGAGCAGGGCCACCGCGAACGCGAGTGCGGCGCCGCCGCCGACCAGCCGGCCCAGGTCGGCGTGCGCGGCCGTGAGCGACTCTAGCTGGACGCCGCCGGCCTGGTCGGCCATCGCCGCCGCGACCACCAGCATGGTCAGGTTGACCAGCCCGGCCGCGCCGAGCGCGATGACCACGTCGAGCCGCTGGAACCGGAGCAGCTCGCGGCGCTCCGCGTCGTCGGCAGTGGCCACCCGGGACTTGGTCAGCGCGGAGTGCAGGTAGACCACGTGCGGCATGACGGTGGCCCCGATGATGCCGGCCACCAGCAGCGGGCCGCCCGGGCCGGCGAACCCGGGCACCAGTCCGCTGGCCAGCGCGGACGGGTCCACCTGAACCGCCGCGAGGTCGTAGGCGAAGCCCAGGAAGATGATGCCGAGCAGGCCGCAGACGGCCAGCTCGAACCGGCGGTAGCCCCGCTGGTCGAGGGCCAGGATGGCGAACGCGACCAGCGCCGTCAGTGGTCCCGCGGCGCGCAGTGGCACATGGAACAGCAGGTTCAGGCCGAGCGCAGCGCCGACGAACTCCGCGAGGTCGGTGGCCATGGCGATGAGCTCGGCCTGGACCCACAGGCCGCCGGACACCGGCCGGGGCAGGTGGGCACGGCACAGCTCAGGCAGGTCCCGCCCGGTCGCCACGCCGACCTTCGCCGACAGGTACTGCACCAGCATGGCCATCAGGTTGGCCAGCACGACCACCCAGGCCAGGGTGAAGCCGAACCGGGCCCCGGCGGAGAAGTTCGTGGCGAAGTTGCCCGGGTCGATGTAGGCCACCGCGGCCACGAACGCCGGGCCGAGCAGCGCGGCGATGCCACGCGTCCGGCCCAGCGACCGCAGCTGCCGCAGTGTGCCCAGTCCTTCGGCAGCTGCCACGTCGGGCCCGGCCGCCTCGAGGCGTTCCGCCTCAGCGGTCATCTGCCGCCGCTACCAGGATGTCAGCCAACCGACGGGCCGAGGCCGAGCGACTGCGGCGTGCTGGCGTCCGGGGAGGGCTGGTGCAGCCCTTCGTCCAGCGAGCCGTACTCGGTCATCAGCGCCGGGCTGCCGCCCCACGGGGTCTGCTCCTCGGCGATCAGCGTGTTGGTGGTGAGCAGCAGCCCGGCCACCGAAGCGCCGTTCTGCAGCGCCGACCGGCAGACCCGCAACGGGTCGATGATGCCCATGTCGATCATGTTGCCGTAGCGGCCCTCCAGCGCGTCGAACCCCTCGTCCGGTCCCATCGCCGCGACCCGGTCCACCACGTCCTGGCCGGCGTGCCCGGCGTTGCTGGCGATCAGGAACGTGGGCTCGTTGAGCACGCTGCGCACGATCTGCACACCGATCGTGTGGTCGGCGGAGTCGCCCTCCAGCCCGTCCAGCGCGCCCTTGGCGTGCAGCAGCGCGACGCCGCCGCCGGCCACGATGCCCTCGGCCATCGCCGCCCGGCACGCCGACAGCGCGTCCTCCACCCGGTGCTGCAGCTCCTTCAGCTCCGCGGGCGTCGGCGCGCCGACCCTGATCACCGCGACCTTGCCGGTGAGCGCGCCGATCCGCTCGGTCAGCACGTCCTCGTCCACCCCGAACGAGGCCCGCTCCAGCTCGGCCCGCAGCTGCGTGACCCGGAACTCGACCTCTTCCGACGACCGGCTGCCGCCGACGATCGTGGTCCGGTCCGCGGTGACCCGGACCTGCCGGGCCCGGCCGAGATGCTCGGTGGTCATCGTCTCCAGGGTAAGCCCGGAGTGCTTGCTGTACACCGCGCCGCCGCAGACCGACGCGATGTCCTCCAGCTTGTGCAGCCGCCGGTCGCCGAAGCCGGGCGCCCGGATGGCGACGCACTGGAAGATGCCGTTCACGTGGTTGTGCACCAGCATGGACAGCGCCGTGCCCTCGACGTTCTCGGCGATGATGACCAGCGGCCGCGGTGCCCGCATGATCTTGTCGAGCAGCGGCATCAGCTCCTGCACCTTGGTGATCTTCTCGCTGCACAGCAGGATGTACGGGTCCTCGAGCACCGCCTCCAGGCTGGCCGGGTTGGTCACCAGGTACGGCGACAGGTAGCCGTTGTCGAACTCGAAGCCCTCGACGAAGTCGACGCTCATCCCGGGGGTGTTGGACTCCTCGACGGTGACCACGCCGCCGTCGCCGACCTGGTGCAGCGCCCGGGCGATCACCGAGCCGACCATGTCGTCGTCGTTGGCCGAGATCGCCGCCACCCGCTGGTAGTCCTGCTCGGTGACCACCGGGTGTGCCACCTTCTGCAGGTATCCGACCAGCCGGCCGACGGCGAGGTCGATGCCCCGCTTGACCAGCACCGGGTTGGCGCCGCCGTCGATGGCCTTCATGCCCTCCTTGATGATCGCCTGGGCGATCACGGTGGCCGTGGTGGTGCCGTCGCCGACGATGTCGTTGGTCTTGATCGCCGCTTCCTTGACCAGCTGCGCGCCCATGTTCTCGAACTGGTCCTTCAGGTGGATCTCCCGGGCGATCGTGACCCCGTCGTTGGTCACCACGGGCGAGCCGGTGATCTTCTCCAGGATGACGTTGCGGCCCTTGGGGCCGAGCGTGGACTTGACCGCCTCGGCCAGCTGGTCGACCCCGGCGAGCAGCATGCGCCGGGCGTCCTTGCCGAAACGCAATTCCTTGGCCATCTGACTGCCCTCCTAGGGGACGAGGATCGCGCGGCCGCGCACCCGGCCCGCGTCGAGGTCGGCCAGCGCCTCGGCGGCGGCGTCCAGCGGATAGGCCCTGGTGTGCAGGGTGACCTTGCCCGCCTGGGCCAGCGCCATCAGCTCGGCCAGGTCGTTGTAGGTGCCGACGATGTTGCCGATGATGTTCCGCTCGGTGGAGATGATGTCCAGGGTCGGGATCTCCAGCTGGCCGCCGTACCCGATGACGTAGTACGAGCCGGCCCGCCGGGTCATCGCGAACCCGTCCTGCTCGGCGCCCTGCTCGGCGACGAAGTCGAACACCACGTGTGCGCCCTGGCCGCCGGTCAGTTCCTGTACCGCGGCCACCTGGCTGCCGTCGGCCACCACGGTGTGCTCCGCGCCGAGCTGCTCGGCCAGCTTGAGCGCGTCCGGGTTGCGGTCCACCACGACGATGGTGGTCGCGGTCAGCGCGGCCAGGCACTGGATGCCGATGTGGCCGAGCCCGCCGGCCCCGATCACCACGGCGGTGCTGCCCGGGTAGAGCAGCGGGATGGCCTTGCGCACCGCGTGGTAGGCGGTGATGCCGGCGTCGGCCAGCGCCGCGACGTCGGCCGGCTTGGTCTCCGGGTTGAGCTTGACGCAGGCCCGGGCCGAGGTGAGCAGGTACCCGGCCATCCCGCCGTCCCGGCTGAGCCCGGGGAACTCGCTGTTCTCGCAGTGCATGTCGTCACCGGCCCGGCAGGCCCGGCACAGCCCGCAGGTGGGCGTGGGGTGCAGGATCACCGTGTCGCCGACCACGACGTTGCTGACCGCGGAGCCGACCTCGTGCACCCAGCCGGCGTTCTCGTGGCCGAGGATGTAGGGCAGCGGGGTGTGCATGGCGGCGTCCCACTGGCCCTCGATGATGTGCAGGTCGGTGCGGCAGACCCCGGCCCCGCCGACCTTCACGATCACGTCGAGCGGACCGGTGATCGTGGGTTCTGGCACCTCGTCGACGACGGGCTGGCTATGAAATTCGTGCAACCGGACGGCCTTCACGGCTGCTCCTCCTCATCTGGATCGTGCTGACCTGGTTTTTGCTCGCCGAATCCTGAGCTGTCATACCGGTGCGCCAGCATGCCGCGGCAGATGCTGCCGTTGGCGTCGAGGCTGGTCCGGGTCAGCTTCGCCTTGCGCAGGTGCAGCGGCAGATCCGCCAGGCTGACCCGCGCGCCGGTGTCCGGCTCGATAAGCAGCGGCGCGTCGTCGCCGGCCGGCAGGCCCAGCTCGGCGCGGCGCGTCCGCAGCCGCCGCAGCGGCCGCGAGTCCGGCACGTCACCCAGGGTCAGGCCGGTCAGCGCGGCCGGGCTGCGGCCCGCGGCCAGCAGTGGCCGGCACACCTGGTCGGTGCCGGCCAGCACCGCCTTGCGCAGGAAGTCCGCGCGGAGCCCGTCCAGCTCGTTGACCGCCTCGCCGCTGAACGTGCCGACGAAACCGGACTGCGCCGCCACCCCGCCGTTGATCGCGTCCGAGGCGAAGTGGTCCTCGAGCACCACCTCGGCGTGCCGCACGCCGGGCACGGTGGCGACCGCGTCGTAGGCGTCCGCCACCATGAGGAAGGCGAAGTTGGGGGCGCAGAAGTAGGTCGGCAGCCGCAGCCGGACCTGCGCGTCGCCGTCGCCGGACACGGTGCACGACGCCACGAAGCCGAGCTCGGTGATGGGCTCGTCCAGCTCCGGGTCGCGCACCGTGCCCAGCGCTGTGAGCAGGGCTTCCGGAGAGGCCGGGGCGGCGCTCGACCCAGGTCCCTCCAGTCCGGCGGTGACCCCGGCCGTCATGTCCCCTGAGCCGTGGCCGCGTCCTCTACCAGCTGCGCGTCGTCGCGCTGGCCGGCCCCGGCCGCCTGGAATTCGGCGGGCACCTCGATGCCGTACAGCTTCGCGGTGTTGAGGCCGAGGATCTTCTTCTTGCCCTCGGTGTTCAGCCGCGGGTAGTCCGACAGCTCAGAGTCGTCCGGCATCTCCCAGTCCACGAACCCCTCGACCTGCCACTTGGGCTCCCAGATGCCGTAGTCGCTGCCGAAGACCATCTTGTCCTCGCCGACCCAGAACAGCAGCTCGCCCATGACCTTGGCGAAGAACTTCGGCCTGGCGTGCATCAGCCCGCCGATGACCACGGACAGGCCGGCGTAGACGTTCGGCTCCTGGGTGGCCATGAAGCAGAAGTCCTCGATCCGGGGCAGGCCGACGTGCTCGATGATGAAGTTCAGGTCGGGGAAGTCGGTCGCGCAGTGGTCGATGTCGGCCACATCGAAGGCGTCCTTGTCCAGCGGCCAGATCGTCGGGCCCTTGTGCACGTGCACGTTCTTGATGCCGAGCTCCTGCGCGGCCTCGAGGAACTTGTAGGCCTCCGGGTCGCTCAGCTTGTAGCCACGCGATCCCTTGTTCCACTCCGCGGTGTACAGCTTGATGCCCTTGGACCCGAACCGCTCGACGTTGGCCCGCAGTTCCTTCAGGCCCTCCTCGCCGTCACGCGGGTCGAACCGGGTGTTGTAGATGAACCTGCCGGGGTGCTTCTCGCCCATCAGCGCGTTGCGCTCGGTGGTGTTGAAGCCCTCCTTGTACCACTCCCTCAGGTACGTGGGCTGGAAGACGGCCACGTCCACGTGCCCGTCATCGAAGACGTCCTTCATCAGGTCGTCTTCGGAGTACTTCTGGAAGTGCTCGATCGGCCAGTGTGTCTCCGGCGGGCCGAGGCTCTGGTAGGCGTGGAAGCACTCGATCCAGCCCTTGGCGTACTTCTCCGCCCCCGGCACCCAGTTGTCCGGCGCTGCGTTCCAGTAGTGCATATGGCCATCGACAACGAAGTACTTCTCGCCGTCCTTCTGGTACACGGTTTCCTCCTCGTTGCGGGCCGAAGTGATCACCTTGTGCTGGCCGCTCGCCCGGCTGGCCGCTCGCCCGGGCGGCACACCAGGCCCGGCGGCGGCAAGGCGGTTATCCCCCCTTGCTACGCCGCTGGGCCCGGTGCCGGCAAGGCCTGTCTGCGGGTTGTGGCTAACTACGTGCTACGAGGTCGAAGCCGAGGTACTCGGCCGCGTCCTCCGGGTTGGCGAACATGATCGTCCGGTCGTCCTCGTGGACCATGCGGCCGTAGTGGGTCGACATGGACTCCTCGAACTCCGCCGAAGTGAACCAGCCAGGCTCCTCGCCGGCCGCCTCGTCGACGTCGGCGTAGATCAGATCGAACCTGCCCTTGCCGTCCACGCGCATCATCGACGGCAGCCACGTGACGGTGACGTTGGGCAGCTTGTCCAGCACCTGCGCGACGACCTCGCCGACCTGGTTGTTCATGAGGGTGAAGCCGCACATGTTGGAGGAAGTGTTGTCAATCTTGAACGGGCTGGGAACTTCCTTCTTGAGCGGATTGGTCGTGGTGGTCACTGCGCCAGCTCCTTCGGGATCTCCAGGCCAATATCGGACAGGATGCCGCTGAAGCGGCTCTTGGCGGCGTCGAGGGCGTCCTCGAAGCGCGGCGGCTTCGCCTCCGGCTGCGACCACAGCGGCTGCAGCCCGCGGGCCGCGGCGATGGCGCGCGGCACCCAGTTGGCCAGCCACTCGCCCATGATGTGCTTGTTGTGGCTGGCGAACTCGCGGTCGCTGGCCAGCAGCTCGAACATGGCCCGGGTGTAGCGCAGGTCCCGTTCGGAGTAGTCGTACTCCTCCGCGCCGATGATGGTGGGGGTGACGAAGTCGCCGTTGCGGGGGGCCGCGTGCATGACCAGGTGGCTGCGGAACAGCTCGCCCACCAGCGGCTCGAACACCACGTTCCCGGCGAAGATCGCCTCGCACCAGTCGTCGATCCCGGTGAGCGCCTCGGCGACCCTGCGGACCTCCTGCCAGGCCGGGTCGCTGTTCCATGTCGCGATGTGCGCGGCGCCGTCGAAGCCGGAGATCTCCTCGCTCAGCGTCAGGTTGTACAGCGCCAGGTCCTGCGCCGAACGGATCCGGTGCATGCTGTTCACCGAGATCGCGTTGTTGTGCATGTTGGTCGGCGCCCGCCGATTGGCGTTGGCGTACAGGTACAGCCCCAGCCCGTGGTCCACGTGCATCCAGGCGCCGACGTTGCGCTCCACGAACGTCACCCAGCTGCGGTTCCACTGCTCGAACGCCTTGGTCTGCCTGGCCACGTCGATGTTCTGGTTGAGCTGGCGCACCACGTTGGCGTTGTAGCGGTAGAGGGTGAGCTCCCACTCCTCGTTCGGGTCGCGGAACTCGTGCCAGCCGTGCGCCGGCCAGTCGTAGCCCTTGCCGCCCGACCCCGGGTAGCGCTTCGGCTCGGGCCGGTCCGATCCCCAGGCCTTCAGCACGGTCCAGTCCAGCGGGTAGCCGCCGCGGCCGTCGGAGAATCCGTACAGCCAGCCCTGGGCCAGGTAGTGCCGCGGGTCGGGCTGCACCTCGACGGTCATGTCCTCGTAGTGGGTCTGCTTGCGCTTCTGCGGGTTGTAGTAGTTGAACCTGCGGGCGTTGGAGTCGGGGAACTCCTTGGCCCCGGCCTCGGCATCGGTAAAGACGATCTTCGGGACGCTGCGTTCTTCCGAGGTGCTAGTCATGAGGTCCTTCCTTCACCTGTTTGAATCCAGCCGATGTCGCTACTGGGTGGGCCTGCCTGGCTAGCGGGCCGCAGGGCACGCCGCGTGCCCCTCGCCGCGTCACTGCGGGGGCCCCGTGGTGGTGAACTTGTCGAAGTACACGTGCTTTTCCGGCACGCCGAGCCGGCTGAGCAGCGGCATCGCCGCTTCGACCATCGGCGGCGGGCCGCACACGTAGGCGTGCGCGCCGCCCAGGCCGGCCTCGTGGCGCTTCACCACGTCGGTGATCAGGCCCACTTCGCCGTCCCAGCCGTCGGCGTCGCCGGGCTCGGACAGCGCGGGCACATACCGGAAGTTCTCGAGGGTCTGCTCGAGCGCCCGCAGCTCGTCTTCGAAGCACAGGTCGCGCCGCCGCCGTGCGCCGTAGTAATAGGTGGCCTTGCGCTTGATGCCCCGCTCGGCCATCGAGCGCAGCAGGGCCAGGATGGGCGCCATCCCCGCCCCGCCACCGACGAAGACGATGTCCTCATCGTGCCCCTCGCGCAAGGTGAACACTCCGTAGGGCCCGGTCAGCTCGAGCCGGTCGCCGACCGACACCTCACTGTCCAGGAAACGGGAGAACAGCCCGTCCGGGTAGACCTTGATGACGAACTCGAGCTTGCCGTCCTCCCGGCAGGTGGTGTTGGCCATCGAGAACGAGCGGACTTCGTCGGTGCCGGGCACCGCGATGTCCACGTACTGCCCCGGGAAGTACTTGAAGCCCGACGGGTCATCCAGCCGCAGCACCAGGTGCCGCATGTCGTGGGTGACCGGGTCGTTGGCGACCACCTCGGCGGTGGTCTCGACGATGGGCAGGCCGGACCGGATCATGTCCTCGTCGTAGTTGAGCAGTTCGATCGTCATGTCCTCGTACGGGTGCGCCCGGCACAGCAGTGTGTAGCCTTCCTCCTTCTCGAAGTCCGGGAGCGCGAAGGTCGAGTACTTGTCGAGATCGTGGTCGTCGCCGTCGAGGACGAACGACTTGCAGGAGGTGCACTGCCCCTCCTTGCAGCCGTGCGGCAGCATGATTCCCTGGTCGAACGCGGCACGCAGGATCGTCTGATCCTCGGCCACCTCGATCTCGATGCCGACCGGCTCGAACCGCACGACATGCTTGTCGGCCATGTCTCCCTCAGGGTGTTATCTCAGCACGGATGCCGTGGTGGCCCGGTGGCCGGCCGATCGGCCGGCCACCGGGACGAACTACGGTCAGTCTTCCGCCGGTGCGAAGCGCCCGGCCGGTCCCTGCCGGTTGTAGTCGGCCTTGAACGCGGCGCGCTCCTCGTCGCTCATCTCGTTGAGCAGCACGTTGGGGCTGGCCACCGGCGGCATCCGGCGCAGGTGGTCCAGCGTCCACATCTTCTTCTGGTCGCCCAGCTTGAGGTGCGGCTGCGCGGTCATGGTCTTGCCGTCGTCGCGGACGTAGCCCATGTCGGAGACCACGTCGGCCCAGTTCCAGCCGTGGTACATGGTCTCCCACTCGCGGGTGCCGGTGAGCTGGCCCATGTTGGGGGTGGACCGGCCCTGGAAGGTCGGCCGGAAGGCCTCGGCGTCGGTCCACCGGCAGACCTCGTGGCAGTACGTGCGCCACTGCCCGTCCACCTCCTGCATGACCATGTCCTCGCGGACCAGGCACGGCACCATGCAGGTCCAGCAGCGGTGCGGGTACGCGTAGTCGACGTTCTCGGCGACGATCGGGTGGTGCCCGTTCGGCTCCGACAGGCGGGCGTAGTTCTCCCACCACTTGCCGTACTTGTCGTACCAGCCCGGGTACTTGTACTCGAACCACTCGAAGTCCTCGTCGGTCATCGGGTCGATCCGCCAGTAGTTCGCCAGCCAGCCGGTGGCGAAGAACTGGGCCACCTCGTGCACGTAGCCCTTGTTCCAGATCTGGTTCCACGCCTCCTCGATGAGGTCGTGCGGGATGACCAGGCCGTACTTCTCCAGCGGCACGAGGTAGCTGCGGTAGTAGTCGTCGTAGATCCAGCGGCGCCACATCTCCGCGTAGGACTGCCGCTCCTTGCGGCGGTCCTTGGTGCCGTACTCGATGAACGTGCCGATGGCCGCGTCCACCACCCGGTGGTTGTTCCACCACGCATACCGCAGGTCGCGCTCGAGCAGCTGGTGGTTGGACTCGTCGGCCAGCGCCATCAGCAGCGTCGCGTACCCGTTGCTGATGTGCCGGGACTCGTCCGACTGGACCGAGTGGAACACCGTCGGCAGCAGATAGTCGCCGTTGGCGGCGGCCTCGGCCGGCATGGCCACGAACAGCGTATTCGTGAACGCCGTCTCGGCCACGATCGTCAGGTAGATGCTCGCCGCGGTGATGGCGTCACCGGTGATGAAGCCCTCGGCGAACTGCCGGCCGATCGTCCCGCAGTAGTCGTTCTGGAAGTTCCGCAGGCTGTTGTTGAAGCCCGCGGGGTCGATGTAGTTGTTCATGTACAGGCGCTTGAGGTTCTGCTGGATCGTCGAGTGCCGGACCTCGTCGATCATCTGGATCGCCTGGCCGTTGTGCAGCTCGGGGTTGGGCACCGTGCGGAACAGCAGCGGCATCGCCCGCGCCGCCGAGATCTCGGGCAGCGGGATGATGCTCAGGAACAGCTTCTGCCACTCCATCCACCGCTCCTGCACGCCGCGGAACATGTTGCCGCGGATCGCGCCGTCCTCAGCGCCGTACACCCGGTGGTCCTTCTCCTCCTGCATCGGGAAGTAGGACCGCAGGACCTGCTTGAGCGGGTCCTTCTTGGCGGCCTTCTGGAACGTATAGTCCGTTCCGTACTGCGCCACCGGCTCGTGGTACATCGGTTCCCAGGACAGTTCCTGGATCTTCTGGTGGGCTTTCGCCACGCTTTGGCGACTCAATGTGGCACCCTTCCCTTTCTCGAGCCGGAATGCACCGGCATCCCTGCAGCCTGTCTTCCTCGTCGCGGTCGCCCGCCACCTTGGCTAAGGGCGGCGCGCAATTGCACGCGGCGGAAGGTCTCGGAGGAATAACACCTCGCAAGCGCCGGGCTGTAGCTCTCAACATGAGACAGCCAGCAGATGGATCAGCCCGGTTCCGGGCCCTCGCCGAACACCGCGGCCCGGATCTCGGCCAGCTCTTGCTGCACGCCGAGGGAAACTTCCCTGTTTCCCTCCGCGGCGGGCTCGATCCCGAGGCAGCGCAGCAGTTCCGCCGCCGGCTCCCCGGGGTCCCCACGGTTCCCCAGAATCGGGTGAAGTCCCTGATCAGCCAGGTGATGGAAGACTAGATTGACAACGCTCCACGGATTGAACGTCTCCTGCCCAGGCTCAGCCTGCTGCTCCATCGGGCACCTCCTAGGCGAGGCATCAAAAGTCGTCAGACGGGGAATGGCGGTCTCAACATGAGACAGACCCTGGAAACACGGCCTTTACTTTGTAGGTACGAGGGACACCCCGAGCGTGACACCACGGGCTGGCCGTGCCCGCCGGAGAGGTCTTGGGAGGTAAGGAGGCGCCATGCCCCCGCACGCAGCGACCCCACCAACCGTGGCCGACGCCGCGGGACTGGCTGAGACGCGGCAGCGCTTCCTCACCTTCGAGGCCGTCGAGCCGCACCTGGTCAGGGACACGATCCTCGCCTCCTGGTGGCGGTCCCGGCGGTGGAACATCGCGGCCGACCACATCGACCTGTCCTACAGCGGCAACCCAGACCTCGACACCACGCTGACCCGCAGCGCCATGCCGGTGCTGCGCAGCCTGCGCGAGCACCTGGAAAGCCAGCCGATCAGCGTCATCCTCACCGACTCCTCCGGCGTGGTGCTCTCCCGGCTGGCCGCCGACCACGACCTGGACCGGCACCTGGACAGCGTGCAGCTCGCGCCCGGGTTCAGCTACTCCGAGGAGTGCGTGGGCACCAACGGCATCGGCACCGCCCTGGAGGGTGGCCGGCCCATGCACGTGTTCGGGCACGAGCACTACGCGGAGAACCTGGAGGACCTGGCCTGCGCCGGGGTGCCGATCCGGCACCCGATCTCCGGGGTCACCCTCGGCGCGGTCGACCTGACCTGCTGGCGCAAGGACGCCGACCGGCTGCTGATCACGCTGGCCAAGACCACCGCCGACCAGATCACCGCGGCGCTGCTGGCCGACAGCAGCGGCCGGGAGTTCGAGCTGCTCCAGGAGTACCTGCGCGCCTGCCGCCGCAACGCCGGCATCGTGCTGGCGCTCAACGGCGACGTCGTGATGATGAACGACCACGCCCGGCAGGTGCTCGACCCTGGCGACCAGGGGGTGCTGCTGGCGCATGCCGCCGAGGCGCTGGGCAGCCGCCACCCGGTCACCGAGATGGTGGAACTGCCCACCGGGGCCCGGGCGCGGATGTACTGCCGGCCGGTGCGGCCGGACGACCGGCTGGCCGGCGGCGTGGTGCACGTCAAGCTGATCGAGGCGCTGCCCACCCGGGCCGCCGCCGACCTGAGCCCGCCCAAGCAGCAGATGTTCCTGCCCGGCCTGGTCGGCTCCGGGCCGCTGTGGCTGCGCGCCTGCCAGCAGGTGGACAGCATCTACTCGGCGGGGGAGTGGCTCGCGCTCGAGGGCGAGCCCGGGGTGGGCAAGCTGGCCCTGCTGCGTGCGGTGCACCAGCGGCGCAACCCGGCGGTGCGGTTCCACGTGATCGACGCGGCGGCCGCGGTAGACGCCGAATGGCAGGTGATGGCCAGGCGCGAACTGCTGGACGGCGCGGGCTGCCTGGTCATCAGGCATGTGGACCGGCTGAACGCGCGCCGGCTGCACGCGCTGTCGGCGGCGCTGCAGGAGACGGTGGCGGCCGGCCGCGAGCACGGCCTGTGGGTCGCGGTCACGCTCGGCAAGCGCCCGGCCTCCGGCGGCCTGGCCGACCTGCTGCGGTTCTTCCCCAGCACGGTGGAGCTGCCGCCGCTCCGGCACCACATCGAGGACCTGCACGAGATGGTGCCGTTCTTCATCGCCAAGCTGAACCAGTACCCCCGGCTGGTCTGCTCGTCCGAGGCGATGCAGCTGCTGCTGCGGTCCAGCTGGCCCGGTAACACCGAACAGCTGTGGCAGGTGCTGCGCAAGGTCGTGCAGCACCGCCGCACCGGGGTGATCACGCCGGCCGACCTGCCGCCGGAGTGCTGGACGGTGAGCCGCCGGCTGCTGTCCCCGCTGGAATCGATGGAGCGGGACGCGATCGTGCAGAGCCTGCTGGACTATAAGGGCAATAAGGTCAAAGCGGCTGAATCGCTTGGAATGTCGCGAGCCACCATTTACCGGAAGATCCACGAATACGGGATTGTCATCCCGACCGGCTGAACCGGAAATATTTCACACGCAATTGCGCAGCCACGTGCCGCGACACCGTGCTTCAACCACCGTGGCTCAAACTGAGAAAGGCGCAACTCCGGCGGAGAGGTACACACAAAGCAAAGTCCACGAGCCTCGTGGATTTGCCAAAACTCTCCGGCCCCACAGGAGGAGCGTATGACCACGGTTGACGCATCAGGTGGTACTGCCCAGGCTGGTGCCCCAGCACAAGCGGCTGAACCGGCTCCCACCGGACTGATGGCCGGCAACCCGGCGTTGCTCGGCCTGCCCACCTTCATCGCCGGATCCGTAGCCCTCGGCTTGGTCCTCGTCGGCGCCCAGGTGCCGGCGGGCTCGTACGGTGCCGCGCTGGCGGTGATCCTGGCCTCCACGTCACTCGGCCTGATCATCGCGACGATCTGGGCCATCGCCGTCGGGCAGAGCGCGGTAGCGGCCGTCTTCGGCATCTTCTCCGGCTTCTGGCTCAGCTTCTTCTTCCTCGTAATGGCGGTGGTCCACAACTGGTTCGCCTTCGTCACGGCGGCCGCCGCGGGCGTGCCCGCCAGCAACATCGCCGTGGGCGCGATAGAAGTGTTCCTGATCACCTGGCTGGTCGTCGTCGTGATGCTCACACTGGCCACGCTGCGGCTGCCATCGGCGTTCACCCTGCTGTTCCTGCTCGTCGACCTCGCCCTGATTTTCGTGCTGCTCGGGGTCAGCGGGGCTTCGACCAGCGACCTGCAGACCGCGGGGGGCTTCGTGTTCGCGTTCGTCGCCGTCGGCGTGTACCTGTTCTTCGACGCCATGACGCAATGCACCGGCGGCAATGCGCTGCCACTCGGCCGCCCGATCATCAAGGGGTGATCGTTTTTACTGAACGGCTGCGCGGCGCCCATCGCGCCATAGCGCTGCCGTCGCCCGCTGGCTACGGAGGGCGGCGGCAGCGCCGGGCGCCGCGCGTGATTCACCGGCGGCGGCATCTTCTCGACACGGCCTGACGGGCAGGGAAGACTTCGGGTGTGGCGAGAGGAGAAGCGTCCATGCCCAGGTACTGGCTGCCCGCTGCCCTGACCCTGCCCGCCCTGGCCGTGCCCGCCGTGGCGGTCTTGCTGGCCGTCCCCGCCTCGGCGGCGCCAGCCAGCCAAGAGGCACCAGCCGGTCGGCCGGCCACCGCCGCGGCCGGCTGCGCCCCAGGTGCCCGCACCCTCTCCCCGCCCGGCGCGCACCTGTACCCGGACACCGGCAACGGCGGCTACACCAGCGTGCACACCGCCGTGCACCTGGTCTACGACGCGGCCACGAACCGGTTCCTGCCGGGCAATCACGTCGTGCTGACCGACCGGGCCACCCAGTGCCTGACCAGCTTCAGCCTGGACTTCGAGCGGAGGTCGGCGAACACCAAGGCCGGCCCGCGGATGACCGTCGGCTCGGTCACCGTGGACGGCAGGCCGGCCGCGTTCCGGTTCGCCCAGCCCGCCTACCCCGGCGACCCGCACGGGCCGTCCGACCCCAGCCCGCTGGCGCACGAGGCGTCACAGGACAACCCGGTCGGCGGCCCGCGGCACAACCCGCTGCCGCCGGCCTGCTCACCCGAGCTGCTCACCCCCAAGCCGTCGCAGCAGAACTCGCTGAACGGCACCCAGTGCCCGGCGAACAAGCTGGTGATCACGCCGCGCAGCCCGGTCCGAGACGGTGCGATGTTCACCGTCTCGGTCAATTACACCGGCCGGCCCGGCGTGCACAACGACGGCGACGGGACCACGGAGGGGTGGTTCCGGGCCACCGACGGCGGATTCGTCACCACCGAACCGGCCGGCACCGAGGACTGGATGCCGCTGAACGACTACCCGGCGGCCAAGCCGGCCTACGACTTCTACGACACCGTCGCCGTGGGCAAGACCGCGCTCTGCAACGGCATCCTGGAGGGGGTCAGGCACAACCGGCCGGACGCGCGGTTCCCGGCGGGCTCGCTCACCTACCACTGGCACATGCGCTCGCCGGTGGCCAGCTACCTGGTCGAGGACAGCATCGGCGACTACCACCTGACCGAGCGCACCGCCGACAACGGGATCCGGTACTACGAGGCGCAGGACACGTCGATCAGCCCGGCGCAGCGCAAGAAGAACCTGGCCATCATGAACATGCAGCAGAACATCACCCAGTACGAGAGCCTGTTCAGCGGCACGTTCCCGTTCACCTCCGACGGCGTGGTCGTCGGCACCCCGGCGGCCTCCTTCGAGGAGGAGATGGAGACGATGATCACCTTCGCCGGCGGGCAGATCGGGCTGAGCGTCCTCTACCACGAGAACATGCACCAGTGGTGGGGGGACAACGTCACCGAGGGCGGCTACACCATGACCTTCTACAAGGAGGGCATGGCCACCCTGGCCCAGTACCTGGCCGCCGCGCGCCAGGCCGAGGCCCGGGCCGGCGGGCCGGCCACCCGCAAGGGCCAGGCCGCCTTCCAGGCCAGCCTGGTCCGGCAGTTCAACCAGACCTACGGCGCCACGGGCGGCTTCTGGACGGTCGCGCCGTCCAACCCCACCCCGTACCAGCTGTTCGCCGGCGCCAACACCTACGCCCGGCCCGGCGCCGCCTACCTGGCGCTGCGGCAGATCCTGGGCAGCAGCAACTTCACCCAGGCGCTGCAGCACATCCAGCGCCAGTACGGCGGCGGCCACATCACCGAGCCGGAACTCGAGGCCGCCTTCCACCGGTGGATGCCCAACAAGACCGCGGCCTGCCAGGCCAGGCTCGGCGACTTCTTCACCCGGTGGTTCGACACCGGCTACCCGGCCGGCGGCGGCCGGAACCGTCCGAAGATCACCGGGCCCGGGCTGGCCGGGCCGGGCTTCTACAACTCCACCGGCGGCTGCACCCGCTCCTGACCGTCCGGGCGGGCCAGCCGGTAGACCACGTGCGGCCGCAGCGGGTGGCCGGCCGGCAGCTGGGGATGCTCGAAGCCGGCGTGGTAGCTCATCCCGACCCGCCGCATCACCGCTTGCGACGGCTCGTTGACCACCGCGGTCATCGACCAGATCTCGGTGAGCCCGGCGCCGGTCAAGGCCACGTCCAGCGCCGCGGTGGCCGCCTCCGTCGCGTACCCCTGGTGCCAGGCGGACTGGGCCAGCCGCCAGCCCACCTCCATGCCACCCGCGCCCGGCACCCCGGGCGGCATCGGGTTCAGCCCGGTGAACCCGATGAACTCGCCGGTGCCGGCCACCTCGAGCGCCCACAGCCCGAAGCCCTGCTGGTCGAACAGCGCCTCAATCCGGTCGATGCTGGCGTCGCTGGCCGCCTGGTCCAGCAGGTCAGGGAAGTAGCGCCGGACGGCCGGGTCGGCGTTCATGGCCGCGAACGGCTCCCGGTCGCTGTCCTGCCACCGCCGCATGACCAGCCGCGCGGTGGCGATGGTGTCGAAGCGCGCTGCCATGCCGCCAGCGTAACCTCGGGACTCGTGTCCCCCCGTGAGCTCGTCGTGCTGGGCACCGCCAGCCAGGCGCCCACCCGCACCCGCAACCACAACGGCTACCTGCTGCGCTGGGACGCCGAGGGGCTGCTGTTCGACCCGGGCGAGGGCACCCAGCGGCAGATGCTGTTCGCCGGGGTCACCGCCAGCCAGATCACCCGCATCTGCATCACCCACTTCCACGGCGACCACTGCCTGGGTCTGCCCGGCGTGCTGCAGCGGATGGCCCTGGACCAGGTGCGGCACCAGGTGCGGGCGTTCTACCCGGCGCAAAGCCAGGAGTTCTTCGAGCGGCTGCGCCGGGCGGCGCTGTTCCGCGACGTGCTCAACGTGCGCGAGCACCCGGTGCGCGGCGGCGGGACCATCGCCGAGGGCCCGGCCTTCCGGCTGGAGGCCCAGCCGCTGTCACACGGCGTGCCCGCCGTCGGCTACCGGCTGGTGGAGCCGGACGGCCGGCGGATGCTGCCGGGCCGGCTGGCCGCCCACGGGATCACCGGCCCGGACGTCGGGCGGCTACAGCGCGAGGGCCAGTTGCGGGCCGGCGGCGGGCTGGTCACCGTGGAGCAGATGAGCGAGCCCAGGCCCGGGCAGCGGTTCGCCTTCATCATGGACACCCGGCTGTGCGACGCCGCGTTCGCGCTGGCCGACCGGGCCGACCTGCTGGTCTGCGAGTCCACGTTCGCCGGGGCCGAGGCCGCGCTGGCCCGCGACTACGGGCACCTGACCGCCGGGCAGGCGGGCCGCATCGCCGCCGAGGCCGGCGTGCGGCGGCTCGTGCTCACCCACTTCTCGCAGCGCTACGACGCCACCGGCACCGAGCGGCTGGCCGCCGAGGCGGCGGAGGCCTTCGGCGGCGACGTGCTGCTGGCCCGCGACCTGGACCGGATCCCGGTCCCGCCGCGCCAGGATTGAATAGGGCCCGTGCACATCCAGGGACACACCGACAGCCGCTTCGGGCCGGTGCGTGACTATTTCGCCGAGGTCGTGGCGGCGCAGCCGGGCACCGGTGCCGCCTTCGCCGCGTGGGCCGGCGGCCGGCCGGTGGTCGATCTGTGGGGTGGCTATGCCGACGCGGCCAGGCGCCGGCCATGGCAGGCGGGCAGCCTGGTCATGCCGTACTCGGTCAGCAAGCCGTTCGCCGCGGTGTGCGCGCTGCGGCTGACGCAGGCCGGCCGGCTGGACCTCGATGCGCCCGTGCAGCGGTACTGGCCGGAGTTCCGTGCCCCGGCGACCGTCCGGCACGTGCTGTCGCACCAGGCGGGCGTGGTGGCGCTGGACCAGCCGGCCCGCACCGAGGCGTTCTACGACTGGGATCTGCTGTGCGGGCTGCTGGCCACGCAGCCGCCGGCCTGGGAACCCGGCACCGCGCACGGTGAGTCGGCGCTGTTCTACGGCCACCTGGCCGGCGAACTGGTGCGGCGGATCGACGGGCGGGGCATCGGCCGGTTCCTGCGCGAGGAGATCTGCGGGCCGGCCGGGCTGGACTTCTTCTTCGGGCTCAGCCCGGCCCAGCAGGCCGCCGCCGTCGATCTCACCGGCCTGGGCCCGGACTTCATGACGGCCAACGCGGCGGGCAAGCCTGATTTGTACCTGCGGGCGGTGTCCAATCCGCCCGGCGCGCAGGACGCGGCCGTGGTCAACGGTGCCCGCTGGCGGGCCGCGGAGATCCCGGCCGTCAATGGGCACGGCACCGCCCGGGCGGTCGCGGGCTTTTACCACGCGCTGTCCGCCGGCGGCCTGCTCAGCCCGGCCATGCTGGCCGAGGCGATCACCCCGCAGGCCACCGGGCCGGACCGGGTGTTCGGTGGCGGCACCAGCTGGGGCCTGGGCTTCGGCATCGACGGCGACGGCTGGGGGATGGGCGGGCTGGGCGGCAGCTACGGCGGCGCCTGCCCGGCGGGCGGCTACACGGTCGGCTTCCTGACCGGGTCGGCCGGCGGACACGACCGCGGCGAGGCGCTGGAGAACACCCTCCGCGACTGCCTCGGCCTGCCGCCGCTCAGTGCTGTTTGAGGCTCAGTCCTTGACCTTCCGCTGCTTGAGCAGGGCCAGCAGGGCGAACATGCCACCCTGCACCGGCCGGGCCGCGAACGCCACCTGCTCACCCGTGACCGTGTCGTACAGGTCGCTGAACGGCACCAGGCTGGGCGTGGTGTTGGCGTAGCTGTACACCTGCTCGATGAGCTGCTGCTTGACCGGATAGTCCGACAGCAGGGCGGCGGTCAGCATCTCCCAGTCGGACTTGGCGTAGCTGTGCGGCACCTGCAGCGGCAGCCCGAACAGGTTGCTCACGCTCTCGTACCAGGCGGCCTGCTCGGCCAGCACCGACGAGGGCACCAGGCCGGTGCCGAGCAGCCGGTCGGCGAAGCCGTTGTAGACGGTGCCCCAGGTGCCGTCGCCGCCGTCCGCGCCGTTGTAGGTGAGGTCCAGGTGCGCGGCCGACGGGTCCTGCGCGTTCGCCTGCCAGTAGCCGATGAAGTTCTGCGCGTCCGCCTTGAAGCCCGCCGCGTCCGCGCTGTGCCCGGCCACGGTGGCGATCTGGCTCATGGCCGCCACCGCGATGATCCCCTTCAGCGCGAGGTTGACGCTGTGCGCGATCGGCCCGGCGAAGTCATCGGTCTGGTTCTGGAAGCCAGGGTCGGGCAGGTTCGCCACCAGGTAGCTGGCCCACTGCTTGAGAATGGTGTAGTGCGCGCCGGCGAAGGCCCTGGCCGTCGCGGCCGGCACCTGCCGGAGGTAGGCGGTGGCCATGATCAGCATGTTGCCGGACTCTTCCATCGGCATGTTCTCGCCTCCGCCGTCGTTGTGCCCGGCGGCGACCGGGTACGCCGAGCCCAGGTCGTGCTCGGCGAACGTCTGCGGCCAGTTGCCGCTTTCGGCGTAGCCGAGCAGCGGCTCGAGCAGCAGGGCGAGGTAGCCGGGGTCGAGGTAGATCCAGGCCGGCGAGCCGGGGAACAGCACGTCCACGGTGGACACGTTCCCGTCGCTGGAGATCTCCTTCAGGAACGCCCACGGGGCGCCGGACGGGCTCACCACGAGTTCGGTGCCGCCGTAGGCCTGGCGCAGCGCGATCGCGCACAGCCCGGCGTAGGAGGTCCCGCCGGCCGCCTCGGCGGCTTTGCTGATCTTGCGGTCCACGGTGGCGTTCCGGCTCTGCGCCGCGGTGAGGTCGGCGGCGAAGAACCCGAGCATGTCCTGCCAGGACGGGAAGTAGGAGGTCCACAGCGGCTGCAGGTTCTGGCCCAGGTAGCTCACCGCCGGCGTGCGGACCTGGCCGATGACCAGCGGCGTGCTGACCGGCTGGCCACCCACCTGGCCCAGGTCGTGGCAGAAGCCGAACACCGGCCAGTTGTCGTTGATCGCGCGGTAGCTGGTGTCGTTGGTGTCGGCCAGCGTGCCGTTGCTGACGAACTGGCCGCGGACCACGACGTCCTGGCCGGACTGGTAGCTGAGCTGCCCGGAGCCCGGGGTGGCCCACACCATCGTCCCCCAGGCCGCCTGCTGGTCCTGCTCGGTGAGCGTCTGCTCGGTCTGCAGTTGCACCGTCCACACCTGCAGGCTCTGGCCGCCACTGCTGACCTGCGCGGGAGCCCAGGTGATCACCTGGCTGTCGTCGCCGCTGCACCACTCGCCGCTGATGTCGGCGTAGATCTGCACGTCGTGCCGCTGGCCGTCGGTGGCCCGCGCGGTCAGCACGAGGTAGCTCAGCGGTATCGACTGGCGGCGGATGTCGCCGGGCTCGACCGGTGAGAGGAACTCGACCGTGAGCTCGATACCGCCGCCTTGCAGCGTGAAGACCGACCGGGTCGGTGTGACCTCGAGGAGCGTCTGCTGCAGCGCGAGCGGGAAGTCCTGCACCGTGCTGGGCTGCCCGTGATTGCCGTTCGGCACGTCCATGACGATCGTCGGGTCGCCCATGAACTGGTACGACGTGCCGTCGATCCGCACGATGCCACCCATCGCCGTGGTGTGGCCCTGCCAGAACTGCTGCCAGCTGCCAGGCAGCGTGGCGGACGGCAGCCAGGTGCTGAGATACGGCCCGCGGACGGCCAGCGGGGTGGCCGGCGGCCGGATGGGACGGGCGGTCAGCGTGCCGTAGGCGCCGGCCGGCCCGGCATCCGGCCTGCGGCCGGTGACGTCCTGGCCGGACGCGGGCGGGGTCCGGGGAGTGGTGTGGCCGGCCGGCCCGGTGGCCGCCTGCGCGGTGCCGGCCGGCAGCAGGCCAGCCCCGGCCAGCCCGCCCGCGGCGGCGATGCCGCCGGAGTACCGCAGGAAGGCCCGCCGCCCGGGTCCCGGCCCGGGCACGGATTCCTGGCGCTGCGGGGCCTGGCCGGCCCCGGTGGTCGTGTGGCGGTCTTCCGGGCCGTCGCTGTGGTGTGTGTGACCGGGCATGGACGTCTCCTCGTCTGCGGGTCAGGACCCACCCGGCCTCGAGGGCAGGCGCCGCGCCGGCCGCGGGCTGGGCTGGTGCCGGGCTGGCGGGCCAGCGTCAGGATCGGCCGGGGCAGCGCCGCGTCCGGCCGTGGGCCAGCGCCGCGTTCGACTGACGACGAAAGGGGGATGACATCGTTGTCAACAGCAGTTTTGCCCGCAACCTTGTGATCGTGTCAATATCCGCCGCCAATGTGGTGGCTTATGCCCGGGATTGTCCGGCGGGTGCGGGTGCCGGAAAAGTGATATCACTATGCTAAGGTTTTGTTATCAGAGAGGTTGCCCCAGGAGGTGGGTTGGATGGAAGCTCAGGTGCAGGCCGTGCCGGGCAGCGAACAGCGCCCATTCCAGCAGGTTCCCGAGCACGCCGCTTGGGCCCTGCCCGGGCTGCGGATGCTGGTGACCAGCTCGGCCGTGCTGATCTTGGGCATCGTGCTGCTGGTTGTGTCCGCACCGGTCGGCCCCGGCGGCGGCCGGGTCACGCTGATCATCCTGGGGATCGCGGCCATCGTGACTTTCTCCGTGCTGATCCGCGGCCTTATCGCGGTCGCGCCCGGCCAGGCCCGCGTGGTCCAGTTGTTCGGCCGGTACCGTGGCACGGTCCGCGAGCCGGGCATGCACTGGGTGAACCCGTTCACCGTCCGGATCATGGTGTCGACCCGGATCCGCAACCAGGAGTCGGCACAGGTCAAGGTCAACGACGCGGACGGCAACCCGATTGAGATCGCCGCGGTGATCGTGTGGCAGGTGGAGGACACCGCGCACGCCATCTACGCCGTGGACAACTACGTGCACTTCGTCGGCGTGCAGGCCGAGACCGCCGTGCGGCACGTCGCGTCCAGCTACGCCTACGACAGCCGGGGCAGCGGTGCACTGTCGCTGCGCGACAACGCCGACGAGATCACCGCGCAGCTGTCGGCCGAACTGGCCAACCGGGTCACGTCCGCCGGGGTGCAAATCATCGAAACCCGGCTGACCCGGCTGTCGTACGCGCCGGAGATCGCCCAGGCTATGCTGCGCCAGCAGCAGGCGAGCGCGGTGGTCGGCGCGCGGCAGCGTATCGTCGAAGGGGCCGTCGGCATGGTCCGGATGGCGCTCGAGCGGCTGGACCAGGAGGGCGTCGTCGAACTGGACGAGGAGCGCAAGGCCGCCATGGTTTCCAACCTGCTCGTGGTTCTGTGCAGCGAGCAGGCCACCCAGCAGGTTGTGAACACCGGATCGCTTTACCAGTGACGGTGCATACGGGCTGCCCATGACCGAACGCAAGAGCGTGCTGCTGCGGCTCGACCCGGCCGTCCACGACGCCCTGGCCAGGTGGGCCTCCGACGAGTTGCGCAGCACGAACGCCCAGATCGAGTTCCTGCTCCGCCGGGCGCTGGCCGACGCGGGCCGGCTGCCCAGCGACGCGAAGCAGATGCGCAGGCCGGGCCGCCCGCCCAGCAGGTAAGCCGCCCGGCAGCCGGGCCGGTCCCGGCTCAGCTGTTCGCGGCGACCGCGATGGCCAGCAGCGGGCCGAGGCGGTCCAGGTCGGCGGGCGACCGCAGCTCCAGCTCGATCCAGTCACGGCGGGCCGGATCGCGCCGGACCGCCGGGTCGGCGCCGAAGTCCGTCCTGGCCCGTGACCACCCCGCCCGGGTGATGCGCAGGTCGACGACCCCCGGCGCCTCCAGATGGGCGATCTCCCGGTTGCCGGTGAACAGGGCGGGCTTGTCCCCGTACCGGGACCGGCCCTCCCGGGCGTGACCCGCGGCCAGCACGGCGTCCACGAACGCGTCCCATCCGGGGGAGTTCACCGGCCGGCTTCCCGCAGCCAGTTCTCCGCCCGCCGGGCCGAGGCCCGGGCCAGCCAGGCGTCCTGCACCACCTCGGTCAGTTCCTGCAGGCTGAGCTCGCCGAGCCGGCTCGCCCGCACCAGCACCGACGGGTGCCCGTCGACGTGCCCGGTGGTGAAGAACGGTGAGCCGTCGTCCTGGATCAGCGCCAGCTTGTCGGACTCCGACGGCACCCAGAACATGATCACGTCGGCGTAGCGCTCACCGGTCCGCGGGTCGGTGGCATCCGGCCGGGGAGTGCGGAAGAACACGAACGACTTGCCGCCGACCTGGTAGATGGCCTTGCCGCGCGGGCCGTGCAGGACCGTGACGTGCGGCATGTTCATCGCCACGTCATGAACGTCTTCGACGCGCGCCCGGCGCTGCCCCCGCGGCATACCGGCCAGCCTACGCATCAGCCGGGCAGGCTCAGCCGGGCACCGCGGGCCGGGCGCCGGCCGCCAGGAACGCCCGCGCGATGACCTGGTACCCGGCCCGGTTCGGGTGCTGGTTGGGTCCGCGCGGCGGCGGCGCGCACTCCCACGTCCACTGGCAGACGGCCGCCACGTTGCGCGGCAGGCTGCCCAGCCCGGGCACGGTGACGTCGGGACTGAAGCTGGCGGTGTGGAACGCGTCGTACACGTCGGCCACCGGGACTCCGGCCGACCGGTAGACCCCGGTGAGCGCCGAGTTGTACGTGCCGGCGGCGCCCTGGCTCAGCCGGGCGATCAGCTCGCCGGCGAAACCGTGCCGCCATTGCGCCAGGGCCGGGAGGTAGTAGTTCATCCCGACGATCCGGACCTTGGCGTCGGCCCGGTGCAGGGTGGCCAGGATCGTCCGCAGGTTGCCGGTGGCGCGTGGTTCGACCCCGGCCATGCAGCCGACCAGATGCAGTGGTGAGGGTGGGGCCAGGCACTTTTCCGGGTCGTTGGCCCCGATATCCAGGGTGACCAGGGCGATGTGGGAGCGGTGCGAGCGCAGGAAGGCGGCCGCGGTGGCCAGCTGCGACCCGTCCCGGTAGTGGCAGATGCCGCCGTGGATCATCGTCGCCGTGGTCTCGCCCAGGCAGCCGAGCTTGACCAGCCGCAGGCCGGGCAGCCGCCGGCGCCATCCGGCGGACAGCTGGTCGGCGTAGCCCTGTCCGGTGCGCAGGCTGGTGCCCGTGCTGTCCGGCTGCACGCCCAGCGCCAGCGAGTCGCCCAGCGCCAGGTAGTAGCTAGCCGGTGGGGTGGTCGGCCGCGGCGCAGGTGACCCGCCGCCCGAGCAGCCAGTGATCAGCGCGGCCAGCGCCAGCGCCAGCGCTGATCGCCTGCCGGCCGGCCCGGCTCGCAGCAGCGCTGGCCATCGGTTAGAGAACACTGCGCCGCCACGGCTGGTGCGGGTCGCGGCCGGGACGGAAACCCGCCGCTTCGGCCATCGCCGCCGCCTCGGCGAAGTCCCTGGCCACGGTGTCCGGCTGGTGCGCGTCGCTGCCGAAGGTCAGCGCGTCGCCGCCCGCCTCGTACCACCAGCGCACGATCACGCCGGCCAGCGGCACCACGGTGTTGACCTCCAGCGCCCGGCCGGACCCGGCCAGCGCGGCCAGCACGGCACGGTACTCGTCCTCGAAGCTGGTGGCCTCGAACCGGCCGGGGCCAGGCCAGTGCCTGACCGGGTAGTCGATGTGCGCCAGCACCCCGAACGGGGCGGTCGAGCCGGCCAGCCGCAGCGCCTCGGCCAGGTAGCGCCGCATGAGCTCGTCCCGGTCATACCGGCCTGCCACGTCCGGGTAGCGGTACAGGTGATCGATGGCCCGCGGCCCGTCCAGCGCCAGCGTGTGCACCGAGCCGAGCAGCCGGTCGAAGTCACCGGCGGCGGTCAGCGCCCCGACCTCGCCGGCGTGCCAGTGCGGCTCGCCCATCTCCATGCCGGTCAGGATGCGCAGGCCCGGGAACTTCTCCCGGCACCGCTGCACGCACTCCCGGTACGCGTCCACCTGTAGCGGCGGCGGGCTGAACCGGCCGTCCGGCCCCACCATGACCGCGGTGTGCGGGCTCATCCGCGCCTTCAGCCCGGGCGGGATCACCCAGCGGGTGTAGTCGGCGTGCTCGGTGAACGCGACCGAGGGCAGGCCGATCTCCAGCGCGCGGGCACACGTCCGCTCCATCGACCCGGCCACGGTGTCCCAGGACCACTCGGTATGCACGTGCCCGTCGGTTGGCAGCACCCGCCCAGCCCCTCCAGTTCGCTCCCCGCGCGACCTTACCCGCAGCTGATCCCGGCCCGGCGGTAGCCTCGTGCTAACACCCTCAGCGCGGAGGGTTCAGATACGGGAGCGGAGCGGACTGAGATGACCCTTTTCCAGCGGGCGCGCGACATCCTGGCGGCCAAGACGAACAAGGCGCTCGACGCCGCCGAGCGGCCCGACGAGATGCTCGACCTGTCGTATGAGGAGATGCTCGACCGCATCACTGAGGTTCGCCGGGCCCTGGTGCAGATGGCTGCGGCGCGCAAGCGGATTGAGCTGCAGGAGCAGCAGCTCCAGCACTCCATGGACCATCTCCAGGAGCAGGCCAAGGCGGTGCTCGCCCAGGGCAACGAGGAGCTGGCCAAGGAGGCGCTTGCCCGCAGGGCCGCCGGCCAGACCCAGATCGACGACTTCGAGGCGCAGCGCCAGCAGCTCACCGAGCAAGAGCAGAAGATGGAGCAGACCCTCGCCAAACTGCAGAAGCGGGTCAACGACTTCCGCTCGCAGAAGGAAGTGCTCAAGGCCCAGTACACCGCCGCGAGGGCGGAGAACGCGGTGAACGCGGACGCGGCCGGCATCTCCAGCGACATGAGTGACTCCGGCGAGGCGCTGCAGCGTGCCCAGGACAAGATCGCCAACATGCAGGCCAGGGCGCAGGCCACCGACGAGCTGCTGCAGTCCGGCGTGCTGGAGGACGTCGGCGGGAACGACACCGACGAGATCCAGGCCGAGCTCGATCAGGCCGGGGCGGCCGCCGACGTGGACAAGCAGCTCGCCGCGCTCAAGGCCGAGATCGCCAGCCCGCCCGCGCCCAAGGAGCTGACCGAGAACTAGCCTCGTGGGTTAAGCCAGCCGTTCGGGCCGGTGCGCTCACGGCTTGCGGGCCACCCCGGCCGCGGCCAGCTGCAGCACCGGATGCTCGCGTACTCCGGGCGTGTCCGGGTCGGGGCGCCACTCCGGCACCAGCACCAGGCCCGGCTCCACCAGGTCGAGCCCGGCGAACATGCCACGGACCTGGTCCATGTCGCGGAACTGCCCGCGGCCGAGTGCCTGCTGGAAGGTGGCCTGCACCTCGGCCACCGCCTGGTCTTCGCTGTTCAGCAGGTGGTGGATGAACACGTAGCTGCCCGATGGCAGCGCCCGGCTCAGCGTGGCGACCAGCTCGGCCGGGTGCTCGTCATCCAGCAGGTGGTGCAGGATGCCGCAGAGCAGCAGCCCGATCGGCCGGCCGGTGCTGATGTGCTGGGCCACCATCGGGTCGGCCAGGATTGCCGCCGGATCACGCAGGTCGCCGGCCGCGACGATCGTCGAGGTGTTGTCGGCCAGCAGTGCCCTGGCGTGCGTCAGCACCACCGGGTCGTTGTCCACGTAGACCACCCGGGCGCCCGGGTCCACCCGCTGCGCGATCTCGTGCACGTTGTCGGCCGTCGGCAGGCCCGAGCCGATGTCGATGAGCTGCCGGATCCCGGCCTCGCCCACCAGGTAGCGGACCACCCGGCCGAGCACGTCCCGCTGTGCCCGCACCCCGACCTGCACCGCGGGCAGCGAGGAGATGATGGCGTCACCGACCTGCCGGTCGGCGGCGAAGTTGTCCTTCCCGCCGAGCAGGTAGTCGTAGACCCGGGCGATGTTGGGCCGGGACGCGTCGAACGCGTCCCCCGTTCCCCGCGCGGCCCCGGATGTCTCGTGCTCGGCCACCCAGTGATCCTATTGAACCGCTGCGCCGTGGTTCCCGCCGCCCGCCGGCTCCGGCCGTCCGGCCGGGCTGCGCCCCAGGCAGAATGCCCTCATGCCAGCCGACAGCCCGCGCCTGATGGCCATCGACCTCGACGGCACGCTGCTGCGCAGCGACGGGACGGTCTCCCCGCGGACCGTCGCCGCCTTGGCCCGCGTGAAGCTCGCGGGCGCCCGGTTCGTCTTCGTCACCGGGCGGCCGCCCCGGCACGTGGCGAACGCGCTGCAGCCGCTCGGCTACACCGGCGAGGTGATCTGCGCGAACGGCGCGCTGACCCTGGACCTGCGGACCGGGCGGCTGAGCGACAAGACGCTCATCCCGGCCGGGGTGCTCGCCGACGCGGCCGCCCGGCTGCGCCGCGCGATCCCGGACCTCGGCATCGCGGTGGAGTACACCGACCGGCACGTCCGGGACCGCCGTTACCAGCCGGGCGCCTGGCGCATGACGGAGAACATCCCCTGGCTGCCGGACGAGGAACTGTTCGCCCGGGACGCGGTCAAGCTGCTCGGCCGGCACCCCACGCTGTCCGGGGACGATCTGCTGGGCCTGGCCAGCCCGGTGGTGGGGGAGATCGTCGCGGTTTACCACTCTGGCGGGCTGCGGCTGCTGGAGATGACCGCGGCGGGCGTGAGCAAGGGCACCGCGCTGGCCCGGCTGGCCGGCCGTCTGGGCATCGCCGCGGCGGACGTGGCGGCGTTCGGCGACATGGTCAACGACCTGCCCATGCTGGCCTGGGCGGGCCGCTCCTACGCCATGGCGAACGCGCATCCCGGCGTGCTCACCGCGGCGGACCAGGTGATCCCCGGCAACGACGACGACGGCGTGGCCAGCATCATCGAGGAACTGTTTCCGGTGTGAGGGGCATGGGAGTGGGTGGGCCCAGCGTTACTGCCCCCCGCGAGCCGGGTCGAACTCCATGACCTGCGTCAGCCGGATGTTGTTGCCCGACGGGTCGCGGAACGAGGTGTCGATGCCGTACGCCTGCGGCGTGGGCGGGTCGTTGAACGTGACGCCACGCGCGGACAGCTCGTCGTAGCTGGCCTGGCAGTCGCCGGTCTCCAGGAAGAGCGTCCCGCCGGCGCCCTTGGCCACCAGGCCGGCCAGCGCCCCGCTGGCGTCGGTGTCCAGCATCGGCGGGCCGGGCACCGGCATCAGCACCAGCCCGACGTCCTCCTGCCCGGCCGGCCCCACCACCAGCCAGCGGAAGTTCCACGCCCCCATGGTCACGTCGGACCGGACCTCCCAGCCGAGCGTCTTGGTGTAGAACTGCAGCGCCTCGTCCTGGTCGTGCACCCAGAACTGCACGTTGGCGATCTTGATCATTTGATTCCTCCCCGTCGTGAGGTGCGGTCACCCGACGACGTTACGGAAGGCCGCGGTCGCGGTCTTCTCGAAACGTCCGGTTCTGCGGGCGGGCGTAAGCCATGGCCACACAGCGCGGGATCCGGATCAGCCGCGCGGCCGGCGGCCAGCAGCGGCGGTAGGCCGTGGGGGACTGGCCGAATATCCGGCTGAAGCTGGTCGTGAACGACCCGAGGCTGCCGGCGCCGACCGCGAAGCAGATGTCCGCGACCGGCCAGTCGGTCGTCCGGAGCAGGGCCGCCGCGCGCTCCAGCCGCCGGGTCAGCAGATACTGGTGCGGGGACTCGCCGAAGGCACGCTTGAACTCGCGGCTGAAGTGGGCCCGGGAAAGCCCGGCGGCCCCGGCCATGTCCGCCACCGTCACCCGCTCGGCGTAGCGGGCGTCGGCCAGGTCGCGGGCCCGCAGCAGGTGGCGCGCGAGCGGCTGGGAGGTCATCGCGGCGGCCTTCCGGTCAGCGGGAACATACCCGCTGCACCAGATGCTGCCAGCTGGCCGCGATCCGTGCGCCGACCTGTGCGGCGTCGGCGAGATCGGCCGTGGATATGTAGAGCAGCAGCGGGGCGTCCAGAGCCGCGGTGAGCTGGATGGCCAGCGTGTCGAGGTCGGCGCCGGGCAGTTCCATCAGCCCGAGCAGCATCCGGATGTGCATCCGGGACATCGGAGACTGCGCTGCGGCCGGCGGTGACCGGTGGCCGTCCAGCGCGGCGCGGGCGACATCCCGGTGCTCGATCAGGAAACTGGTCCTCGCCCGCCCGTAGGCGACGAGGCGGTCCAGCGGCGGCGCACCCGGCCCCAGCGGCGGGGGACCGGACAGAACCTCCTGCTGGAAGGCCCGGTCGTCATCGTCCAGCAGCGCGGCGAAGATCCCGGCGCGGGTGCCGAAGCGGCGGAACACCGTTCCCTTGCCCAGGCAGGCCCGCTCGGCCAGCGCGTCCATGGTCAGCTTGCCCGGCCCCCGCTCGGCCAGCATGCACCGGGCCGTGGCCAGCAGATGCTGCCGGTTGCGCGCGGCGTCGGCCCGCTCGGCGTGCGGTGCTCCCAGCGGCACGGTGAGTGGGTCCACAGCAGACACTGTACGGCGGGAATGATAACCGGGGTAAAGTCCGTTTAGGTGTTCTGACAGGCAACCTAGCCCTCCAGGAGGGATTCTGATGACCCGGATCGGCATCATCCTCGGCAGCACCCGGCCCAACCGCAACGGCGAGCAGGTGGCGAAGTGGGTGTACGGCATCGCTTCGGCCCGCACTGATGCCGAGTTCGAACTCGTCGACCTGCGCGACTACCCGCTGCCGCACCTGGACGAGCCGCTGCCGCCGTCGATGGGCCAGTACCAGAACGAGCACACCCGGCGGTGGGCCGAGAAGATCGCGTCGTTCGACGGTTTCGTCTTCGTCACGCCCGAGTACAACCACAGCACCTCCGGCGTGCTGAAGAACGCCATCGACTTCCTGTACGCCGAGTGGCACAACAAGGCGGCCGGCTTCGTCTCCTACGGCGGCGTGGGCGGCGCCCGGGCCGCCGAGCACCTGCGCCTGATCGCCGGTGAACTGCAGATGGCCGACGTGCGTCAGCAGGTCGCGCTCTCGATGCTCACGGAGTTCGAGAACTTCAGCGTGCTGCGGCCCGGCGAGTACAACCGGGCCAGCCTGGACACCCTCCTGGACCAGGTGATCGCCTGGAGCAAGGCCCTGGCTCCCCTGCGTCAGCCGGCCGCCGCTGTCGCGTAAGCAGCCGTCCAGCGGATAACCGCACCCCACCTCGGCGGCCCGGCAGCGGTCTTCCGGGGTGGGGTGTTAAGGGCGATATCTCTATGCCTGCTGCCGTCAACAGGATGGTGTACGCCACCCGGGCCGAGCCTCCGCTGGTGCCTGGCGCGGGTTTGCGAGGTCCAGGCACCAGTTGTTATGCGGGGAGACGGTCCCCTTCGGGTACTCGAAGTCGACCGGCCCGTACAGCGTGAAACCGGCCTTCCGGCAGACCGCGTTCGATGCGGCATTGCCGACAGCGGGGAAAGCATGCAGATGCTTGTGCCGGTGCTGGGCCCGGACTCGCTCGATCACCGCCAGGGCGGCGGCGGTCGCGATCCCGTGCCCGTGGAAGGCCGGAACGACGTTCCATCCAGTCTCATACACCAGTTCCCCGCGCCAGGTCCGCTCCCAGTAGCCGATCGTGGCCGCGCGCTGGCCATCGGGCAGCAGCACCGAGAACATCCGCCCAGCCGCCGGATCCGTCAGCTCGAGATAGCGCTGGTGCCGGTCGAGCAGCTTCTCCTCGCTCTCCGGGCCGCCCAGGTGCGCGGTCATCTCCGGCGAGTTCGCCTGCCTGAGCAGATCGAGATCGGCCGCCGTCCACGCCTTCAGCCGGACAGCAATCAAGCCCTCAGCCATGGCAGGCAGGCTAGTCCTGGTCGCCAACACGGCGTAACCGGGGCAAGCCCGGCGGCTTCATCAGGCCGGCCGGCTGTGCCGGCTGCCAGGGGAACGGGGAGAGATCGGGCTCCACCCAGCCGGCCCTGGCCTGCGAGCCCGCCAGTGTCGCCGGGCGGTAGTGCCGGACCAGCAGGCGCTTGTCCAGCAGCGCCGGGTAGTGCTCGGCAAAGGCGTCGAAGCCGCCGTCATCGTTCATGGCGTGGTAGCCGACCAGTTCCACCCACGCCCTGCTGACCGTGGCGTGGTACTTCTGCGGCGCGCCGGCGTACCGGGCGGTCCGCTGGATGCCGTCGCTGACCAGCCGGATCGCGGCCGGTACCCCGTACCGGCGTACGGCCAGCCAGGTCAGGTGGACGTGCTCGCGGTGGCCGAACCGCCCGGCCGCCGCCATCACCTCGGCCATCAGCTCGTCGAAGTCCGCCGTCATGGCGTCACCTCGGTCAGTGCCTGCAATCCGTTGCGCAGCCCGGCGATGGCGGCGGCCGGCAGCGAGCCGAGCGCCTGCCGTTCCAGGGCGCCGATGGCGGCCCGGATAGCCGCAGCGGCCTCCCGCCCGGAGGCGGTGAGCTCGATCAGTACCACCCGCCGGTCACCGGGCGCGCTGCCCCGGGCGACCAGGCCACGGCCCTCGAGGCGGTCAAGCACGCTGGTCAGGGTCGTCGGCGGGCTGCCCGCCGCCGCGCTGAGTTCGGACATGCTCCAGCGACGGCCGTCGGCCAGGTGAGCCAGCGCGTTCGTCTCGGATCCGGTCAGGCCCAGGCCGGCGAGCCGGACGGACAAGACGTGCAAGGTCCGGTGCGTGGCCTGCTGGAGCGCCAGCAGCGCGGACCACCAAGGCTGCGCTTCCGCGGAGTCAGCTGTCACGATATCGAATTATACGATCTCGTAGTAAGGTCGCAAGCGGAAATACCGCGGAGCGCCCCAGGAGCGCCGTCCCGGGCGGCCAGCGCTTCCGGGGCGGCGGATCCTGAGGCGTCAGGAGCGGCGGGTCCCGGAACCTCACTCCGGATTGGCCGTGTCCGCCGCCACGCCGTCCGAAGCCGAACTCTCCGAAGCTGGCCTGGCCGCCGGACGGTAGGTGAGCAGCAGCACGTACGGCCCGACCTTCCGCGATTCGGTGAGCTCGAGGTCGGCGGGCGGTGCGCCGTCGAACAGCCGCTTGCCCGAGCCGAGCACCACCGGGTGGACCATCAGCCGGTACTCGTCCACCAGGTTGTGCCCGGCCAGCGTCCGCGTGAGTTTCCCGCTGCCCGCGACCAGGATGTCGCCGGTGTAGCGGCCCTTGACCCTGGCCACCTCGGCAGCAACGTCATTGGCGATGATCGTCGTGTTCTTCCAGCTCGCCTCGGTGAGTGTCGTGGACACCACGTACTTCGGCATCGCGTTCATCTTCCGGCCGAACTCGCCGGTCGATTCCTCCATGGCCGGCCAGGCGGCGGCGAATCCCTCGTAGGTCACCCGGCCGAGCAGCTGGGCGTCCGCGGCCTGCAGTTCCGTCATCTTGAACGCGTCGCCGTCCGGGGCGTGGTGACGGAACGACCAGCCGCCGTGCTCGCCGCCCTCACTGCCGCCCGGGTCCTCGATGACCCCGTCGAGCGTGATGAACTCGGTGACAACCAGCTTGCCCATGGTGCTCTCCTGTCCTGCGGCCCGGTCGCCCGGGCGGTAACGGATGCTGTCACGACGGCCAGCGCCCCGGGGTTATCCCCGGTGCCGCCTTGGCCCGTCATCTCCGTTACGAACGGGTCCCGGCAGGATCGACAGGCCGGCCCTCAGGCGGTGTGCACCGTCGGTTCCGCAGTCCGTTGCCGCGGGCAGGGCCGCAGGTCAGTTTCTGCCGTTGAGGTGCAGGGTCAGGCCGGTCGGCAGCAGCGCCTGGCTGCGGGTGAACACGCCGTTGATGTAGTCGAACCCGCGCGTGCTGAACTTGCCCGTGCTGTTCTTCTCCGCGGTCAGCCGGACGATCGATTCGCTGTCGGTGCCGAGGTGGGCAGCCAGCGTGTTCAGCGGTTCCGGATCCTCAGGATGCTTGGCCGCCCCGGTCTGCCAGGACAGGTTGTGCCAGTGCCCGTCCGGTCCCTTCTCCTGGTAGTGCAGCGTGATGCCATCGGGCATGTCCACCGTGTCGGTGGCGAAGACGGTGCTGATGTAGGTGGCCAGCGCATGCACGTACTCGCCATTGGGTGCGGCCTCCGCCGTCGCCCGCAGCACGGTGGCCGGAGCCGTGTCGTGCCGGGCCGCCAGCGCGGCCAGCGGCATGCTGCCGTCGGTCAGCACGGTGCTGGGAGTCTTCGGGACGACCGGGTGGCCGCCCTGCCTGATGGCCAGCGCGCGGCGCAGGATCTCCGCGCGCTGCTGCGAGCGGACGCGCCGCGGCGGCACATCGGGGCAGGTGTGCCCGCCCCAGCCCTGGCCGTCCATGAAATGCACGCCGTACCCTTCCTCGCCTACGTGATTGGCCTCCCGCAGCGGAAACCGGCCGTGCACGGCTAGCGCCTCGACGACCTGTGCCGAGGCGGTCATCTGCGCGTCGGTCAGCGGATTATCCGGGTTCGCATTGTCGGCGTGCTCGATTGAGTAGTAGTTCGAGTTCCCCGCTACCTGGGCGAACGCCTTCCAGCCATTCACCGGCCCGAACTGATGAATATGCCCGTTCTGATCAATCCCGAAATGAGCTGACGCTTCCCGCTGCGGGTTGTTGAAGGTGGCGATGGTGCCGGGCAGGTTGCCCACCATCGTGTGCATCACCACGCCCAGGATTCCCTTCGGCACCTGCATGCCGCCGAAGTCGCCGTTCGGGCACGGCCATGGCTCGTTGTAGCTGATGCTGGCCGGTCCGGTGACAAATGGCAGCGGCCAAAGGCTTACAGGCCGATCAGCCCGGCCAGATAAAAATACCTTCCCTCGCTTTTCCTGCCATTCGGGAGTAAAACACCGGTACCGTCAAGTGTCAAGAGAAAGTCAAGTAAGGCTATCGCTTCCGTTAAAGGGCGGGCGCTGTCCCGCGCTACGGCAGCCAGCCGAACGTGCGGGCCTGCCGGTAGCTCGCCGCCATGGCGGGCTGACCGGCGGCTCTCTTACCATGACGGTGCAGCCGACCCGGGAGGCCGCCGTGGACCCAGCGGAACCGGCCCGTGGCCGACGCGCTGCCCAAGACCTCGACCGGCAAGATCCAGAAGAACGTGGTCCGGTCCGAGCACGAGAATCACTACGGAGGATGATGGCGGCGTGGCCGTCCTGAGCTCGTCGCTGGATACCGCCAGCGAGACCTACCGCGCCAACCGCGAGACGCAGCTGGCGCTGCTGGCCCAGCTGCGTGAGCAGCTCGAGCTGGCCATCGCCGGCGGCGGCGAACGCTACCAGCGGCGGCACCGCGAGCGCGGCAAGCTGCTGGCCCGCGAGCGGATCGAGCTGCTGGTGGACCCGGACAGCCCGTTCCTCGAGCTGTCCACCCTCGCCGCCTACGGCAGCCAGTTCACCGTGGGCGCCAGCGTGGTCACCGGCGTCGGCGTGGTGTCCGGTGTGGAGTGCATGATCATCGCCAACGACCCGACGGTACGCGGCGGGTCGGCGAACCCGTACTCGCTGCGCAAGTCGCTGCGCGCCGGGGAGATCGCCCGGGCCAACCGGCTGCCGGTGATCAACCTGGTCGAGTCCGGCGGCGCCGACCTGCCCACCCAGGCCGAGATCTTCGTGCCGGGCGGGCGTACCTTCCGCGACCTGACCGAGCTGTCCGCGCTGGGCATCCCCACCGTGGCCCTGGTGTTCGGCAACTCCACCGCCGGCGGCGCCTACATCCCCGGCATGTGCGACTACTCGGTGATGGTGGCGGACCGGGCCAAGGTGTTCCTCGGCGGGCCGCCGCTGGTGAAGATGGCCACCGGCGAGGAGTCCGACGACGAGGCGCTCGGCGGCGCGCTGATGCACTCCCGGGTGTCCGGGCTGTCGGACTACTTCGCGGTGGACGAGGCGGACGCGATCCGGATCGGCCGGGACATCATGGCCCGGATCAACTGGCGCAAGGCCGGCCCGCCGCCGGCCGCCGGCCCGGCCGGCCCGCGGTATGACCCGGACGAGATCCTCGGCCTCGTGTCCGCAGACGTGAAGGTGCCGTTCGACCCGCGCGAGGTGCTCGCCCGCACCGTGGACGGCTCGGAGTTCGACGAGTACAAGCCGCTGTACGGCACATCCCTGGTCACCGGGTGGGCGCGGGTGCACGGGTACCCGGTCGGCATCCTGGCCAACCACCGGGGCGTGCTGTTCAGTGAGGAGTCGAAGAAGGCGGCCGAGTTCATCCTGCTGGCCAACCAGTCCGACACCCCGCTGATCTTCCTGCAGAACACCACCGGTTACATGGTCGGGGCCAGCTACGAGCAGGGCGGCATCATCAAGGACGGCGCGAAGATGATCAACGCGGTGACCAACAGCGCCGTGCCGCACCTGACCATCAACATGGCCTCGTCGTTCGGCGCGGGCAACTACGGCATGTCCGGCCGGGCCTACGACCCGCGGTTCCTGTTCGCCTGGCCCGGCGCAAAACTGGCCGTGATGGGCGGGACGCAACTGGCCGGGGTGCTGTCCATCGTCGGGCGGGCCAGCGCGGCGGCCCGCGGCCAGGAGTTCGACGAGGAGGCGGACCAGGCCCGCACGGCCATGATCGAGGCACAGATCGACGCCGAAGCGCACGCGTTCGCGGTCAGCGGGCGGGTCTACGACGACGGCGTCATCGACCCGCGCGACACCCGCAGCGTGCTCGGCTTCACCCTGTCGGCCGTGCACTCGGCCCCGGTGGCCGGCCGCCGCGGCTTCGGCGTCTTCCGGATGTGATCGCGTGGTAGCCAACACAGTGCCGATACGGAAACTACTGGTCGCCAACCGCGGCGAGATCGCGGCGCGGGTCATCGGCACCGCGCACCGGCTGGGCATCGCCACCGCGGCGGTGTTCTCCGGCCCGGACGCCGCCGCACCGTACGTGGCCATGGCCGACGAGGCGGTCCGGCTGCCCGGCGCCGCACCGGCCGACACCTACCTGCGCGGCGACCTGATCCTCGCCGCCGCCGCGGCGGCCGGCGCGGACGCCATCCACCCGGGATACGGCTTTCTGTCGGAGAACGCCGCCTTCGCCCGCGACTGCGCCGCGGCCGGGGTGGTGTTCGTCGGCCCGCCCGCCGAGGCGATCGCCGCCATGGGCTCGAAGCTCACCGCCAAGTCGCTGATGGAGGCGACCGGGGTGCCGGTGCTGCCCGGGGTCACCGTGGACGACGGAACCGATCTGGCCGAGGCTGGGGCGCACGTCGGCTTCCCGCTCCTTGTCAAGGCGGCGTTCGGCGGTGGCGGCCGGGGCATGCGGCTGGTCTCCGGCGCGGGTGAGCTGGCCGGTGCGGTGGCCGCGGCGAGCCGGGAGGCGGCCTCCGCGTTCGGCGACGGCACGGTGTTCCTGGAGCGGTTCGTGACCGGCCCGCGGCACGTCGAGGTGCAGATCCTCGGCGACCGGCACGGCACCGTCGTGTCCGTGTTCGAGCGCGAATGCTCCATCCAGCGCCGCTACCAGAAGATCATCGAGGAAGCGCCGTCCCCGGCCGTGGACGGCACGCTGCGGGCCGCGCTCGGCGAGGCCGCCGTCGCGGCCGGGAAGGTGATCGGCTACTCCGGCGCGGGCACCGTGGAGTTCGTGGTCGACCAGTCCGGCCAGTTCTGGTTCCTCGAGGTGAACACCCGGCTGCAGGTGGAGCACCCGGTCACCGAGATGGTGACCGGGCTGGACCTGGTCGAGGCGCAGCTGCGGGTGGCCGAGGGGGAGCCGCTGCCGGCCGAGGTCACCGGGGCCACGCTGACCGGGCACGCCGTCGAGGCCAGGCTGTACGCCGAGGACGTGCCCGCCGGGTTCCTGCCGTGCACCGGCACGCTGCACCGCTTCGGCATTCCCGCCGGGGCGGGGGTGCGGGTGGACGCGGGCTACGCCGACGGCGGGGTGGTCGGCCCGCACTACGACGCGATGCTGGCCAAGGTCATCGCGCACGGCCGGACCCGCGCCGAGGCGATCCGGCGGCTGGACCGCGCGCTGGCCGGCGCCCGGCTGCACGGGGTCACCACCAACCGGGATCTGCTGCTCGGCATCCTGCGTGAACCAGAGTTCCGGGCCGGGCAGACCGACACCGGCTATCTCACCCGGCACGACCCCGCCGTGCTCGGCGGCGGGCCGCCGCCGGCGGTGACCGCGGTGCACGCGGCCGTGGCCGCGCTGGCCGGGCAGGCGGCCAACCGGGAGTCGGCGCGGGTGCTGGGCACGCTGCCGTCCGGCTGGCGCAACGTCCCGTCAGCGCCGAACCAGGTGACGTTCACCGCGGGGGAGGACTACACGGTCGCCTACCGGCTGCACGCCAGCCAGGCGGACAGCGGCACGGTGGTGACCAGCACGGTTGTGACCAGCACGGTGGACATCACCGTCAACGGGGAGCCGCTGGGCCGCGAGGTCAGCGTCGTGCGCGCGGCGGCCGGCGCCGTGGATCTCGAGGTGGACGGGGTGCGCCGCGGCTATCACGTGCACCGGGTCACCGCCGCGGGCCGCACCGAGGTGTACGTGGACGGCCCGGACGGCTCGACCGCGCTGACCGAGCGGCCGCGGTTCATCGACCCGGCCGCCGTGCCCCGCGGCGGCTCACTGCTCGCCCCGATGCCCGGCGTGATCACCCGGGTGCTGGCCGCGCCGGGCGCCACGGTCGCCGCCGGGCAGCCGCTGGTTGTGCTGGAGGCGATGAAGATGGAGCATACGGTGGCGGCGCCGTCGGACGGCCTGCTGGCCGAGGTGGCCACCGCCGCGGGCGAGCAGGTCGAGGCCGGCCAGGTGCTCGCCGTCGTGACACCCCCCGAGGAGGATTGAGCCATGCCAGCGGACATGAACGGCCTGGCCGGCGACCTGGCCGCGGAGACCGTCGTGCTGCGCGAACTGGTGGCCGGCCTGGACGAGCAGGGGTGGCGGCAGGCCACCCCTGCGCCCGGCTGGAGCATCGCCGACCAGATCGGCCACCTGGCGCACTTCGACGAGGTGGCGGTGCAGTCGGCCACCAGGCCGCAGGAGTTCTCCGCCGAGCTGGCCCGTGCCAACGGGTCCGGCGGGATAGACCCCGAGTCGATCGCCGAGCAGTACCGCACGATGCGGCCGGCCGAGCTGCTTGCCTGGTTCGACGAGGCCAGGGCCGGGCTGCTGGCCACGTTCCGCCCGCTGCACCCGTCGGTGCGGGTGCCCTGGTACGGCATGAACATGAGCGCCGCATCGATGCTGACCGCCCGGCTGATGGAAACCTGGGCGCACGGGCAGGACATCGCGGACGCGCTCGGCACCCGGCGCGAGCCCACCGGCCGGCTGCGGCACGTGGCGCACCTCGGCGTGGCGGCGCGCCCGTTCAGCTTCGCCGCGCACGGCCGGCCGATCCCGGAGGAAAAGGTCCGGGTCGAGCTGATCTCGCCCGGCCGGGACATGTGGCTGTGGGGGCCGCCGGAGGCGGCCGACCGGGTAGCGGGCAGCGCGCTGGACTTCTGCCTGGCCGTCACCCAGCGGCGGCATCTCGACGACACGTCGCTGGTGATCTCCGGGCCGGTCGCCACCGAATGGATGTCCATCGCCCAGGCGTTCGCCGGGCCGCCCGGCCCTGGCCGGCAGCCAGGGCAGTTCCGCCGCGCGCCGGGGTAGGCGGGGCAGAGGGCGCCGTCCTTACCGGCGCCAGGCGGGCGCCCGCCGTTCCAGGAAGGAACGGATGCCCTCCTGCGCCTCCTCGCTGGCGAACAGCCGCGCCGACAGCGCCGCGAGATCCGCGGAGTCGGCGGCCATCCGGTGCCGCCGCCCGGCGGTGAGCAGCCGCTTGGTCTCGGCGGCACCCTGCGGCGAGGTTTCGCAGATCTGCCCGGCCACCCGCGCGACCGCGTCGTCGATGTTGCCCGAGCTGATCGCCTCGGTGATCAGCCCGATCTGGGCCGCCACCGTTCCGCCGAACGTCTCGCCGGTGAGATAGTAGCGGCTCGCCGCTCGCGGCCGGATCAGGTCCAGCGTGGTCATCGAGATGATCGCGGGAGCCAGGCCGATCCGCGCCTCGGTGAACGCGAACGTGGCCTCCTCGGTCGCGACCGCGATGTCGCAGGCGCCGACGATGCCCATGCCGCCCGCCCGCACGTGGCCGCTGATCTTGGCGATGACTGGTTTGGCCAGCTGGACGATCGTGGTCATCACGGTCATCATCGCGGTGGTCGCGTCCGCCATCCCGGCTTGCCCGTCGCTGCCTGGCGCCGGCCCGGCCTGGGTGTCGCCGCCTGGCCTCTGCCGGGCCTCGCTCAGATCCGCGCCCGAGCAGAACACGCCGCCGGTGTGGGTGAGCACCACGGCCCGGATCCCGGCGTCCTGCCCGGCGGCGCGCAGTGCGCTGGTCAGCTCGGCCACCAGCGCCCGGGACAGCGCGTTGCGGTTCGCCGGGGAGTCGAGGGTGATCGTCGCGATCTGGCCGTCCACCTGGCAGCGCACGAGAGAGCTCACCGTGCGAGCGTAGCCTGCTGTCGTGACCGAGTCGTGACCGAGCAGCCAGGCCTGCCCGACCATCCGGACCGGATCCGGTGGAACTCCAGGTATTCCGGCGGTTTCCAGCCCTCGTTCCTCCCGCATCCGGTGGCGGAGCAGGCGCTGTCCCTGCCGCTACCCGCGGGCCCGGTACTCGACCTGGCCAGCGGCCCGTCCGGCAGCGCCCTGCTGGCCGCCGCGGCCGGCCGGGCCGTCACCGCGGTGGACGTCTCGGAGATAGCGCTCGCGCTGCTCGGCGCCGAGGCCGCGACCCGCCGCGTGGACGACCTGATCACGCTCGTGCAGGCCGACCTGGCCGGATGGCAGCCGCCAGGCAGCTACGCGCTCGTGCTGTGCACCGGGTACTGGGACCGCGCCGTTTTCACCGCCGCCGCGGCGGCGGTCGCACCCGGTGGCCTGGTCGGCTGGGAGTCGCTGACCCAGGCGGCACGCCCGGCCCGGCCCGGGCTGTGCGCCGGCTGGTGCGTGGGCCCCGGCGAGCCCGCGTCGCTGCTGCCCGGCGGGTTCACCGTGCTCAGCCAGCACGACACCACCGACGGCAGCAAGCGCCGCCTGCTCGCCCGGCGCGGCTGACCGGTGGTCAGGAAGGGCTGGGCTTCCTGGCCCGGCTGGGGGCGACGCGGGGCGGCTCGCCGGGCTGTTTCGGGTAGACCGGCGGCCACGGCGCGTCCAGCAGCCCGCCGGCACCCGCTTCTGGAAGAACGAAGGCCCGCCGGCGCCGTCGGGGAACCGCTGCAGCAGCACCGGGCGGCCGCCCATCGTCCGCATCAGCGGCCCGGCGACCCGCAGGTAATGCCCGGCCAGGTCGCCTTTGGTCTCGCCGCGCTCGCCGAACAGCACCTTGTCCGGGTGGCTGATCAGGGCCTCAGGCATCATGTCCCCCTCCGCCCGGGTCGGCGCCGCGGCGCAGCCCACGCCCGGGCGTGGCGCCGGTCAGCTCACCGTCGCGCAGCACCAGCGTCCCGCCCACGAGGACGTGGCTGACCCCGGTGGCCGGCCGCCGCGGGTCGGCGTAGGTCGCGCGGTCGGCCACCGCTTGCGGGTCCAGCACCGCCAGGTCGGCGGCGTATCCCTCGCGGACCAGCCCGCGGCCTGGCAGCCCGAACCGCCGGGCGGCGTGCCCGGCCAGGTGCGAGGACGCCTGGCCCCAGGTCCAGTCGCCGAGTTCGCGCACATGCCGCCCCAGATAGCGGGCGAAGGTGCCCCAGCCGCGGGGATGCGGCACACTGCCGACGAAGATCCCGTCCGAGCCGCCCATGTGCGCTTCGTGGCGCAGCATCGCCCGGATGTCCTCGTCACCGATCGACGGCCGGCCCGCCCGCACGCAGCCGACGGCCAGTTCGCTGCGGGCCAGCACATCGCAGATGAACTCCCCGACGCCGCAGCCGGCCCGCGCCGCGCCGTCGGCCAGAGTCATCCCCTCCGCCCAGGACAGCCCGGGGTCGGCCACGAACGCCAGCGTGACCTCGTCGAGCGTGTCGGCGATGGACGGGAACCAGTCCCGGCACAGCGTTTCCCGCACGCCGCTGTCCCGCAGCCGCGCCACGGTCGCGGCGACACCGCCCTGCTGCACGTCGTCCGGCAGCGCCACCATGGCGAGGATGGTCGCCGCGCGCAGGTACGGGTAGGAGTCGAAGGTCATGTCGACGCCGCGGTCACGGGCGCCGTCGACCAGCCGGGTCAGCATGGTGGCCGGCCCCGCGTAGTGCGAGACGTGCGCCGCTATGCCCGCCAGCCCGGCGATCTCGCACACCTCCGCGATGCCCCGCCAGGCGTTGACCCCGGAGGCTCGCATGTGCGTGACGTACACCCCGCCAGCCTCGGCGGCGGGCTCACACAGCGCGGCTATCTCCGCCGCGTCGGCGTACCGCCCGGGCAGGTAGTCCAGGCCGGTGGACAGCCCCACCGCCCCGTCGGCCATCGCCTCGGCCACCACCGCCTGCATGGCGGCCAGTTCGGCCGGCGTGGGCTTGCGCTGGTCGCTGCCCATCACCTGGTGCCGCACGGTGCCGGCCGGCACCAGCCAGGCCACGTTCACCCCGGCCGCGCCGTCCGCCTGGCGCAGCGCCCCTGCCACGGTCAGCTGCTCCGGGATGTCCGCGTCGCCGGGGAAGCCGTTCACCGGCCCGAAGTAGTCCCTGACGTAGGCCGCCGTACCGGCCGGGGCGGGCGCGCAGGACAGGCCGTCCTGGCCGGCCAGAAGGGTGGTCACGCCCTGCCGCAGCGCGGCCTCCTGCACGTCGCGCCGCGGGTACAGCAGGTCGGCGTGGATGTGCGTGTCGATGAACCCGGGGAAGATGTACCGGCCGGACACGTCGAGCACCAGCCCGCTGCCGGCCTGGCCGAGCCGCCCGGCCGCCGCGATGCGGTTGCCGCGGATGCCGACATCGGCCCGCCACGGCGGCGTGCCCGTGCCGTCCACGACCCAGCCCCCGGCCAGCAGTACATCGAACGTCACGGCGCCATCCTCTCCTGTCCCACACCAACCTCTGCCGCGCCCTGCCATGCTCAGCCGTCCGGCGGCCGGCCACCGCGCCAGGACACCCGCCAGACCAGCCGCAGGCCGGACCAGTCGGTGTCGATCGCGGCGACCTTGACGTCCACCACGCCGAGCGGGAGCGCGTGCTCACGGATGACATTGTCGGTGATGTCGCTGCGGTGGCCGGCGGCGCGGCGGGGCCAGGCGACCCACAACGCGCCGCCAGGGTAGATCCGCCCGGCCAGCCCGGGCAGCCGGGCGGCCAGCTCGTGCTGGCTGGTGACGAAGCTGATGATCACGTCCGCGGGCTCGCCGGGCCCGGGCTGGGCCAGGCCGGCCGGCGGGCCGGTGAGCTGCCACCCCGGCGGCGGGTGGTCCAGCGCGACCCGCTGCCCGGCTTGATGCCGAGCTTGCGCGCCTGCGGCGTGGCTGAGGGGCCGGTCATGGCGTTTATTAAATGCCACCGTCCGGCCGCGCCTTGATTGACTGGCCCCGACCGACAGGCGAGCCGAGACGGATGGCAGGTATGCGATGCGAGTGCTGATCTCAATCGACATGGAAGGCATCGGGGGCGTGGTGGACGCCGAGGACGTCCGGCCGGGCCATCCGGAGTACGAGCGCAACCGCGAGCTGATCACCGCCGAGGCCAACGCCGCGGTGCGCGGCGTGCACGCCTTCGACCCCTCGGCCGAGGTGCTGGTCAGCGAGGCGCACGCGGGCTTCCGCAACCTGCTGCCCAGCCGGCTCGACCGCCGGGCGGTGCTGCTGCGCGGCAAGCCCAAGCCGGACGGGATGATGGCCGGGCTGGCCGAGAAGCCGGACGCGGCGCTGTTCATCGGGTACCACGGCAAGGCAGGTACGGCAGGGTCGGTGCTGGCACACACCATCAACGGCGGGGTGCTGGCCGACGTTCGCTGCGACGGCCGCTCCCTGGGTGAGCTCGGCCTGAACGCGGCGCTGGCCGCGCACCACGGCGTGCCCGCGGTGCTGGTGGCCGGCGACGACAGCGTGGCCGCGGAGGCCGCCGCCGTGGTGCCGGGCATGCACACGGTGGTGGTCAAGCGGGCGCTCGGCGCCAGGGCCGCCGCGCTGCTGCACCCCGACGAGGTCTGCGACCGGATCGAGCAGGCGGTGCCGGCCGCCCTGGCCGCCCGGGACGGCGTCCGGCCGCCCCGGTTCGACGGGCCGGTGCTGCTGGAGGTCGAGGTGCTGGCGCCGCCGATGACCGAGCGGGCGCTGCTGATTCCCGGGATGGACCGCAAGGACGGCCGCACCCTGCGCTACGAGGCGCCAGACTTCCCCACCGCCTATCAGGTCACCCAGCTCATCGCCGCGCTCGGCTCCATCTGACCCCGGTGCCGGCTATCCGGGCATGGTGAGCACGACCTTGCCGCACTTGCCGCCCGCGGCGAAGAACTCATAGGCCCGGGGAGCCTCGTCCAGCCCGAAGACGGCAGCGACCGGGACCCGGATCCGGCCCGCCGCGGCCAGCGGGAGCACGTGCCGCTCCAGTTCGCGGGCCAGCGCCGCCTTCTCCTCCAGCGGACGGGCGCGCAGCGTCGAGGCGCTGACCCTGGCCCGTTTCTGCATCAGCTTGTGCAGGTCGAGCTCGGCGTGCGCGCCCGCCCCCACGCCGATGACCACGATCCGGCCGCGCAGCGCCAGCGAGTCCAGGTTCGCGGCGAAGTTCGGCGCGCCGACCAGCTCGAGTATCAGGTCGAACGGCCCATGCCCGGCGAAGTCCGCCGGGTCGATGACCTGCCCGGCGCCGAGGCCCCGGACCGTGTCGTGGCTGGCCGGGTTGCGGACGGTCGCGGTGACCCGCGCCCCGCCGATCGCGCCGAGCTGCACCGCCGCGGTGCCCACGCCGCCGCCCGCGCCGTGCACCAGGAACCGGTCGCCAGGCCGCAGGCCGCCCTGGGTCACCACCGCGTCGTAGGCGGTCATGAACACCTCGGGGAACCCGCCCGCCTCCGGCCAGCCGAACCCGTCGGGCACCGGCATGAGCTGGCGCTCGTGCAGCACGGCCAGTTCCGCCTGGCCGGCCCCGGCCACCAGGCCCATGACCCGGTCGCCGGGCTGGAACCGGCCCGCGTTGGGCCCGGTGGCGGCGACCTCGCCGGCCACCTCGAGCCCGGGGATGTCGGCCGGCACGCCCGAGCCGGGCGGCGGCGGGTAAAAGCCCGCCACCTGCATCCGGTCCGCGCCGTTGAGCCCGGCGGCCCGGACCCGGACCAGCACCTCACCGGTGCCCGGTTCCGGGTCCGGCTGCTCGTCGACGAAGATCTTGGCGTCGCGGATGGTTACAGCCTTCACGCGCTACTCCTGTCGGTTGCGTTACCTGCTGGCCGGCGGCCGAGGAAGAACTCGCGGGGCGGCCGGTCCTCGGTGGTTTCCTCCTTGATGGCCCGTGCCTCGAACCCGGCCCCGGCCAGCAGGCGCAGCCACGCTTGGCGGCCGAACAGGCCCAGCCGGTGGGTCTCGTGCACCACCTGGACCGGGCCGGAGCGGTCCCGCAGCAGGTAAACGTAGTCGGTCAGGGTCCAGGTGTCGTCCGGATCCGGGTCGTAGGACCACTGCAGGAAGCGTGCCCCCCGGCCGTCGTCGCCGTCGCCGCCGCCGCAGCCGGTGTCGGCGGTGAACGTCTCGGCCAGGCAGTCCGGCACGAACACCGCGACCCCGCCGGGCCGGCAATGCGCGTACGCGGTCGCCATCACCTGGCCGAGGTCGGCCTCGGTGGTCATGTAGTCCACGGCGTCGTGCACGAACACCGCGTCGAACGTCCGGCCCAGCCGGATCGTGCGCATGTCGCCCTGCGCATGGGCGCAGTCCGGGTTGAGCCGCCGGGACACCGCGAGCATCGACGCGGACGCGTCCACCAGGGTCAGCGTGAACCTGGCCTTCAGGTAGCTGGCGTTGCTGCCGCCACCGCTGCCCAGTTCCAGCACGTCCTGCACCGGGTCGGCCGCGCGGGCCAGCACCTGCGCCGCGAACGCCGCCTCCTCCTCGTACTCACCCGGCGGCGAGATCAGCGGCCACCATTCCGCCAGGTCCTGATAGAGGCGATACGCTGCGGTTTCCGTAGGGTGGCTTTCCGGACGGGAAAGATCAGCCATGACAGCATCCTTGCATCACGGGAGCGGCCACATGGACTTGCAGGGACGGAGCCTGCTCAAGGAGACCGATCTCACCGCGGAGGAATTCCTGCACCTGGTGGATCTGGCCGGGCAGCTGCGGCAGCAGAAGCGAATGGGCCAGCAGGGCCGCAGGCTGGCCGGCCGGAACATCGCGCTGATCTTCGAGAAGAGCTCCACCCGCACCAGGTGCTCGTTCGAGGTCGCCGCCTACGACGAGGGCGGGCACGTCACCTACCTGGGCCCGGAGGGATCACACCTGGGGCACAAGGAGTCGGTGGCCGACACCGCCCGGGTGCTGGGCCGGATGTATGACGGCATCGAGTACCGCGGCGCCGCCCAGCAGACGGTGCAGACGCTCGCCGCCCACGCCGGCGTGCCGGTGTGGAACGGGCTCACCGACGAGTGGCACCCGACCCAGATGCTGGCCGACATGCTGACCATGCGCGACCACACCAGCAAGCCGCTGACCGAGGTGGCCTGCTGCTACCTCGGCGACGGGCGGAACAACGTGGCGAACTCGCTGCTGGTCACCGGGGCCATGCTCGGCATGGACATGCGGATCTGCGCCCCCGGCTCGCTGCAGCCCGCGCCGGGGGTGCGCGGCGTCGCCGAGCCGCTCGCGGCCGCCACCGGGGCCCGGATCACGGTGACCGACGACGTCGCCGCCGCGGTGGCCGGCGCCGACTACCTGTACACCGACGTGTGGCTGTCCATGGGGGAGCCGGCAGCGGAATGGGACCAGCGCATCGACCTGCTGCTGCCCTACCAGGTGAACGCGGAGCTGATGGCCGCTACCGGGAACCCGGAGGTGAAGTTCCTGCACGACCTGCCGTCGTTCCACGACACCGCCACCGGCGTCGGGCAGGCCATCTACGGCAAGCGCGGGCTGTCCGCGCTCGAGGTGACCGATGAGGTCTTCGAGTCGGCCGCCTCGGTCGTGTTCGACCAGGCGGAGAACCGGATGCACACGATCAAGGCGCTGATGGTCGCCACGATCGGCGTGCGGGACTAGGACAAACACTGAGCGGCACCGCGCAGCCATGAGCGCCGCAGCGTACGCCCTGCTCATGGACGGCAGCACGGTCGAGATCCGGCCGGCCCGCCCTGACGACCACGAGGCCGTCAGGGCGATGCACGCGGCCCTGTCGCCGCACAACGCCTACCTGCGGTTCTTCAGCATGAGCCCGGTCAACGCGGAACGCGAGGCCAGCCGGGTCACCCGGCCGCCCGGCCCCGGCCACACCGCTCTGCTGGCCTGGCTCGGCGGCGAGCTGGCCGGGGTGGCCAGCTACGAGCAGACCGCGGAGCCGGGCGTGGCCGAGATCGCCCTCGCCGTCCCCGACCAGATGCACGGCCGGGGCATCGGCACGCTGCTGCTCGAGCACCTGGTGTCGATCGCCCGGCAGCGCAAGCTGCGCGCGTTCAGCGCGGTGACGCTGGCCGAGAACGTGGCCATGCTGGCCGTGTTCACCAGCGCCGGGCTGCCCGTGCAGAGCAGGCGGGACGGCGGCGAGGTGGTGCTGACGTTCCCGCTGCCCGCCGACGAGGCGGACCGCCGCCTGGACGAGTACCTGGATACGGTGGCGGCCAGGGAGAGCCGGGCCGACGTGGCCAGCCTCCGGCACCTGCTGCAGCCCGGCTCGATCGCCGTCGTCGGCGCGGGCCGGCACCGCGGGTCGGCGGGCCGGGAAATCCTGCACAACATCGTCACCGGCGGCTTCGCCGGCCAGGTGTACCCGGTCAACCCGCACGCCAGCACGCTGGAGGGCCTGCCCTGCCTGCGTTCGGCGGCGGACCTGCCGCCGCAGGTGGACGTGGCGGTGGCCGCGGTGCCGGCCGCCCAGCTGCTCGAGGTGGCCGTGCAGTGCGGGCAGCGCGGCGTCCGCGCGCTCGTGGTCATCACCGGGGATCTGGGCCCGCACGGGCCTGCGCTGCTGGCCACCTGCCGCCGCTACGGCATGCGCCTGGTGGGGCCGAACTGCTTCGGCATCGCCATTCCCGGCCTCGGCCTGGACGCCACCTTCGGCGCCCGCCGGCCGCGGCCCGGCGTGGCCGGCCTGGTGGTCCAGTCCGGCGGGATCGGCGTGTCTTTCCTGGCCCACCTGGGCCGGCTCGGCATCGGGGTGTCGTCGTTCGTCTCCGTCGGCGACAAGTACGACGTGTCCAGCAACGACATGCTCACCTGGTGGGAGCAGGACGGGCAGACCGGGCTCGCCGCGCTGTACGTGGAGTCGTTCGGCAGCCCGCGCCGGTTCGCCAGGACGGCCCGCCGGGTCGCCCGCCGGATGCCGGTGCTGACCGTGATCAGCGGCCGGTCCGCGGCGGGGCAGCGGGCCGCCGCCTGGCACACCGCCGCCACCGCCACCCCGCTGGTCACCCAGCAGGCGCTGTTCGCCCAGGCCGGGGTCATCGCGGCGCGGGACCTAGGCGAGCTGATCGAGGCGGCCGCGCTGCTGGCCAGCCAGCCGCTGCCGACCGGGGACCGGGTCGCGATCGTCAGCAACGCCGGCGGTGGGGGAGTGCTCACCGCGGACGCCTGCGAGGAACACGGGCTGCACGTGGTCACGCTGTCCGGCCCGACCCAGGACGCGCTGCGCGCCCTGCTGCCGGCCGGCGCCGCGGTCGCCGGGCCGGTGGATACCACCGCCACCGTCGGGGTGGACGTGTTCCGGTCCTGCCTGCAGATCGCGGCCGCCGACGGCGGGGTGGACGCGGTGCTGGCGGTGACCGTGCCGACCGCCATGGCCGACGCGAGCCAGGCGGTGCGCACCGCCCAGGTGGCCAAGCCGCTGGCCGCGGTGGTGCTCGACCAGGCCGAGGCCGTGCTGCTGGCGCCGGGAGCCGAAGCCCCCGCGGGTGCGCGCGAGGTGCCGGCCCCGCCGTGCGCGCCGGCCGTGCCCGCCTACGCCTACCCGGCGAGCGCCGCCCGGGCCCTCGGGCACGCGGTCAGGTACCAGGCCTGGCGGGTCCGGCAGCAGGGCCGCGTGCCCGAACTGCCTGGCGTGCGCGCCGCGGACGCCCGCACGCTGGTGGCCGGCTTCACCGATGCCACTCCCGGCGGCGGCTGGCTGCCGGACGAGACGGCCGCCAGCCTGCTGGCCTGCTACGAGATCCCGCTGGCCGCGGCGGGCCCTGCGGCTGGAAGCACGGACGGGGTCGAGGTGCTGGCCGGCGTGGTGGCCGAACCGGTGTTCGGGCCGCTGGTGGTGTTCGGCCTCGGCGGCGCCGCCCCGGCCATCCTGGGCGCCAGGGCCGCCCGGCTCAGCCCGCTGACCGACGCCGACGCGGCCGAGATGATCCGCGGCGTGTCCGGGGCCGAACTGCTGTTCGGGCCGCCGGCCGGCCCGGCGGTGGACGTGGCGGCGCTGGCCGGGCTGCTGCTGCGGGTGTCCCGGCTGGCCGACGACCTGCCCGAGGTCGCCGAGCTTGACCTCAGCCCGGTCACCGCCCGGCCCAGCGGGGTGCGCGTGCGGGCCGCCCGGGTCCGGGTCAGCCCGGTCGAACCGCAGGACCCGTTCCTGCGACGGCTGCGCTAGCGATTGTCCCGGGACACTCCCCAGCCATCGCCGGGCAACCGGTTACCCCGCGCCACGCCGGCCGGGCAGGCGGGCGGCCAGGCGGCAGCCGTTCGTCAGAAGAACCGGGGTTACTTGACGACGGTGATCGTGCACTCGGAGTGGTGCACGAGCTGGGTGCTCACCGAGCCCACCAGCAGCCGGGCGAACCCGCCGGCCCCGCGCGAGGCCACCACCAGCAGATCGGACTGTTTCGAGGCATCGATCAGCACCTGGGAGGCGATCCCGCTGACCACCACGACGGTAACCTCGGGTGCGTCGCCGCCGAGCTGGCTGGCGATCTTTGCTACCTTCTCCTCGACGGCCTGCCGGATCTTGTCCTCATCGGCGCGGTCGCCCGGCAGGACGATCGGGTTGCCGCTCCACTGGTTGGACGCCACCTCGTGCACGGCGATGGCGGTGACGGGCTGCTTGCGGGCCGCCCCCTCCCGCATCGCCCATGCGAGCGCGCGCTCGGAATTGTCCGACGCGTCAACGCCTACCGTGATTCCGGGCATGGCCATCTCCTTTGCGCGGGGACCACTGCGGCTGGCTGTGGTTGCTGGTTTATTACCATGAGAGCTGCGTTTGCCTGCCGGAGATGGAACCGATTATCGCCCCAAGATCGCCTGTGCGGAACCCTTCGCAAGCATCGTGATGAACGGCTTGCGCCGGGCCTGGGTGGGCGGAGCGGCCCAGGCCGCATACATTCGAGGGCATGGGCGAGAAGCTGCCGTTGTTCCCGCTCGGCACCGTGCTCTTCCCCGGCCTGCTGCTGCCGCTGCACATCTTCGAGGAGCGGTACCGCCAGCTGGTCGGTGACCTGCTGGCCGGACCGGAGCCGCGGCGGTTCGGGGTGATCGCGATCCGCAAGGGCCGGGAGACCGGGGTGGACGGTGTCTCCTCGCTCTATGAGATCGGCTGCACGGCCACGCTGCGCCGGGTGACCGAGCATCCCGACGGGCGTTATGACCTGGTCACCGTGGGGACCGGCCGGTTCCGGCTGACCGGCCTGGACCACGCCGGGGCCTACCTGCGGGGCGAGGTGGAGCCGGTCGCGGAGCCCACGGGTGACCAGGCGGCCGCCGCGGCCGCGGCCAGCGCGGTGCAGCGCGCGTTCACCGGCTATCTCGGCGCACTGGCCAAGCGCGGGGCCGAGGTCAGCGTGCCCGACCTGCCCGACGAGCCGGTGCTGCTGTCCTACCTGGTGGCCGCCACGATCGTGCTGGACCTGCCGGACCGGCAGGAGCTGCTGGCCCAGCCGGACGCGCTGGCCAGGCTGGAGGCCGAGCGGGCCCTGCTGGCCAGGGAGACCGCCATGCTCGGCACGTTCACCTCGGCGCCGGCGCCGGGCCTGCGGAACACGCCGTGGAACCCGAACTGACCGCCCCGCGCGGGCCCGTGATGGCCTTGGTCACCGTGCTGGCCCGGGTCACCGTGCTGGCCTAGGGGCCCAGCGGCTTGAGCATGACCACTTCCCGGCGGTCACCGTCGGGCAGCAGTTCACCGGTCTCGGTGAAGCCGGCCCGCCGGTACAGCGCCCGGGCGTTCGCGTTGCCCTCGTAGACGAGCAGCTTCAGCGCACCGGCGCCGGCCTGCCTGGCCCACTGCTCCACCGCGGCGAGGAGGCGGTCGCCGACGCCGCGGCCGCGCGCGGCCGGGCTCACCCACATCGAGATCAGTTCGGCGACGCCCGGCTCGTCGTCCGGGATGCCGCTGGCCATGCCGGCCGGCTCGCCGTCGACCAGCGCCACGAGGTTGTGCGAGCCGGGGATGCTCAGCCGGTCGCGCCAGCGCACCTCCCGGTCGCCGTCGCCCTGCCAGTCCGCCAGCCGGGACCCGAACGCCTGCGGCGCCTCGGCCAGCGCGGCCAGCCGCAGTTCCCGCCACACCCGCCAGTCGTCGGGGGTGAGCACGCGTAGTTCTGTCACGGCACCCAGCGTGCCGTGACGTGCGCGCGGTGGCGAGCGGTTTTGGCCGGCCTACCCGGCGGGCGGCGGCGGTGGGGGCCCGCCGGCCGGCCCGGCGGGTGGTGCGGCCGGCGGGACAGCCGGTGCCTCGGGCGGCCTGGCGCGGTAGCCGGCCGCCTGCGGCGCGGCCTCGGCCAGCGGGACGTTCCTGACGCTCCTGGGCCGGACGAGCGGGGTGACCTGGCTGCGCACGAACATGCCCAGCAGAGCCGAGACGATCCCGATGACCGCACCGGTCTGCGCGTTGCTCCAGTGCCACCAGGCGAACGCGATGCCGAGCGCGATGAACGCCTGGACCAGCGCCGTCGCCGCCGCTGATTCCTGCCTGACCCAGCCGGCTATTCCGGTCCACACCGAGACCGCGATGTGCCTTCCATCCATTGTTTCTCCCAGAGGCTGAGCGTCATGTCGCTATGTAATTTATGCCGATTCGTGTGCCCGCTTTCGGGAAATGCGCCCTCGGGTGCGGGGTGCGTCCCGCTGCGAGTTAGTTTGGGTACGTGACAGCAGACTTCTCCACGACGGGCTCGGCTGCCGCCCAGTCCTACGCCGCCGCCGAGAACCTGGTCGCCAGGTCGGCGGCCGCCTACGTGGCCGCGGTGCCGGAAAACCCCGCCGACGAGGGCATGTTCGGCCCCGGCAGTGTGGCCTGGCGGGTCGGCGCCGACCTCGGGTCCGGGATCGGCGGGCTGCGCGCCCTCATGGTCCAGGCACTGCACCCGCTGGCCATGGCGGGCGTGGACCAGCACAGCGGCTGGCGGCAGGATCCGGTCGGCAGGCTCGCCGCCACCTCGGCGTACATGACCACGATCACCTTCGGCGACCGGGCCGCGGCGCAGCGGGCCGGGGCCGTGGTGCGCCGCATCCATGAGCACGTGCGCGGCGTGGACACCGTCACCGGCCTCCCGTATGCGGCCGGCGACCCGGCGCTGCTCCTCTGGGTGCACGCCGCCCTGGTCGACTCGGCCCTGGTCAGCTGCGAGCTGTTCGGCACCCCGCCGCCGCCCGCCGACGCGGACCGCTACGTCGCCGAGATGGTGGTCGCCGCCGAACTGGTCGGCGTGCCGGCCGGCCAGGTACCGGCCAGCCGGGCCGAACTCGACAGCTACCTCGGCTCGGTCCGCGCGGAGCTTCGCTGCACCCCCGCCGCCAGCGAGTCGATCGGCTATCTGCTCGACCCGCCCGGCCTGGACGAGGACGTGGCCGGGATCTGGCAGGACGTCAGGGACGGCGCGGTCGGCTCGCTGCCCGGCTGGGCTCTGGAGATGTACGGCTTCGACGCACCGCCGCTTGACGAGGCGCGGCGGATGGAGATCCGGCAGGCCCTCGGCGTGCTGGACGTGGTCTACCTGGGCGAGCCCGGCGTGCTGGAGGCGCGCCAGCGCATCGCTGCCCGGATGGCCGCGGCCCAGCCGCGATGAGCCGCGGCCCAGGCCTGATGGAGCGCGCCCCGGGTCCTGCGAGGCGCGGCCCGATGCGGAAGGTGGCCGCCGGGCTGGCGGCCGGGGCGGCGATCGCGGCGGCCGGAACGCTGCTGGCCCGCCGCCGGGCAACGGCCCGCAGCGCCGTGGGGCAGTGGCGTTCGCTGGCACCGCGGGGGTCGCTGCGGCTGCGCCGCGGGCTGGCCGCCGTACAGCTGGCCGTGCGCGGCGGGGCGAGGTACGCCGGCAGCGCGCCGCGGCTGTTCGCGGCCGCCGGTGAGCAGCGTGAGGAACTGCGCAGCGAGCTGGCCCTGCGGACCGCCGAGGACGTCACCAACACCCTCGGCGCGATGAAGGGCGTGCTGATGAAGCTCGGCCAGATGGCGAGCTACGTCGACGACGGCCTGTCGCCCGCGGTCCGCCGCACGCTCGGCCGCCTCCAGGACAGCGTGCCGCCGATGAGCCAGGAACTGGCCGCCGGGGTGGTCGAGGAGGAGCTCGGGCTCGCCCCCGAGCGCGCCTTCGCCGAGTGGGACCCGGTGCCCATCGCCGCGGCGTCGATCGGGCAGGTGCACCGGGCGATCACCCACGACGGCCGCGCGGTGGCCGTGAAGGTGCAGTATCCTGGCGTCGCCGAGACCATGACCGCCGACCTGGACAACGTCGCCCTGGTGCGCAGGCTGCTGCGCATGGTGGCGCCGAACCAGGACGTCGAGGCGCTGGTCGCCGAGCTGAAAGATCGGATCATCGAGGAGCTGGACTACCGCAGGGAAGCCGCCAACCAGCGGCGGATGGCGGCGTACTACGACGGCCATCCCACCATCGCGATCCCGGGGATCGTGGCCGAGCTGTCCACCCGGCGGGTGGTCACCAGCGAGCTGTCCGATGGCGCCCGGTTCAGCGAGCTGCTCACCTGGTCGCAGGCCGAGCGTGACCTGGCCGCCGAGACGATCTACCGCTTCGTGTTCCGCAGCCTGTATGAGATCCACTCGTTCAACGGCGACCCGCACCCGGGCAACTACCTGTTCCACGGCGGCGGCAAGGTCACCTTCCTTGATTTCGGGCTGGTCAAGAACTTCACCCAGACCGAGCTCCAGCCGCTGGTCAGCATGGTCCGCGACCTCTGCGTGGACAACGATCCCGAGGCGTTCCGGGTCAGCATGGAGCAGGCCGGATTCCTGGTGCCAGGCGCGCCACTGGACACCGGCACGATCGTGGACCACATGGCGGTGTTCTACGACACGGTCCGCCGTCCCGGACGGCTGACGATGACCGAGGACTACGCGTCCTCCGTGGTCCGCCGGTTCTTCGACCTGCGCAGCCCGATCGCGCCCTACGTCAACATCCCGCGTTCCTACGTGATCCTGCAGCGGATCAACCTGGGGCTGTTCGCGCTGCTCGGGCAGTTGCACGCGACCGCGGACTGGCGGCGCATCGCGGAGGAGATCTGGCCGTTCGTGCTCGGCCCGCCGTCCACCCCGATGGGTGAGGCCGAGGCGGAGTGGCTGGCTGCCCGCCCTCCGGCCACCGCGCTGCCGGTGTAAGGCCCCGCCACCTCAGGGCTCACAGTCAGGGATGGCAGATATCAAGTGGACAAAGTGTCCGTGGCATCGGGCAGGCTGGAAGCATGACGGAGAAGCTGACCCTGATGGCGGTCCACGCGCACCCCGACGACGAGGCGTCCAGCACCGGTGGCGTGCTGGCGCTGTATTCCGACGCCGGTGTCCGCACCGTGGTCGTGACCTGTACGAACGGTGAGTTCGGCGACGCGCCGGGTGGCGTCAAGCCGGGCCAGGATGGGCATGACGAGCAGGCCGTCGCCGAGCTGCGGCTGGCCGAGCTGCGGCAGTCCTGCAAGATCCTCGGCGTGACCGAACTGGAGACGCTGGGCTACCACGACTCGGGCATGCCGGACTGGGACTACAAGGACCGGCCCGAGGCGTTCTGCAACATCCCGCTGGACGACGTGGCCGCCCGGATCGGTGGGCTGATCGAGAAGTACCGCCCGCAGATCGTGGTCACCTACGACGAGAAGGGGCTGTACCAGCACCCCGATCACGTGCACGCCAGCCTGGCGGCGCAGGCCGCGGTGGCCGCGACCGGCATTCCGGACAAGCTCTACCTGGCCGCGATCCGTGCCAGCGACTTCGTGAAGCTGTGGGAAGCGCTGCGCGAGCAGGGCGTGGAGACGCCCAACGAGGAGGAGTTCACCCCCGAGCAGCGGCAGAAGGCCGCCGAGGACGAGCTGCGCGTCACCACCTCGGTCGACGTCGGCCCCGCGCTGGCCCGCAAGCGCGACGCGCTGTTCGCGCACGCCAGCCAGATCGCGGAGTCGTGGTTCAGCAAGCTCCCGCCGGACATCGCCGAGGCCGCGTTCGGCCACGAGCACTTCATCAGGGCCAGCGACACCACCGGCGCGCCGCTGCCCGAGACCGACCTGTTCGCCGGCCTGCGCGCCGGGGAGAGCTGACCGCGAGACCCCGCTTGCTACAGTTATTTGTACACACCGTACGGATAATTTGAGCAGCGGAAGGGCTGGCGCATCCGTCCATGAGTCCTCGGCCCTACCGGCTGGGCCAGCGGCAGGCGGCCATCGACGAGACCCGGGCCCGGGTGGTCGCCGCGGCCGCCGGCCTGCTCATGTCCGCCGGGCCTGGCCGGTTCAGCGTGGACGCGGTGGCCCGGGCCGCCGACGTGTCCCGGGCCACCGTGTATTACCAGTTCGGCTCCAAGCTCGGGCTGCTCGAAGCGCTGTTTGACTCGTTCGGCGTGGCGGGCGGCATGGCCGGCCTGGCCGACGCGTTCGGCCAGGCCGATCCGGTGGCCGCACTGGACGCCTACGTGGCCGTGTTCGGCCAGTTCTGGACGTCCAGCCGGGTGCTGCACCGGCGGCTGCGCGGGCTGGCCGCCACCGACCCGGACCTGGACCAGGCGCTGCGCGCCCGCCAGGAATGGCGCAGGCACGGGGTGACCGTGCTGGCCGGCCGGTTCACCGGCCAGCCGGGCGGCCCGTCGGCCGGGCAGGCGCCGCAGATCATCGCCATGCTGTTCGCCCTGACCAGCTTCGAGACGTTCGACACCCTGGCCGGCCAGGACCAGACCCCGGCCGCCGTGGTGCCACTGGTCCAGCACCTCGCCCGCGCCGCCGTCACCCTGAGCGTGAGCAACCGGGCCCCCCAGACCGCGCCGCCGTCCCCCTGACCGTGGCGGGGCCCGCCCGGGCGCCGCGTCGGCGCGGACCGTTGCTGGTGTCAGGACACATATAACTGACCACGCCGACCTTCCCCGCTTCGCTCCCGCCCCGCTTCGCTTCCGGCCCGCTTCCTCCCCCGCCCCGCTTCGCCCCGTCCTGCCCACGTGTGCGATAATTCAGTCAGACACACTGTTGAAATGAATATGGGAGGCGCCGTGGAAAACGAAGGACAGGCGGGGGAGTCGCTGCCGATGCAGGGCCGGGTCGCGCTGGTCGCCGGGGCCAGCCGGGGGATCGGGGCGGCCACGGCCGAAGCGTTCGCGGCCGCCGGGGCGAGCGTGGTGCTGACCGCCCGCGACCTGCCCGCCCTGGAGGAGGTGGCCAAGCGGATCACCGCCCGCGGCGGCCAGGCCATCGCCGTCCGCGCCGATGTCACCGACGAGGCGTCGGTGCGCGGCGCGGTCGATCAGGCCCTGGCCAGCTACGGCCGGCTGGACGCCGCCTTCAACAACGCCAGCGCCGGGCCGATGCCCACCCCGCTGGCCGACATCGACCCCGCCGAGTTCGACCTCGGCATCGCCACGAACATCCGCGGCACGTTCCTCGGCATGAAGTTCCAGATCCCGGCCATGCTGCGCACCGGCGGCGGCGCGATCGTGAACATGGCGTCGCAGGCCGGGATGACCGGGATCACCAACCTGGCCGCGTACGTGGCGGGCAAGGCGGGGATCATCGGCCTGACCAAGGTGGCCGCGCTCGACTACGCCGACCAGGGCATCCGGGTCAACGTCGTGGCGCCGGGCCCCATCCTCACCTACCACCTGGACGCGGCGGGACCGGAGGCCCAGCGGCTGGCCGGGCTGTCCACGCCGATGCGCCGAGTCGGCAGTACCGGCGAGGTGGCGCAGGCGGTGCTGTGGCTCTGCTCGCCGCAGTCCTCGTTCATCACCGGGACCGTGCTGCCGATCGACGGCGGGCAGAGCGCCGGGCTGAAGCCGCCGCAGATGTACCGGCAGGGCAAGCCGATGCGCGAATAGCCGGTCCTGGCGCCGGAGGGCACTGGCGCCCGCCACCGTGCACGCCCGGGCCTGCGGCCCGGGCACCGGCTCTGATCAAATGTTGGCATGTGCACGGCCATCGTGAGCGTCGGTCCCGGCCAGGTCCTGCTGGCTGGGATCCGGGACGAATTGACCGGCCGGGCCTGGCGGCCGCCGGACCGGCACTGGCCGGAGTACCCGGGGCTGACCGGTGGCCTGGATCTGCTGGCGGGCGGGACCTGGCTGGCGGTGGCGCCTGGCGCCGCCCGCGCCGCATGCGTGCTGAACGGCCGTGGCCAGATGGCGCCGGCCGCCACCCGCCTGTCCCGGGGCGCGCTGCCCCTGCTGGCGGCGGCGGAGGGGACACTGGCCCGCGACGGGCTGGCCGCCTTCGACCCGTTTCACCTGCTGACCGCCCAGCCGGGCCGGGTGTCGCTGGCCAGCTGGGACGGGGAACGGCTCACCGAACGGGAACTGCCCGCCGGCCTGCACATGATCGTGAACAGTGGCCTGGCCAGCGACCTGCTGGCCGCCTCCGCGCCGGGCGGTGGGCAGCATCCGGCGGGGCGGGAGCACGAACTGGCGCGGATCGAGCACTTCCTGCCGCGGCTGCAGGCCACCGCGCCGCCCCAGCCGCGGCCCGGTGTTCCGGTCGCCGAGGCGTGGGGTGGCTGGCTGCCGCTGCTGAACGGGGACGGGCTGAACACCGGCGATCCCCGGGCGCTGATCGTGCGGCGGGATCTCGGCGACGGCCGGGTCTACGGCAGCACGTCGGTATCGCTGGTCGCGCTGTCGCCCACCGCGGTGCGCTATGACTTCACCGGCCGGCCAGGTGATCCGGGCGCCTGGCAGCCCGTCCCTCTCGACCCGCCCGGCGCTCGCTGAGCAGTTCGGGGCACTGACCAGCCGGGAACCGGATGGCCCGCCGTCGCGTCCAAGAATCATGAAAACTCACCTATCGCTGGCCACCGCCCGCCGCAGGGGAGCCCTTGCCGCCGTCATCGGCGGGGTGGCCGCCCTGGCCGCCGCGTGCGGCAGCCAGGCCGTGACGGCCAACGCCGGCGTGCCTACCAAGCCGGCGCCGTCGTCCCTGGTCATCAGCGTCGCGGCGGCCCGCGGGGCGACATCCCACCGGTGGACGCTGACCTGCGATCCGGTCGGCGGCACCCATCCGGACGCGCAGGCCGCCTGTGCCGCCCTGGCCGGCGCCAAGCACCCGTTCGCGCCGGTCGCCGCCGGCATCATGTGCTCGATGATCGCCAGCGGCCCGCAGACCGCGACGATCACCGGCACCTGGCACGGCCAGAAGGTGTCGGCCCGCTACTCCCGGGCCGACGGCTGCCAGACCGACCGCTGGAACAAGCTTGAGAAGGTGCTCGGCCAGGTCAATCCCGGCGGGCCGATGATTCCCGCCTCGGGCAGCACGGCCTCGGGCAGCGCGGCCGCCGGCAGCGCGGCCGCCGGCTGAGGTCAGCTCGCGTCCAGCACGCGCAGCGTGCGCAGGCTCGGGTCGGCCGCGTAGGCGATCCGGCTGCCCTCGGCAGCCTGCTGCCGCAGCGCGCCGAGCAGCGCCGGCGTGATGAGCTCACCGGGCGCCAGGATGGGCACCCCCGGCGGGTAGGCGGCGATCAGCTCGGCGCTGGCCCGGCCCGCCGCCTCGTCGGCGGGCACGGCCGTCCACGGCGCGAAGAACGCGGTCCGCGGGTCGATCATGGGTTCCGGCGCCAGCGTCCAGCTGACCCCGATGGCGGCGGGCCGCGGCGGGCCCGTGCCCGCCGCGATCGCCCCGCCGAGTACGTCGGCCAGCCGCCCGATCGTCGCGGCCGTGTCCGCCACCGTGACCGTGGCCACGATGGTGTCCCGGTCAGCCATCTCCAACGGCAGCCCCGCCGCCTCCGCGGCCAGTTCCGCGACGGTACCGTCGGCGCCGCAGCCGGCCAGGCTGAGCACCAGCTTGGCCGGGTCGAACCGGCCGGGCGGGAAGTCCGCTGGCCCGGGCGCCGCCAGCCCGGGGCAGGCCTTCGTGAAGCTGTCCCGCGCGCCTGCCACCAGGGTGGCCAGCCGCCCGAGCAACTCAGCACCGCGTACCGCCAGTAGCGCACGGGCGCCGTCGGAGCTGGCCAGGATGGCGCCGGCCGGGCTGGTGGTGTTGGTGGCGTCGAACGCCGCCGCCAGCCGCCCCGGCGGCAGGTACCCGTCCCGGGCCAGCACCAGCGCGGCCTGGCTGTAGGCGGGCAGCATCTTGTGCGTGCTGATCACCATGGCGTCCGCGCCGGCCGCCAGCGCGTGCGGAGGGTAGCCGCCGGCGAAGCCGAAATGCGCCCCCCACGCCTGGTCCACCAGCAGTGGTGCCCCGCGCGCGTGCGCCACCTCGGCCAGCCCGGCGACGTCGGCGACCGTGCCCAGGTAGCTGGGCTCGGTTATCCATACCGCCACCGCGCCCGGAGCGGCGTCGAAGGCGGCCGCGAGCCCGGCCGGGTCCGGCCCGAGCGGCAGCGTGCTGACCGGGTCGCTGCGCGGTGGCAGCCACACCGGCCGCAGCCCGGCCAGCACCAGCCCGCTGAACACCGACCGGTGGATGCTGCGTGCCATGATCACCTGATCGCCCGGCCGGCCCGCGGCCAGCAGCAGGGCCTGGTTGGCCTGCGTGGCGCCGCCCACGCTGAACCGGCACCAGTCCGCCTGCCACAGTTCCGCGGCCAGCGCCTCGGCTCTGGTCAGCGTGCCGGCGGTGAGCTTCATCGCGTCCAGGCCGCCGAAGAGCGGGACATCGGTGTCGGCGGCCAGGCCGAGCCCGGTGTCCAGCGCTTCGCTCCGGCCCTTGTGCCCGGGCACCGAAAACGGGGCGCGGTCCCGGGACGCGGCCGCCAGGTATGCAGCCAGCAGCGGCGCGCTGGCGGCCAGCGGCTCCCGTCCGCCGCGGGTGGTGCCGGTCACACCCAGCCCCGCTGGCGGGCTTCCATGCCGGCCTGGAACCGGCTGGTCACGTGCAGTTCCTGCATGAGCCGCCGGATGTGCCGCTGCGCGGTGCGCAGGCTGCAGCCCAGCGAGCGGGCGATGCCCTCGTCGGTCAGCCCGGCGGCCAGGCAGGACAGCACCGCCGTCCTGGTCTCGTCGGGGTCACCGGCGTCGGCCTCGCCGTTCTGCGGCGTGGCGCCGAGGTAGGCGCGCAGCGGTATGGCCCGCTCCCACTCGGCCTCGAACAGCGCGATGAGCGCGTTGAGCAGGCCGCACGGGCGCACGATGAACGAGGCCTCGATGGCGTGCTGCCCCATCCTGATGGGGATCAGCGCCAGCTTGTCGTCCACGATCCACACCTTGGTGGGCAGGTCGGGCCGCACGCGGGCCTGCTCGCCGGCCGCGACCGCCGCCCGGATGTCGTTCTCCAGCCGGCCCGGCCACATCACCGCCTGCGCGCTGTAGATGACCCGGTAGCTGATCCCCTCCCGGATCCGGTCCGCCTCCACCTCGTTCTCGTCCAGAGACTGGACGTATGGCGGCCGGTCGAAGCCGCGGATCTGGCTGGTGGCCGCGTCCGGCAACTGGTCGGTCCGGGTACGGATGTTGCTCTCCCCGGTGATGATCTCCACCAGCTCGGCCGGGTGCTCCTGCCGCGAGGTTTCCTGGAAGGCCTTCAGCAGCTCCCGGCTCACCTGCCGTGCCTGCCGCAGCATGTCCTCCTGCTTGGCCAGCAGCGGCTCGATGGCGATGTCAGGGGCGACCGCGATGTAGCGGGCCTGCTTTCCCGGCAGCCGGTTGGCCAGGCCGATGCCGACCAGCCGGTTCAGGTCCCTGGTCGCCTGCTGGGAGGAACTGGTCGCGTAGGCGGCCAGCTCGGCCACCGTGGACCGCGGATTGTGGATGAGAACCGTGTAGAGGCTCTCTTCGCTGGGGGACAGGCCGAGGGCTGTGAACATCGGACGCCTCCGCTGGAGATGGCGGTAAACCGCCAGGCGGCGTGTACCCGCCGCTGCGGCACCCTTGCGCCACGTTACCGGAGAGTACACCATGAGACTTGTTCATGACGATCCTGACAAACAGCTGTGGACTCAGGCGTTTTGGACGAATTACCAAGTTTGTGTCGGCATTGCAGTCCTGCGGTGGTGAATCAACACCGGGAGGTGCCGCGGTCATGATCCCCGAGCCAGCAGCTATCCCCGCTGGGATACCGGCCGGTGCCGGGAATCTGCCTGCGGCGGCCGGCCGGCAGCGGGCCCCTCGAGGAACGGGGGCTCCGCATCTGGCCGGAAACGCAGATCTCGCCCGGCAGATCGAGCTTGCTCATCCTGGCTATCACGTATGGGTGTCGGATGCCGGTTGGTGGTATGCGACACGAACGCAGTCCTGGGCGCGCGGTCAGGCGGCGACCGTGCATGGACCTGGGCCCGGGGAACTCTGCGGCGCACTTGCCGAAGAGGAAGCCGCCACCATGGGCCGTGCCATGTCCGGGGCGTGGTGATCGCCACCAGGCGTTTCCCCGGTAGGCACACAGCACCCAGCGGTGGGTCCATGCGCGCCGCTGCCGCGGAGGCCACGCCCGCGGCAGCGGCTCTTTTTCTGCCTGGGCTCTGCCGCCTGGCCTAGCCGCTAACTGGCGCCGTGCTGCTGCCGGTACATGTCGGCGACCAGGAAGGCCAGGTCGAGGGACTGGCTGCGGTTGAGCCGCGGGTCGCAGGCCGTCTCGTACCGGTGGTTCAGGTCGCTTTCGGTCACCGGGTGCCCGCCGCCGACGCACTCGGTCACGTCGTCGCCGGTGAACTCGATGTGGATGCCGCCGGGGTGGGTGCCGAGCGCCCGGTGCACCTCGAAGAAACCGGCCACCTCGTCCACCACGTCGTCGAACCGCCGGGTCTTGTGCCCGTCTGGGGCCTCGAACGTGTTGCCGTGCATCGGGTCGCACACCCAGGCGACCTGCGCCCCGTGCGCGGTCACGCGCTCGACCAGTGGCGGCAGCGCGTCACGCACCCGCCCGGCGCCCATCCGGGCGACCAGCGTGAGCCGGCCAGGCTCCCGGTCCGGGTCGAGCGCGTCGATCAGCGCGAGCACCTCGCCCGGGTCGGCCGAGGGGCCGAGTTTCACCGCCACGGGGTTGCGGATCTGCCGGGCGAACTCGACGTGCGCGCCGACGGTCGCGCGGGTCCGCTCGCCGATCCACAGCAGGTGAGCGGACACGTCGTACAGTTCCCCGGTGCGTGAGTCCGTCCTGGTCAGAGCCCGTTCGTAGTCAAGCAGCAGGGCCTCGTGGCTGGAGTAGATCTCGACCGCGTGGGTCTCCTCAGGGTCCACCCCGCAGGCGTGCATGAACTCGATCGCCCGGTCGATCTCGGCGGCCAGCCGCTCATAGCGCTGTCCGGCCGGGCTGCCCGCGACGAAGTCCTGGTTCCAGGCGTGCACCTGCCGCAGGTCCGCGTAGCCGCCGCCGGCGAAGGCCCGGCACAGGTTCAGCGTGACCGCCGAGCAGTGGTAGGCGTCCAGCAGCCGGCCTGGGTCGTGCCGCCGCGCCTGCGCGGTGAATTCCAGGCTGTTGACCGCGTCCCCCCGGTACACCGGGAGCTCGACGCCGTCCCGGTGTTCGGTGGCCGCTGACCGTGGCTTGGCGAACTGGCCGGCCATCCGGCCCACCTTCACCACCGGGACGCTGGCGGCGTAGGTGAGCACCACGGCCATCTGCAGCAGCGTCCTGAGCTTGGCCCGCACCCCGTCCGCGGTCGCGCCGGCGAACGTCTCCGCGCAGTCGCCGCCCTGCAGCAGGAACGCCTCGCCCCGCGCCACCGCGGCCAGCCGCTGCTTGAGCTGGTCGCACTCGCCCGCGAAGACCAGCGGCGGCAGCCGCTCCAGCTGCTGCACGACGGCCTCCAGCCGGGCGCGGTCCGGCCAGTCGGGCTGCTGCCGCGCGGGTGTTCCGCTCTTCGGGATCACCGGGAAACTCACCTCGAACTCCGGAGGATGCCAAGGGCTTCAGGCTGGGGAAGGAACCGGCGCACCGTAGAGCGGGGGAGGGAAAAGGCGCAGCCCGTATGGCGCGTCTGCGACTGTTTTACGAACGTGTGTGCGAGACTGTCACCATGCGGACGGCATACCGGTGCCGACTCTACCCGGACCAGGCGCAGCAGGCGGTCCTCGCCCGCACCTTCGGCTGTGTGCGTGTGGTGTGGAACCGCACCCTCGCGGCCCGGAACGCCCGCTATGCGGCAGAGCGGAAGGGTGCCTCGTATGCGGAAACCGACCGGGCGCTGACCGTGATGAAGAAGGAGCCGGGTCTGGCGTTCCTGAATGAGGTGTCCTCGGTGCCGCTGCAGCAGGCGCTGCGGCACCAGCACGCCGCCTTCGCCGCGTTCTTCGCCAAGCGGGCCCGCTACCCCCGGTTCAAGTCCCGCCGTGGCAGGCAGTCCGCCAGTTACACGCGCAGTGCGTTCACCCTGCGCGGCGGCGTGCTGCGGCTGGCCAAGATGAGCGACCCGCTGCGGTTCGTCTGGTCCTGGCCCGACGTTGAGGTAGCCGCCCTGAACCCGACGTCGGTGACCGTGTCCCGCGAGCCGTGCGGCCGGTGGTTCGTGACCCTGCACGCCGACGTGCCCGATCCGGTGCCGCTCCCGGCCACCGGTGCCGCCGTCGGCGTCGACCTGGGCGTGCGGGACTTCGCATCGACCAGCGACGGCACGAAGATGCCGAACCCGCGGCACCTGGCGCGCAAGGCCTGTAATCTGGCCCGCTACCAGCGGCGGCTGGCCCGCTGCCAGCGCGGCTCGGCCAACCGGGCCAAGGCGAGGGCGAAGGTGGCCCGCGCGCACCGAAAGGTCCGCGCCGCCAGGGAGGATTTCCTGCACCGCGCCTCGACCCAGCTCATCCGGGACAACGACACGATCGTGATCGAGGACCTCGCCGTCAAAAACATGGTCCGCAACCACAGTCTTGCCAAGGTGATCTCGGACTGCGGGTGGGGCGAGTTCCGGCGGCAGCTGGAGTACAAGTGCCAACGGGCCGGGCGCCGCTTGATCGTGATTGACCGCTGGTATCCGTCCTCGAAGACCTGCTCGGCGTGCGGGCACCGGCTCGCCGAGCTGAGCCTGGGCACGCGCCACTGGGTGTGCCCGTCCTGCGGCACCCGGCACGACCGGGATGTCAACGCCGCGAAGAACATTCTTGCGGCAGGTCTTGCCGTAGCCCGGGACTCCCCGGGTGATGCCTGCGGAGCTGATGTCAGACACTCCGGGTCCTCCCGGGTGCGGTCGGCGGTGAAACAGGAACTCCGGCCGGTGACGGCCGGAGTCCCCGTCCTTCTTCAGAGCGGGGAGTAGTCAACGCTCCAGGCTAGATGCCCGGCCCCTTCCGCCGACGGCCGGCCCGCCGTAGCGTGGGTCCGGGTGTCCCTGAAGCCGGGGCGGCCGGGGCCTCAGGCCCGGCCGCCCGAGGCCGAGAACGCGGCGCCGGAGAGGAGACCAGCGATGGCGCGTACACCCGAGGAAGTCTTCGCCCACCATGCCCAGGCGCTCGGTGCCGGCGACCTGGAGGAGATCGTCGCCGACTACTCCGACGATGCCGTGTTCATCACTCCAGCCGGGGTCAAGCGAGGCAAGAGCGGTGTACGGGAGGGGTTCACCCAGCTGCTCGCGGACGTGCCGGACGCAGCCTGGAGCCTCCCGACGCAGATCTACGAGGGCGACGTGCTGTTCCTGGAGTGGACCGCCGACGCCCCCCACACCAGGGTGGACGACGGCATCGACACGTTCATCTTCGCCGACGGCCAGATCAGGCTGCAGACGATCCGGTACACCCTGCAGCACAAGGACTGACCGCCCGCCCCGTGGGGCAGCGGTGCGCTAACCCGGGATGCGGTCCAGCACGATCCCGAAGTGGTCGCGGTAGGCGGCCAGCACGTCCGCCTCGGCCAGCCGCTGCTCGGTGCGGGTGCCGCCGGTGGTGCGGATCAGCGTGCGGCCGCTGAGTGAGATCCGGCCGTCGCCGGTGAGCCGGGAGCAGATGGTGCTCTGGGTGAAGTGGGAGTCTGGTGAGGTCTGCTGCCACCAGCAGGTCGGCACGAAATCCCGCAGCGACCGGGGCCGGCTCTCCATCCGGTACTGCGGCGCCCCGTTCTTGATCACGTCCACGTCGCCGTCGGCGGCGTCGGCCAGCAGGAACAGCCCCGCGGGATCGTCCTGCTCGTCCCGGCGGCCGAAGTCCAGCGGGTAACCGCTGTGGCTGCCGAACCCCACGTCGGCCAGCCACGGGCCGGTCCCGTCGGCCAGGTGGACGACCAGGGCCAGGTGGTCGAACGGCGGCCCGAGGCCGCCCTCACCCTGCACCCGCGCCGCGAGCCGGTCCACCCGCGCGCCCAGGGCCTCGAGCAGCAGCGCGAAGACCCCGTTGAGCTCGTAGCAGAAGCCGCCGCGCCGCCTGGTCACGACCTTGTCCAGCAGGTCCGGGCCGGCCAGCGAGATCGGCTCGGACAGGTGGATGCTGAGGTTCTCGAACGGCACCGCCATCAGGTGCGCCCGGTGCAGCGTGCGCAGCCTCGCCGCGTCCAGCACCGCCGGGTCCAGCACCGCCGGGTCCAGTGCCGCCGGGCGGGGCACCCCGATCCTGGCCAGGTAGGCACCGGCCGCCTGCTCGTCCATCGCACCCCCAGCCGCGCCCGGCCGGGATTCCACGCAAGCCTCCCGCCCGGCGCCTTGACAGCGGTGACCACCCGCGAGTGGAATCACATTCCACACAAGCCCCGTCGTGGAGAACATACATGGGTATCCGGGCCGGTTCTGCATCCCGCCGCGCGGCCGCCGCCGCGTTCACCCTGGCCGCCGCCGTCGCCACGGCCGCGACCAGCACCGCCGCCAGCACGGCCGCCACCGGCCCGCATCCCGGAGCCGCGGTCGTGCTCCAGGTCAGCCGGGGCGGCCAGCACGCCACCCGGGACTACTGGACCCGGTCGCGGATGGCCTCTGCCACCGCGCTGCCGGCGCCGCAGGCGCTGCGCGCCGGGCCTGCGGGCGCCCCGCCCGGAGCCCCCAGCCCGGTGAAGTTCAGCGGCGTGCCCACCGTCGGCGCGCTGTTCTTCACCACCGGGACGCAGGCGCACTTCTGCACCGCAAGCGTGGTCAACAGCCGCACCGCGAACCTGGTCCTCACCGCCGCACACTGCGTCTACGGCAGCGGGCCGGCCAGCAACATCGAGTTCGTCCCCGGATACCACCACGGCAAGCAGCCGTACGGCGCCTGGCCGGTGCAGCGCATCACGGTGGCCAGGGGATGGCAGAAGTCGCACGACCCGGACCTCGACTTCGCCTTCCTCGCCGTGTCCCCGCCGGCCGGCACCACCCGGCCGATCCAGTCCGTCACCGGCGGCCTGTGGCTCGGCATCGACCAGGGCTACGCGCACCCGATCGAGGTGATCGGCTACAACAACACCCAGGACACGCCGATCGGCTGCGCCACGCACAGCTTCGAGTTCCGCCCCACCCAGATGAAGTTCTTCTGCCGGGCGTTCTGGGACGGCACCAGCGGCGGCCCATGGATCGTCAACTACAACTCCCACAGCGGATCCGGCACGGTGATCGGCGTCATCGGCGGCTACGAGCAGGGTGGCGACTTCCCGTGGGCCTCGTTCAGCGTGTACTTCGGCCAGCCCACGCTGCGGCTCTTCCTGCGTGCGGAGCAGGGCTGACCCGCCATCCGGCGATTAATAATGAACGGCTGCGCCTGCCCTGAGCGCGGTCACGATCCCGCGCAGCGCGCTGGCCAGCCGGCCGACGTGGCCGGTCGTGCTGCCGATGCCGACGCTGGCCCGCACCGCGTCCTGGCCGCCGGTCAGCCGCCGGACCAGCGGGTGGGCGCAGAACTTGCCGTGCCGGACCGCGATGGCGTGCTCGTCGGCGAGGCTGGCCGCGATCTGCCCCGCGGGCAGCCCGCGGACGGTGAAGCTGACGATGCCGAGCCGGGGTGCGCTGTCGTCCCACATCCGCAGCACGGACAGCCCGGGCAGGCCGGCCAGGCCGTCGCGCAGCGCGCGCTGCAGCCGGTCCTCGTGATCGCGCAGCCGGTCCCACCCGATCCCGGTGAGGGTCTCGCACGCGGCGGCCAGCGCGACCGCGCCGATCAGGTTGGGTGTGCCGCCCTCATGCCGGGCGGGCCCGTCGGCCCACTGCACGCCGTCCTCGCCGACGTGCCCGGCGGCGCCGCCGCCGGGCAGATAGGGCGGCGCCGCGCGCAGCCAGTCCGACCGGCCGATCAGCGCCCCGCTGCCGAACGGCGCGTACAGCTTGTGCCCGGAAAGCGCCACGTAGTCCAGGCCGAGACGGGCCATGCCGAGCGGCCGGTGCGGGGCCAGCTGGGCGGCGTCCACCGCGATCCGGGCGCCGTGCTCGTGCGCGACCGCGGCCAGTTCGGCGAGCGGCCACAGCTCCCCGGTGACATTGGACGCGCCGGTCACGCAGACCAGCCGCGGCCCGACCGGCGCCGCGTGCAGCGCGGCGTCCACCGCGCGCACCGCGTCGCCGGGGCTGGCCGGATCTGGCAGGCGGCGCACGGTGCCACCCGCGGTGCGCCGCCACGGCAGCATCGCCGAGTGGTGGTCGGTGCCGAAGCCGATCACCGTGGTGCCGCCGGGCAGGCACCGGGCCAGCAGGTTGACCGCGTCGGTGGTGTTGCGGGTGAACACGGCGGTGTGGCCCGGCCCGGCACCGGCGAACCGCAGCACGGTGGCGCGGGCCCGCTCGTAGGCGGCCGTGCACACCTGCGCGGGGCGGCCGGCCCCACGGTGCACGCTGGCGGACCAGGGCAGGATCTCCTCGACGGCGTCCCGCACCGTGGCCAGGCACGGCGCCGTGGCCGCGATGTCCAGGTTGGCCAGCGGCAGTTCGCCACCGCCGGCCACCGGCAGCCGCAGCCCCGCCCCCACCAGCTCAGCCAGCGGATGCTCCGCGGTGGTCAGGTCGCTCTCGGCCAGCTCACGCTCGTCCAGGTCACGCTCGGCCGGCTCACGCTCGGCCGGCTCACGCTCGGCCGGTTCACGCTCGGCCAGGCCCGCCCCAAACGGCCGGGCTACGGTCAGCGAAGTCACGGTCGTATCTCCTCACCCAGGGTCGTGGACCCCAGGCTGCAGATGAGGCCCGCGCTTGCCCGGCACCCTGCGTGCCAGGCCAGGTCTTCACCCGGGGCACCCCACCGCGGTCGGAGGGTTGCCGGCCAGCAAGCCGGGGCTTGACGCTGGCGCTCATGACCTAGGCCCGACCGTACCATTCGCCCACGCGGCCGCAAACCGGGCCTCACGCAGGCGGGTGCGCCCAGTCACTCCCGGGGTGCCGTGCGCTACCGTCGCGCCCGGAGGCATCCGGGTGAACGCGGTCGGCCCGGGCTCGATCATGTTTCCCGGCGGTAGCTTTGGGGGGCTTCCAGCAGAACAACCCGAGGACTTCGCCGGGTTCCTCGCCCACTCATCTCCCGTCAGGGCGGCTGGGCCGGCCGGACGAGGTGGCGGACGTGGTCCTTTCCTGCTGTCGCCGGGGGGTCCTGGGTCACCGGGCCAGCCTGGCCGAGTCGGTCGGGCAACGCGCAGCCAGGCGTCATGACCTGACGATTCCTCAGGTGAGCGGCCTCGGTAGGTGAGCGCCTCGGTTATGCGGCTTGGCCTGGTGGGGGGTGGCTGTGCAGGACGCGGCCGGTGGGGTGCGTGGAGGTGGTGGTGCCGTCGGGGTTGGCGGCCAGCCGGATCCTCTGACAAAAGTATGTTTGATAAGGGGCTGTGGAGAGGAATTTTCGATCTGGCTGGCCGGTGCCCCGGTACGCGCTCACCTGGGGGTGTGCGTGGCTTCCGCTTCGGTCCGGAACCGGTCGAGTATCTCCTCGACGGTCTCGGTGGCGGTCTGCGCGGAGGTGTCGAGCCACAGGCCGATGCGCGGCGTCTCGCGGCGGAAGTCCGCGTCGAGCTCTTCCGGGCTCTGATCGCCGGGCTTGTACGCTACCTTGCCGCGGGCGAGCTGGCGGGCCTGGTCGCGAGCCTGGACCGCGTCGGACCGGGGCGCCAGGACCACGACGTACAGCGGCCGGGAGCGAACCGCCGCCGTCAGGTCGGCCAGGTGGTTGCCGATGATGATGTCCTGCAGCACGACGGTGAACCCGGCCTCGGCGTAGGTATCGGCGGCCATCGCGGCGAGCCGGTGCCGCAGCCGCAGCTGCGCGATAGCCTCGGCGGGCGGGTCGGCCCGGCCCATCTCGGCCCGGCCGCTGACGATCATCCGCCGGAACACGTCCCCGCGCAGGTGCACCGACCGATCCAGCCGCTCGGCCAGCGCCTGTGCGATGGTCGACTTGCCGGCCGCCTGGATGCCTGTCACCACGATTACCGTCACGGCACGACCTTGCCGGCCGCCCTCGGCCGGCGCAAGCCAGCCCGGGCCCGGCCAGCCTATGAAGCTGGTCGTGTGCCGCTGCTGTCGCCGCGGGCGTCGGGGGGTCACCAAGCGCCAGCCTGGCCGTGGACGGCGGCCAGCGCTACCCGGCGCCCGCCGCTTCGGCTAGCGGGCGGGCCCGCCGAACGGCCCTTGATCGACCGGGACGATGCGCACTCCGAGCGGTACCAGCGTGATCGGGATGATCTTGAAGTCGGCGAGGCCGAGCGGGATGCCGATGATCGTCAGGCAGAGCGCGATGCCGCTCACCAGGTGCCCGATCGCCAGCCACCAGCCGAACACAATGATCCAGATGATGTTCCCGATCGCCGAGGCGATGCCCGCGTTGCGGCGGGGCTCGATCGTCCGCCCGAACGGCCACAGCACGAAGGCCGCGATCCGGAAGGACGCGATCCCGAACGGGATCGTGATGATCAGGACGAAGGCCACCAGCCCGGCTAGCACGTAGAGGATGGCCAGCCAGAAACCGGCGAGAACCAGCCAGATCAGGTTGAGGATCAGCCGCATGCCCAACGCCCCCTACAGGTTGCGATCCGCTGGCCGCGGGCCGTGTGGCGCCGCCGCGATGCCGCCGCCCGTCACGTCGAGCATTCCCTTCTGCCCGCTTTTGATACCTGGGCTGGCCGCTCAGGATCAGGACTCGCCGCGCGGCTTGAGCCAGCTCATCGTGGGGTCCTGCGGCCAGCCGGCCGGGGAGTCCTCCCACTCCTCCTGGCGGCCGTAGGGCGTGAGATCCAGCAGGTTCATGTCGAGCCGGAGCCGGTCCACCCCGCGGGCGGTGGTGAAGTAGCTGCGGAACACCTCATCGCCGTCGCGCAGCAGCACGCTGATCCCGAAGTACCGCAGGCCGAGGTCGTCGTTGAAGCTGGTTCCGTAGCTGGAGTACCACGGCACGGTCCAGCCCATCCGGTCCCGGATCCGCCCGATCTCCTGCTGCGGCGCGCGGGCCATCAGGATTAGCCTGGTGTCCCGGGCACTCAGATGGGCCTGCGAGTGCTCGGCCAGGTTGTCGGTGAAGGTGCAGCAGCCGGGGCACAGCCAGTCCTGGCCCGGGTCGAGCATGAAGTGGTACATGACCAGCTGCCGGTGACCTGCGAACAGCCCGGTCAGCCCGGTGGCGCTGCCGTCCGGCGCGGTGAACCGGTACTTGCCGGTGTCCAGCGCGACCATCGGCAGCCTGCGCCGTTCGGCGGCCAGCGCGTCGAGTTCGCGGGTGAGCCGCTTCTCCTTGGCCAGCAGGGCCGCGCTGGCGGCCTGCCATTCCTGCTCCGAGACGACCGGTGGCCTGCTCATCATGAGTCTCCCGTCACGAAGTGCCGTGAAGTTTCCTTAGGGAACTAACGATAGCAGTACAAGTTCCTTAAGGGAATGCTCTGGGTGGTGGATTTCCGGGGCAGGCATCCCGGCTTAGCCGCCGAGCCAGGCTGTGCTGCGCTCCCACAGCTCGCTGGCCAGCTCCGGGGTGGCGGCCCGGCCGGGCTCGCGCGGCCGGGACTTCTCGTAGTAGAGGCCGGTCTCCGCCGCGGCGCCGGCCGAGGCCGCGCAGTGCAGCGTGGTCCTGGCCCCTTCCTCGGGTGAGATCATCCGGAGCTTGATCAGCGGGCGGACCGGCCACGGCACCCGCCGCCAGATGTCGGAGGCGACCACGCCAGGGTGCAGCGAATAGCTGGTGATGCCCTGATCGCGCACGCGCCGGGCGAGCTCGGCCGAGAACAGCACATTGCACAGCTTGGACACCGCGTACTCCGGCATGCCGGTGAAGCTGGCCGTGGGCCGCCGCATCGCCTCGAAGTCCACACCGCGGGCCTGCGTGTGGGCGTCGCTGGCCACCGTGACCACCCGGGCCGCGGCGCTGTCGGCGAGCCGGCCGAGCAGCGCCGTGGTGAGCGCGAAGTGCCCCAGGTGGTTGACGCCGAACGCCAGCTCGTAGCCGTCGGCGGTGACGCCGCGCCGGCCGGCCACCCCGGCGTTGTTGATCAGCACGTGCAGCGGCTCGTCCCGGGCCAGGAACTGCTCGGCGCAGCTGCGCACCGAGGCCAGATCGGCCAGGTCGAGCGGCAGGAACGTGACCGCGTCGTTGCCGGTGGCGGCCGCGATGTCCGCCGCCGCAGCGCGGCCCTTATCCGCCGACCGGCAGGCCAGGAACACCCTGCCGCCCCGGCCGGCCAGGACGGCCACGGTGGCCCGGCCGATGCCGGTATTGCCCCCGGTGACCAGGAACGTGCGCCCGCTGAGCTCACCCGATGCCGCAGTCATGCTGACTTTCTTACCGCAGTCGGCCACCCGCGGGCACCGGCACCCTCAGGCCCGCCGCAGCACCCGCACGGTGCCCTGGCCACCGTCCACCCGGACCCGGTCGCCGGTGTGCAGCCGCATGGTCGCGTCGACGCAGCCGACCACGGCGGGGATACCCAGCTCGCGGGCCACGATGGCGGCGTGCGACAGCGGCGCGCCCACGTCGGTCACCACCGCCGCGGCCCTCGGGAACACCGGCGTCCAGCCGACGTTGGTCGTCGTGGTCACCAGGATCTCGCCATCGCCGAGCTGGCCGGCGTCCTCGGCGGCGGTCAGCACCCTGGCCACACCCTCGACCACGCCGGCCGCCCCGGGGAACCCGGTGACCGTGCCGCCGGACGGCACCGCCCCTGGCTCCCCGGGACCAGGCCGGCCGGTGCTGTGCCGGCCGGTGCTGTGCCGGCCCGTGCTGTGCTGGCTGCTGCTGGGGCCAGCGGAATCGTGCTCGGCGTAGTAGTCGGTGCGGCGGCGCGGGTCCGCGGCCCAGCGGACCGGATCGAACCGCCCGCGGATCAGCGCGGGATAGGGCGGCAGCGCCCGGTAGGTCCGGTAGGCCTCACGGCGGGCCGGCACCGCCGCCAGCGGCCCGGTGTCCCCGCCGAGCACGGCCAGGATCTCCGGCCAGCCGAGGAAGAACATGCCGTCCCCGCGGCCGGTCAGCTCGCCCGCCCGCAGCACCCAGGCGCGCAGCACCCACATCGCCCGCACCAGCTCGCTCCTGGCCGCCTCCCGGGCCCGGGCCGCTGCCGACCAGCGCCTGGCCAGTGTCCGGGCCCTGGCCACCTTCTTCGGGTTCTGGCCCGCCAGCCGCTGCCAGGCCGCCGCGCGGGCCTCCTGCTGCCTGGCCAGCAGGGCGTCCGCGGCCGCCGGCGCGCCGGCCACCGCGGCGAGCTGCCGGTCGATCCAGCCGGAATCCTCGGCCGGGCGGGCCACCGACATCTCGATCTCGTGCGGGCTGCGGTGGCCGTACCGGCGGATGAACTCCGCCTGGTCGATCTCGCCGCGGGCCAGCCGGGCCAGGCCGAGCGCCGGGCCGAGGCTGGCCAGCTCGGCCGCGCCGTCCTGCTGCCCGGACAGCAGCAGGGCCGCGTCGTCCCGGCCGACCCGCGCGGCCAGCCGCCGGGGCGCGGTCACCAGCACCAGGGCCTGGCTGCCCGCGCCCGCCGCGGAGAGCATGTCGGAGGCCTCGAGGTACAGCGGCTGGACCTGGTCACGCCAGAGCATGACCAGCGCGCCGGGGCCGGCGGCCGCGGCGATGTCGGCCCGCAGCCGGTCGCACCGGCCGGGCGAGCCGGCCAGGAACTCCGGCATCCGCTTGGCGGCGGCCCGGAGCCGCCGGGTGTTCGCGATCGTCAGGCTGATCATCATCCGCAGTACGGTCCACCGCGGCACCCGGGCCCGCGGCACCGGCACGCCGGGCGGCAGCTTGCCGAAGACCGGCTCGGTCAGCGCGAGGAACCGCTTGCCGGAGACCCCCGCCGCGCCGGAGATCGCGACGGACATGCTGAGATTCACGTAGAACCGGCCGCCGATCCGGCCGAAGCCGCGGTAGCCGGGCACGTGCGGCGGCGAGATGGCCCGCGCCATGAACAGCTCAACGAATGACCAGGTCACCGGGGTCATCACGTCTGGGATGGCCTCACCGAGGTTGGTGTTGGTCCATAGCCAGTCCCCGCCGAGGCTGTCGTTCCACTCCTCGCCAGCCGGGACGGTACCGGACGGGCTGGCGGGCTGCCTGGTGACCGGCCTGGCCTGCACGACGAACAGATCATCGCCGGCCCTGGCCCACTCGACGTCGACCGGCTGGCCGAACAGGTCCTCGATGGCCAGCCCGGCGCGGGCCAGCTCGCCGGCCTGCGCGTCGGTCAGCACCGCGGCCGCACGCTGGCCGTCCGGGGTCGGCTGCTCGCGGGTGCCGGACCCGTCCGGCACCGTCATCACCTCCTTGCCGCCCAGCTCGCAGCCGGTGACGGCGCCGCTGGCCCGGTCCACGGTGACCGTGTCCGGGGTGGCCTGGCCGCTGGCGACCGACTCACCCAGGCCCCAGTTCGCGTTGATCACCACCCGGTCCCGGCGGCCGGTCACCGGGTCCACGGTGAACAGCACGCCCGCGGCGTCGGCGGGCACGAACCGCTGCACCACGACGGCCATGCTCACCGCGGCCGGGCCTCCCGCGCCGGTGCTCATCGCGCCGGGGCCGGCCACGCCAGCCAGCGGGCCGTGCCGGGCCCGGTAACCGATCGCCCACGGCGTCCAGAGCGACGCCCAGCAGCGCCGCACCGCGGCGGTCACCTCGTCCGTGCCGCGCACGTTCAGGTAGCTGGCGTACTGGCCGGCCGACGACGCGCCGGCCAGGTCCTCCACGGTCGCCGAGGACCGCACCGCGACCGGCTCCGCGCCATGCGCCAGACCGGCGAGAGCTTCCGCGACGGCGGCGGTGACCTCGGCCTGCGGCGGCACCGCGGCGAACAGTTCGGTGATCCGCCGCGACGCCACCTCGAACGTGGCCGGGTCGGCCGGATCCACCGCGGACACCGCCGCACCGACCGGCTCGCGCAGGCCGTCCTGCGCCAGGTAGCCGAGGTAGGCGCGCGTGGTCAGGTGAAACCCGGGCGGCACCGGCAGGCCGGCCCGGGCCAGCCGGGCCAGCGAGGCGCCCTTGCCGCCGGCCGTGGCCACCGTGGCGGCCGGGTCGTCCAGGGCCAGCACCAGCGGCACATCCGCGGTCACCTGTGCCTCCTCGGTTGCGCCCTAGCGTCCGGCGAGGACCCGCCGCAGTTCATCGACGGGCAGCGCGTGCTCGGTGTGGCCGGCCCGGCCGGTCACCGTCCGGGCCATCAGCAGCGAGTTGAGCACCGCTTCCTCGCTGGCCTCCACCACGGCCTCGAAGAACGGGTTCAGGTCCGCGCCCTCGACGGGCGGCGCCGTCCAGTGCACCCGGCCGCTCCGGTCGGCCCGGACACCGTTCGCGCAGGCCAGGAAGATCTCTCCGCTGCCGTGCCCGGCCACCGAGCCGGTCCGGGCCAGGCCCAGCCCCACCCGGCGGGCGAGCCGGGTGCACGCCGCGTGGTCCAGCGGCGCGTCGGTCACCACCACGCCGATGCAGGAACCCTCCCCGCCGGCCCGCTCGGCGGGTTCCGGTGGCCGCGGCAGGAGTCTGCCGACCGGGCGGCCGGCAAGCGTCAGCCGTTCAGCAATACCGAAGTTCGTCAGCAGCAACACACCCACGGTGTGCCCGGACGGGACCACCCGGGAGGCGGTGCCGATGCCGGATTTCCAGCCCAGGCAGCGCATCCCGGTGCCGGCGCCCACCGCGCCCTCGGCGGGCGGGGCGGCCGACCCGGCGGACTCCTCCGCCTGCTGCCAGGCGGCCGCCACGTCGGCCTGCTCCACCTGCATCCGGCGGACCTCGTTCAGGTAGGAGTCGTCGCACTCGGCAACGACCGGGATCACCACCTCCTCCCCGATGGCAGGCAGCCGGCTGGTGATCAGCTGGCAGGCGGCGTCGTACACCCGGCCCACCTGCATGGTGGAGGTGAGGAACACCGGGCTGGCGATGATCCCCCACTCGGCCATGGCCAGGAAGCCGGTGCACTCGCCGGCCCCGTTCAGCACCGCTCCTCCGGCCGGGACCGGGTCGGTGCAGACATCGGCGGCCGGCAGCAGCACGGTCACCCCGGTCCGGGCGGCACCCCGCCCGGCGGGCGGTTCCGGCTCGTCCCGCCACACGGTCGCGTGGCCGACGCCCACGCCCGGGACGTCCAGCACGGACCCGGTGGGCCCGGCGGGCAGGCGGCCGATCCGGATGCCGAGATCCGTCACGCGCGGCATCCCGACAGGATGGCACAGCGGCTGCCGCGGGCCGGCGCCGGCACGTAGGGTGGAGCGGTGGGTGACGGCACAGCCACCCCGGACCTGGGGCGGCTCTACCTGGACGGGCACGCCCGGCTGGCGGCACTGGCCGCCGGGCTGGACCAGGCCGCCCTGGCTGCCCCGGTGCCGGCCTGCCCGGGCTGGTCGGTGCACGACGTGCTCGCCCACCTGGCCGCGATCCCCGAGGACGTGCTGACCGGGCGGCTCACCGGGCCGCCCGACGAGGCGTGGACGGCCGCGCAGGTGGCCAGGTTCGCCGGGCACGACGCCGGGCGCATGCTCGCCACCTGGGAGCAGGCCGTGCCGCGGTTCGCCGAGCTGGTCGGCAGGTCCGCGGTGTGGCCCGCGGTGCTGGACATCACCAGCCACGAGCAGGACATCCGCAGCGCCATCGGGCGGCCCGGGGCCCGGGACAGCGAGGCGGTCCGGGTATGCGCGGACGCGCTGCTCGGCTGGCTCGACCCGCCGGTCCCGGTGCGGGTCGTGGTGGAGGACGGCGAATACCTGGTCGGCCCGGACCGGGACGGCACGCTGGGCCTGGCCACCACCAGGTTCGAGGCGCTGCGCTGGCGGATGGGCCGCCGCAGCCGGGCTCAGCTGGCCGCGCTCGAGTGGTCCGGTAACCCGGCTCCGGTGCTGGACCACCTGGTCGTTTTCGGGCCAGCCGGCCGTGACGTCATCGAGTAAAACTGGTGCGGTGACCTTGCCGGCAGCGAACGGGGTCGGGTGATGCCCCGGCAGAACCGGGTGACGCCGTACGGCGAGCTGGCGGCGGTCCCCGACCGCGGCATGTTCTGGGGCAATCGCGGCCAGTTGCTGGACGCGCGGGGCCAGCTGGCCCGGTTTTCCCGTGGCCGGCTGTGGCTGATCTGCGTGCTGGCCTTCAAGGGCAGGCGGCGGACCCAGTGGCAGCCGGGCCGGCTGACCGAGCTGTACTTCCTCGACGAGGCCACCGGCCTGGCCGCCGGGCACCGGCCGTGCGGGGAATGCCGCCGCGACCGCTACCAGGCGTTCAAGCGGGCCTGGGGCACGGTCTGGCCCGGCGAGCCGCCCAGCGCGGCGGCGATGGACGTCAGGCTGCACGCCGACCGGCTGGCCGGCCCGGGGGCGCGGCGGACGTACCGGGCGCCGCTGGCCGGGCTGCCCGATGGGGCGATGGCCGAGCTGGACGGCCGGCCCTGGCTGGTCCTCGGCTCCGGCCTGCTGGCCTGGAGCCACGGCGGCTACACCGAGCGGCGGGACCGGCCGGGCGGTGGCGAGGTCACTGTGCTGACCCCGCGCGCGAGCGTCGCGGTGCTGGCCGCCGGCTACCGGCCCGCGCTGCACCCGACCGCTGAGGCGCATCTGGCTGACCGGCCGTGACGGCTGGCCCGGTGGCTGCCGACCGGAAGGCCCGGCTGGCGGTGTTCTGGATCTTCGCGCTGTGCGGGGTGATCTGCTCGCTGTGGAGCACCTCACTGCCGGCCATCAGCACCCGGCTGCACGTGGGCGAGACCCGGCTCGGCATCGTGCTGCTGCTGGCCGCGGCGGGCGCGGTCGCGGTGATGCCGCTGACCGGCCGGCTCTGCGACCGGCGGGGCAGCCGCGCGGTGCTGCGGGTAGGCGCACCGCTGTCCGGGATCAGCCTGCTCGGCCCGGCGCTGGCCGGCAGCTTCCCTGGCCTGCTCGCCGCGGCGTTCGTGCTGGGCGCCGGCATCGGGTCGCTGGACGTGGCGATGAACGCGCACGCCATCACGGTCGAGCAGCGCTACGGCCGGTCGATCATGTCGGCGTTCCACGGGTTCTGGAGCGTGGGCGGCGTGCTGGGCAGCGTGGTCATCGCCGCCGGGCTGCACTTCGGGGCGGCCGACCCGGCGCTGATCGCCGGCGGGGCGGTGGCGTCGGCGGTGCTGCTCGTGCTGCCCGGTCCGCTGCTGCTGCCGCCGGGCGAGCCCGGTATCGCCGCCCCGGCGGCGGGCACGGCTGCCCCCGAAGCCGGGCCGCGGCGCGGCGTGGTGGCGCTGCTCGGGCTGGTGGCCTCGGCCGGGTTCATCTGCGAAGGCGCGGCGTACAACTGGGCGCCGTTGCACGCGATCAGGGAACTGCACGCGGCGCCGTCCACCGCCGCGCTGGTCTACACGGTGTTCGCCACCGCGCTGACCATCGGCCGGCTGACCGGCGACTGGGCACGGCGGTGGCTCGGCCCGGTGCGTGCGATGGCCGTCGCGGGCGGCACCGCGGTCGGCGGGTTCCTGCTTGTGCTGCTCGCCCCTTCGCTGTCGGCCGGCGCTCTGGCCTGCGATTTCGCCGCGTGGACGGTGGCCGGGCTCGGCCTGGCCACCGTGGTGCCCGCCGTCTTCAGCGCGGTCGGCGCGCTGGACAGCGGCGTCGGGCGGGCGCTGTCCCGGGTGGCGATGTGCGGCTACGCGGGGGAACTGGCCGGGCCGGCGGTGATCGGGCCGCTGGCCGGCGCCACCTCGCTGCGGATGGCCATGCTGGTGCCCGGCGGGCTGGCGCTGCTCATCACCGGGCTCGGCCCGCTGGCGGTCATCCGGGCCATCAGGCCGGGCCGCCGGCTCCGGCCGGGCCGGGGTGTGACGGCCGGGCACCGGTAACCCGGGCCGGTCCTATCCTCCCGTTCCGGGCACCGCCAGTGCGGTCAGTGGCGGGAGGGCGACGCCGAGGCTTGCCGCGCGGTGGGTGCCGGCGTTGACCGCGGCCAGCCCGCCGTACCGGTTGATGGCAAACAGCCACCGGCTGTCCGGCGACCAGGCGAGGGTCTGCCCATTCTCCGCGTCCCGGTCCAGGGACATGGTGACCGGCTGGTCCGCGCCGGACGCGAGGCTGATCAGATGCAGCCGCAGCCGGCCGCCCACGGCCCGCAAGACGGCCGCCGTCGAGCCGTCGGGTGCGATGACACCGTTCATCGAGACGGGCGCCGGTGTCCGGCCCGGCAGCGTGCGGCGGGTTCCGGTCCCGGTGTCGATCACCGCGTACGTGCAACGCCGCTGGCTGTGGCAGTCGGCGACCAGCCACCGCGTCGGGCCGGCCGCCACCAGCGTCCCGGTCACCCGCCGGGTATTGCCGGGCCGCACGTCGTAGACGGCACCCGTGCCGACGCCGCTGAGCAGCGCGTACCCCCGGCCGTCGGGGCTGACCTGCCACGGGCCGCCCGGTGGCAGCCGCAGGGACACTCCGGTGCCACGGCCATCCAGCCGGGTCAGTTGCAGGGCCGTGGCAGTGAATCGGGGCTGGACCCACGCGGTGCCGGGGCGCGGTCCCGGGATCACCGCGCCACCGCGGCTGAGCGCACCGGTCAGGGTGCGGGCATGGCTCCCGTCCGGCACGACGTAGCCGGGCACGCCGTCGATCGGCCGGATGATGACCTCCCCGGCAGCGGCGAGGAGTGCCAGTGGCCCGCTGCTCTGCAGCGCGGGCACGCCCGTCCAGGTGATCCGGCCGCGGGCGAACTGGATCCGGGCTACCCCGGTCGGCCCGTACCCGTACAGTTCCCAGCCAGCCCGCACGTCCAGCAGCGGATGGCCCACATCGGTCATGCCGAAGGCAAGCGGGGCAGGCTGTGGCGGCACGGGCGGGTGCTTCCCGGTTCCAGTCTTCCCGCTCCCGTCGGCCGCCACGATGGCCGCGGCAACGATCACCGCGGCCGCGGCCGCGGTGAGCAGCCAGCCGGGCCGCCAGCGGGCGCGGGGCCGCCAGGAGCCGAAGCTGACCTCCTCGGCTTCGCCCGGCCCCGTGAAGTAGCTGCCGTCGCCACGGCGCGGCCGGTCACCTGCCCGGGGCGGGGGTGGCACATCGCCGCTCATAACGCCGTAGTACGTCGCCGGCTGGTGGGCGTCAAGCAGCCGCCCGCGCTTGTCGGCCGACCGGGCCGGCCCCGATACTGGCTGCCATGGCTGAGCGCAATGTGCTGGGTGGCGACCTGGAGCCGTGCGGCAACGATCCGGTCACCGGCTTCTACCGGGACGGCTGCTGCAACACCGGCCCGGAAGACCAGGGCAGCCACACGATCTGCGCGGTGATGACCGCCGAGTTCCTCGAGCACCAGCGGAACATCGGCAACGATCTCAGCACCCCCGTGCCGCGGTTCCGGTTCCCCGGCCTGGTGCCGGGTGACCGCTGGTGCGTGACCGCCATCAACTGGCTGCGCGCGCATCTCGACGGGGCCGCCGCCCCGGTGGTGCTGGCCTCCACGCACGAACGGGCGCTGGACGTCGTGCCGCTCGCCGCACTGGCCGAGCACGCGGTCGACGTGCCCGCCGATCCCAGCGCGCTGGACCGCTGAGGGGGCCGCGGATGACATCGGGCGGCGTCGCCGTCGTCACCGGGGCCGGATCGGGGGTGGGCCGGTTCACCAGCCACGCGCTGCTGAAGGCCGGCTGGCGGGTCGCCGTGGCGGGCCGCCGCCAGGACGCGCTGCGGCAGACCGTGGCCGGCTGGCCCGCCGAGGCCACGCTGGCCGTGCCCACCGACGTCACCGCGCCCGAGTCGGTGGCCGCACTGTTCGGCGCCGTCGGTGAGCGCTGGGGCCGGGTGGATCTGCTGGTCAACAACGCCGGCGTGGCCGGGCCCGGGGGAGCGGTCGACGAGGTGCCGCTGGAGGGCTGGCAGCGGCTGGTGGACACCAACCTCACCGGCTCGTTCCTGTGCGCCCAGCACGCGGTACGGATGATGAAGGCGCAGGACCCGCGGGGCGGGCGGATCATCAACAACGGATCGATCTCCGCGCACACGCCCCGCCCGGGCAGCGTCGGCTACACCGCCACCAAGCACGCGATCACCGGGCTGACCAAGTCCATCGCGCTCGACGGCCGCCCGTTCGGCGTCGCCTGCGGCCAGATCGACATCGGCAACGCCGCCACCGAGCTGACCCAGGCGATCAGCGAGGGCGCCCGGCAGGCCGACGGCTCGGTCCGGCCCGAGCCCACCTTTGACCCACGGCACGCCGCGGACGCCGTGCTCTACATGGCATCGCTGCCGCTGGACACCAACGTGCTGTTCCTCACCATCACCGCCACCACGATGCCGTTCGTGGGGCGAGGTTAGCGGAGGCCGCCGGATGAGTGCCGGTGAGGAGCGGGCCGGAGTCCCGCTCACCAACCTGGACCAGCCGCTGTTCGACGGGGCGGACGCCACCAAGCGGGATCTGGTGGACTATCTCGACGCGGTGGCCGGCCGCATCCTGCCCGGGCTCCGCGACCGCCCCCTGTCGGTCATCCGGGTGCTCCGCGGGCAGCAGCCATTCATGCAGAAGAACCTGCCGAAGTACACGCCGTCCTGGGTGAAATCGGTGACGTTGTGGGCGGAGAGCTCGCACCGGGAGGTGTCCTACGCGCTGTGCGACGACCGCCGCACCCTGCTGTGGTTCGCCAACCAGCGGGCCATCGAGTACCACACCACCCTGGTCCGGGCGGAGGACTGGACCCATCCCACGTACCTGGTGCTGGACCTCGACCCGCCCACCCCGGACGCGTTCGGCCTGGCCGTCGCGGCGGCCCACCTGGTCCGCGAGGCGCTGGCCGGGGCCGGAATGGCCGGCGCGGTGAAGACCAGCGGCGCCAAGGGCGTGCACGTCTTCGTGCCGCTGGACGGGCAGGCGGGGATCGAGGACGTGGCCGCGGCCACCCGGGCGATCGCGGCCCGGGCCGAGCGGCTCGACCCGGTGCTGGCCACCACGGCGTTCATCCGCGAGGACCGCGGCGGCAAGGTGTTCCTCGACTCGACCCGGGCCGGTGGCGCGACCGTGGTGGCGGCCTACAGCCCGCGGATCCGGCCCGGCACGCCAGTCTCCTTCCCGCTGCCCTGGGACCAGATCGACCAGGTCACCCCGGCCGACTTCACCGTGCACACCGCCGCTGGCCTGCTGGCCGGGGCCGATCCGTGGGCGGAGCTGATGCCGGCCCCGCAGCCGCTGGACCCTGCCCTGGTCGAGGAGGGCCATGCCATCCCGATAGCCCGGGTGGTGGCGATGCACGAGGGCAAGCGGCGCGCCCGCGCCCGCCGCAGCGCAGGACGGCCCGAGGCCGGGCCGCCCAAGGCAGGGCCGCCCAAGGCAGGGCCGCCCGGAACCGATGGCCAGAGTGAGCGCTGACGCATGCAGCCGAACTGATATCGCAGACCGGGAGGCCGGATGAAGGGTGACCGAGTCGAGATCGTGATCGACGCCGGGGAGGGAGCCGGAGCCCGCACCTACGAGGTGTCCGCGACCCGGGCCGGACGGCGGGTGGACATCACCAACCGGCGCGGCGTGATCGAGGTCAGCGAGGTGACCCGCACCGGCACCCCGGTGCGGACCGCCCGCTTCATGGCCAGCCGGGTCATCGCCCTGGTCGAGCACCCGGCCGGGCAGCCCGAGGGTTCGGCCGCCCAGTCCCGCTCACCGGGCCCGCTACCCAGGACCATCGTCAGCTGAGGCGGGCCTAGGAGCGGTCCGCGGAACGGCCAGGCTGCTGGTCGGCCCGGGAGGCCCGGCCGCCTGAGGCCGAGGCCCGGCCGCCGGGATGCGTGGAGCCGCGGGCGGCATGCGGGCCGGTGTGCTCGTTGCCGCCGCGCCGCTTCGGTGAGCCGTTCGGCGGCCCACCGGGCGGACCCAGCGGGGGCCGCTTGATGGCGGGCATGACCGAGGTCAGCGCCTTGCTCGCCTGCGCCGCGGCCACCCGCCGCTGCTGCTGATCGTCCGCTCTGACCGTCACCTCCGCCAGCCGGCTTGTCATCTGCCGCCGCCAGCGGGCCCGCACCCGGGCCTTGACCAGGCGATCGGCCGCCAAGAGCACGAGCAGCACACCGGCAACAAGGAGCAGAACAACCACGCACGACCACCTTCACGCGAGCAGGGTTCGGGGGAGGGTACTCAGGCTACGCAAGCGCAACGGGTGGGCAGGCTCGGCTGTTCCCGGCGGGCGGGCAGCTTTAACCTGGAGCACACCAGTCTTTGCCTGGAGCACACCCAGCTCGCCGGCTATCGGAAGGCGCCCATGCACGTCCTGGTTGCCCGCCATCACGTCGAGGACTCGGCCGGATTCATCGGCGGCGCGTTCGCCGCCCACGGGGCGAGCCTGACCGTGCATCTGTTCCCTAAGGAGGGGGACCTGCCCGCGCCCGAGCAGGCCAGCCAAATCGTCGTGCTCGGCGCGAGCTATTCGGTGTATGACCCGGAGCTGCCCTGGATCGCCGACGAGCTGGCCTGGCTGCGCCGGGCGGACGAGGCGGGGGTGCCGGTGCTCGGCATCTGTTTCGGCGCACAGGCGATGTCCGCGGCGTTCGGCGGCCGGGTGACCCCGGCACCGAGGAAAGAGATCGGCTGGACCAAGATCAGCACGGACGACCCGGAGCTTGTCCCGACCGGCCCGTGGCTGGAGTTCCACGGCGACCAGTGCCATCCGCCGCGGCAGGCCCGCGTGCTGGCCCGCAACGAGGTCGGCGTGCAGGCGTTCACTCTGGGCAGGCACCTGGCCGTTCAGTTCCATCCGGAGGTGGACGGTGCCCAGTTGCGCGGCTGGCTGGACGCCGGCGGCCGGGCGGACGCCGAGCGGGCCGGCGTTGACCCGGACGCGCTCGTCGCCGAGACCGTGACACACGAGCCGGCCGCCCGGGAGCGGGCACACCGGCTGGTCGCCGCCGCGCTCCGGCTGGCCCGTACGGCCTGACGGGCACCGGCTGACTAGCGATCGGCCATGACATATGTCATGCCGGGACCCCGGAGGCTCGGCACTGCCGCAGATCATCGCAGGGATGGCAGCATGTAGGTGACCGAAGGCGGCGAGGTGACGGATCAGATGGCGGACTCCAGCCGGCAGGGCACGGCGCAGGGGGTCTGGCTGCAGACGCCGCCGCTGCGCGTGCAGATGGTGCGGTACTTTTTCACCGCTGTCTGGTTCCTCTATCTCATCCAGCCGGTGCAGAACCTGTTCGGCCATCACCACACGGCGCTGTGGGCCGCCGGCGGGGTGATCCTCATCGTGGCGTTTTGCGGCGCGTTCCTCGTGACCGTGACCGTATGGGAGAGACAGCCGCGGATAGCCCATTGGGGATACGGGAGTCTGTGCGCGCTGGCCGTGATCGCCTGCGTCGTCTACGGCAAGGACTGGCTCGTGCTGTGGATCTTCGTGTCGTCCGCCACCGGCTGGGTGTTCCCGTTCCGGGGACCCGCGATGCGCGCGGTAGCCGTGGTCACCGGCTGCTACGCGGTGCTGGCCTGGACCTCGCACGCCGACATGGGGTTGTTCCTGTCTGACTTGCTGCCGGTGGCGTTCATCGGCCTGGCGACGGCGGGGGTGCGGCACCAGATCTCGCTGCTGCGTGAGCTGAGCCAGGCCAAGGAGACCGTGGCGAAACTCGCCGCCAGCGAAGAACGGCTGCGGCTGGCCCGGGACATGCACGACCTGACCGGGCAGTCGCTGTCGATGATCACGCTGAAGTCGGACCTGATGCGCCGGCTGCTGGACCGGCTGCCGGAATCCGCGGAGCGCGACCGGGTGCTCGCCGAGGCCGACGACATCAACCGGGTCAGCAGGCAGACCCTGCACGACATCAGGGAGGCGGTCAGCGGCTACCGGCGGCCGACGCTCGCGGTCGAGGTCATCACCGCGCGCAGCGCCCTGGAGGCGGCGGGCATCGGCCTGGCGGACGACCCCGCCCTGACCCTGCGCTCGGGCACCTTCGACGCCGACGCCGAGGCGGCGCTGGCCTGGTGCCTGCGCGAGGCGGTGACCAACGTAATCCGCCACTCCGCGGCCAGGCACTGCCAGATCCGGCTGGTCCAGCGGGACGGCGAACTGTCCGTCGAAGTGTCCGACGACGGGCACGGGCTGCCCGGCAGCGCGGCGGGCAGCCCTGTGGACGGCCCGGCAGGGCTGGCCGGAGCGCCGCCCGGGAGCCTGGCCGGCGGCCACGGCCTGCACGGCATGTCCGAGCGGGTGACCGCGCTCGGCGGGCGGCTCTCGTTCGCGCCCGCCGCCACCGCGGGCCGCGGCGGCTCCGGGCTGCGGGTCACCGTCACCGTGCCGGACACGCCGGCGCTGGCCGTGCCACCCGCACGCAGGTGACCGGCCAGCGCTACGGTTCCGGTGTGAACGGGCAACCTGATCCGGCGCAGCCGGGTGAGCCGGCCGCGGCCATCCGGGTGCTGATCGCCGAGGACCAGACGATGATCCGCGAGGCGCTGGCCGCGCTGCTGTCGTTCGAGGACGACATCCGGGTCGTCGCGCAGGTCGGCCGGGGCGACGAGGTCGTGGCCGCGGCCACCGGGCACGCCGCCGACGTCGCGTTGCTGGACATAGAGATGCCCGGGATGGACGGTCTGACCGCCGCCGCCGAACTGCACCGGGCCAGGCCCGACGTCAAGATCGTGATCCTGACCACCTTCGGCCGGCCGGGGTTCATGCGCCGCGCGATGGAGTCGGGCGTGTCGGCGTTCCTGGTCAAGGACTCACCGGGGGACAAGCTCGCGCAGACCGTGCGCACGGTGCTGGCCGGCGGCCGGGTCATCGACCCCGACCTGGCCGCTGCCGCCCTCGCCGAGGGGGGCAACCCGCTGACCCAGCGGGAACGTGACGTGCTCGCCGCCTCCGCCGACGGGTCGATGATCAGCGACATCGCGGCCCGGCTCTACCTGTCCGAAGGAACGGTGCGCAACTACCTGTCCGCCTGCATCCAGAAGACCGGGGCCCGCAACCGGGCCGAGGCGCTGCGCATCGCCGGCGAACGCGGCTGGCTGAACGTCTGACCCCGGCCTGTCGGCTGCTACTCGCCGCCGGTGGTGGCGGTGGCTGTGATGGCCTTGACGGCTGCGCCGGTCTGCGGTGCGGGAGTGTGTACCTGGGCGGTGGCTGAGGCGGTGCGCGGCCTGCGCAGCAGCAGGGCCGCATAGCAGAGCACCGCGCCGCCGGTGGCGGCGAGCGCACCCGGCGTACCCAGCGCCCCGCTGAGCAGCGGGGCGATCAGCGACCCGGCGACGATGCCGGCCAGGGCCGCCGGGATTGCCAGGCCGTAGGCCCGCCCGAAGACCTCCTCGTCCAGCGTCCGCTGCAGGCAGGTCTCGGTCATGATCTCCACGATCAGGGCGCCGGTGCCGGTCAGGCCGGTCAGGCCGATGGCCACGGCGGGCCAGTGCACCGCCGCGAGCAGCGACATCGGCAACCCGGCGACGGTCAGCGCGGCGGCCAGCACGTAGCGGGGGTGCGGGCAGCGGATCGCCCGGCCGGCCAGCGCGGTGCCGATCAGGCCGCCCACCCCTATGCCGGCGAACAGGTAGCCGTAGCCGCCCGCGCCCAGCCCGACCCGGCGCGCCACCGCGAGCAGCAGGACGGTCTGCGCGCCGTACAGCACGCTGCACATGACGTCGGCGCCGATCAGCCGCAGCGCCGCCGGGTTGGCGCGCAGCGCCGCCGCGCCGCTGGCCAGGTCGTGCCGCAGGCCGACCCGGCGCCCGGGCTGGCGGCTGGCGCGGAACACCGCGGCGCCGCCGACCGCCGGGATGCACAGCGCGGCGAACCCGAACGTGAGCGCATTCACCACGAAGGCCAGCGTGGGCGAGCCGAGCAGCAGCAGCAGGCCGCCGAGGGCCGGACCGCCGACGATGCCGAGCCCGGTCACCGCCGAGCGCGCCGCGTTCGCGCCGGGCAGGTCCGCGTCATCCGCCACCACCCGCGGCGTGATCGCGGAGGTGCACGGCAGATACGGCGCGGCGGCCGCGGTGGCCAGGGCCGCGATGAGCGGGGCGAGCAGGATCGGCAGCCGCGCCGCAGCCACCAGGGCGAGCAGCAGCATCAGCGCCATCCGGGCCAGGTCACAGCCGATCATGAGGCGGCGGCGGCCCAGCCGGTCGGCGGCGATCCCACCCAGCGGGCCCAGCGCGACCATCGGGACGACCCGGGCCGCCGTGGTCACCCCGGCCCACAGCGGCGAGTGGGTACGGTCGTACACCAGCACGACCAAGGCCAGGTTGTACAGCCAGTCGCCGATCTGCGACACGGCCAGCGCCGCCAGCAGCCAGCGGAAGCCCCGGTAGCGCAGGGCCGCGCGGATGGTGCCCGGCGGCGCGTTCTCAATGGTCATGTCTGCACGCTCCCCGTCATCGCCCTTCATGGGCTGTCCCTGACTGGCAGCGTCCCGCCGGTGCGGGTGGCGCGGCATCCGTGGTCACCACGGATCCGCCACCGATTCACCACGGAGCGGGCTTCCCTGAGCTTCCCGCCGTTTGACTGGAGCTTGCCCCCTGCCTGTGTGCTGCATTTGCTGTGGTTGCCGTGCCCGACCTCACCCTCGGGTCCCCTTGGGGTGGGGGTGAGGTCGGGCACGGTGGCCGCAGCGCCCGTTTGCAGCGTTCACGCAGGCAGGGGGCAAGCAGAAGGCAACGCGCGGCCGGACAGCGGCCGCCCCCACGTATGGCCGCTGTGCGGCCACTGTGAGGGGACTGTGAGCGGACACCCCGATCACTCCGGCCGACACGACGATGGCGGGGCATCTGCGCGGGCCGCATCGGGTCACGTACTATTCGCGCAGACGCAACGACTCACTAGGTGCGGGGGTTGCTAGTGGTCCCAACGCGAGACCCAGCGACTGGCTTACTGCCGCTCGGGCGGCACGTGTGCTCTGAGTCCGAGGCTGAGGCTGTCTTCGTGGAAGCGGCAGAGTTCTCCACCTCGGCAACGCGGACGGGGATTTGGCGTGATTGGCAGCAGGGTGCTCGTCTGCTTGAGAGTGCTGTGACAGTCCACGCTGCCTGGCTGGGCGGCAGCTTCACAACGAGCAAGGTTGACCAAAATGATCTTGATGCGACTTTCGTGATCAACGGTGCCGACATGCGCACCCGCAGCCCAGACGAGCAGAAGATCATCACCTTGTTCGCGACTGGCGGCCAAGTCAAGGCTCAGCTTGGCCTCAAGCTGGATAGCTATGTTGTCGCTTGGGAATGCATACCACAACCCCAGAGCCCAGGGCGCAACGGCGAAGGAGACAACTACTACTGGATGCGCGGTCACTGGGATGACTTCTGGCAACGACAGAGGTGCAACCCCCCAACCGTCCCGCCTGGACCCGCCGATGCGCCACCACGACGTGGCTATCTGGAGGTGCCCCTCAGTGGCTACCCGTGATGAGCGCTTTGAGGAACTACGCCGTCAAGTCTTGGCGGCCGATATCGAGCCGGTTAGTGATCCCGAGGAACTGGCGCGGCTGAGTATTCGGTCACTGCACGAGACCCTGGGCGAGGTTGTACTACCAGACCGGTCCGAAGTCGACATCCGCCTGCATGGTCCTGGGGTTCAAGGACAGGAGATTCCTGTCCGGGAGGCAGCCGCTATACTTAGCGCTATCCAGGAGACGATCGCATCGCTTGGCCAAGCGCTTACGAGCCAGCAAACTGTTTACGGTCCCCTTCGTGGTCAGATTCTCAGGGCAACTGAGTTGCGCTTGTCGCCTGACGTGCGGCCAGGGTCGGTAATCTTCCATTTGATCGGTACTGGCGAGGAAGTATCTGGCAACGAAGCGGTGCAGCTCACGGGAACTGAGACGCTGGTAGATAGCGCCATGCGCGAACTCTTTACGCTCGTGCAGCACTCGGAGGCTGGTGAACTGGAGACCGGGACACTAGCTGAGGAATTGCGCCGTTTCGGCCCGAGGGTGGCTAAGCATCTGTCTGAACTCGTAAGCCAGGTAGTCCGAGATGAAATTGACGTGGACTTCGCCTGGCGCTCCCCGCGCGGTCAGCGCCGCCGGGCTTCGCTGCAACGCCGGTCAGCGAAAGTAATTCGCAATGCCATCAAGTTGAATGAGGTCGATGTAAGACTTGTAGAACTGGTTGGTACATTGATCACCGTTAGTAAAATTGCAAAAGCCGAGCTACAGACAGAAGACCAGGGTCGCCTCAGGCTATCGGTTGACGACCAGACCACAGCCGGGTTGGGTCGCTATTACAATCACCGGGTCACTGTGCTTGCTGAGCAGACCACACGGTGGTCCGCAACGACCGGTCAGGAGACCCGCGCATTCCGGCTGTTGGACATACGACGAATCGACGACGATTCCACCGATGGTGGCGCTGCAAGGGGTTAGCTGAGGGACGGGGCCTTGGCTCGTCCTAGCGAGGCGGAGCACCACACCTGCATGCCCTGTGATCGACTCAGATGAGTGGCCAACGCCTGACCTACAACCGAACCCGTTGACCATACGATATAGCCATGCAGATACACGCCTTCGAACGGTGGCTCGATGAAGGCTGGTCACCGTGGCGCATCGGCTATGGGGCAGTTGGCTTGGTGGCGACCGGCGTTGCCGTGTACGGCTATGCCCGGCAACCCCACCATCAAGGTGCAGTCTGGTGGCTGCTGGTTGCTGTGGCCGTGCTCGCAACGTGGGCTCTCGGGGAAATGCTGCGCTGGCAGATCAAGTACCAACGACTACTGCGTAGCCAGCAGACAGCCTTGTCAACATCTCCACCACCATCTGTCAGTAAGCTATTCGCAGATGGCAAGGGATTGTTGGCAAACATAGGCAACCACATGGCCTGGTGGGGTACAAATCGCCTCTTGCCCATCGGCATACCAGGAAGGCTTGTGAGATGGGAGGGTGATGTAAATGAGGCACTTACTAATCAGCATGAAATACTTTCCCTCTTTCAGAAGGCTCCCGATGTTGATGTGAGTAGACCTATTTCTGGGCAGGCATTCGGGCGACTCGAATACCAGCTAAAGGTACTGGAGAGTGCCGCAAATGATGATACGAGAAACCCTAAGTCCGATGCCGATCAGATTGCCAGTGCAAGACCTCATGCTGGACTAGAAGCCTACTACTCTAAAAGAGACAAGAGCCTTCGGGAGTTGCACGAAAGAGGGTGCGACTTGCGAAGCGGCATTCAGTCGGAAGCGAACTCAGATAAGGAGGCGGGCTCAGATCTATTGAGAAATGTCCAGGCCTGGGAAGCTGAGGTCCAAAATGCGCTCATGTATTGGCCAGATCTAAATAGATTCGGCAGCCTAGACACCCTAGGCCTACTGCGGCCTCCTAGGATTGGGGAAGTGTCTGATCGAATCGGACAAGAGCTAAAGACATTGCAAACAGCTATGGATCGGCTGCAAAGATTTCCAGTCGAGTTATCTGATCGCAGACCGGAAGTATTAAAGCGCCCCATACGTGAGAGGCGAGGCCAAGCGCACGCTATAAGTCGGCCAAATGCTCTGCGAGACGGTGAAGGTGACGAAACCCAACGCCGCGCCTGGTTCAACGGCACAACTACCGTACCAACTCTTCACCAGCTTTACGCAGCGACGCGGACACATCATGTGGATAACCCTGCTGCCAGGTACGGTGGCTGCAGCGCTCGTTTGCAGCGTTTACGCAGGCAGGGGCAGGCGGAGGTCAAACGCGCGGCCGCACAGCGACCGCACATCCCGTATGGCCGGTGTGCGGCCACTGTGACGCCCACTGTGCGGGACCCGCCCGCCTCTAGGCTTGGCGCTCGGTACGTACTTAATACGGGAGGTGAGACGAGGTGCTGCTTAAGTCAATTGAGGCTGCCGGGTTCTTGTCGTTCGGAGGACAGGTCAAGCTTGAGGTGGGTCCTGGGCTGACTGTCGTCACTGGGCCGAACGGGGCCGGTAAGTCGAACCTGGGCCGCTGTCTTGATCTTGCGCGTGCTGTGATCGGGCGGGCCGCGGATCAGCCTGCAGCGGAGCGGCTAGATCTGTATGAGCAGGCAGGTTATGAGGGTGCTCGCTCCTTCGCGGTAGAGCTGGCTATTGAACTTGATCAACTCTGGGAACAGGATCTGACCTGGTCCTTCGTGTGTGCCTGTTTCGCATCTGGCTCCATGGCGAACGACTCTCCATCACCCCAAGAGCTTGACGAAACGGTGCGGACTTGGCTCGCTGAGGAAACGCTCGCGCCCCTGTGGTCGGGAGTGCTTGTTGTCCATCATGATGCGTCGAGGCCCCGGCCATGGTTCGCAGCCTGGCAATTCACGCATGCGGGCGATACGTGGCATGTGGTTCTAGCCGGGGATTACCTGTACCAGCTACGACCGGGCCCGGCGGTAGCCCAGCCACAGGCGAGTGGTTCCGGTCCCCTGACGGACTGGCTGCTGAGCAGCAAGCCACAGGATGACGCCTCGTTGGACTTCCGGGTCGCGCTGCAGGAGACCGGTCAACCGATCACCTTCTCCGCTGGTTCTGGTTCAACATCCGATGCCATCACGGAAAGCATGCGGGAACTTGGCTCTGCGCTGGGTGCTGACCCACGGAACAGGACTTTCGGGTTCGACCAGGTGATGTCTGCGGTACTGCAACGCGGGATCGTGCTGACCGATAACCGGAGACTGCCGTTGAAGCGGCACTTCCGAGTGGGTGAATTGGGCAGCCCGCCCGATCTGCGGGATGGCGCATCTGTCGCTGCTGAGCTACACCGGCTGAAGAACGGTTACCCCGACCAGCGAGAGCGCTTCTCGAAGATCCAGGCGACCTTCAAGGCCCTGACCGGGCGTGACCTTGATGTGCGCGCCCGGCCGGCGCAACAGGCGCAAGAAGACTCCGGCGACCCTGGGATGATCATTGAGCCCACAGTGGCCGGGTTGCACGGTGAGCGCCTTGTGGAACTGTCCGGGGCGGGCTTTCAGGAAGCCCTGGTGCTGAGTGTGCTTTTGCCGGGTGGGGAGCCGGGACAACTCGCGGTACTGGACGAACCGGCAGTCAATCTGGAACCGACAGTGCAGCGACGGCTGATCGCGCGGATGCGCGGGCCGGGCCAGTACATGATCATCACTCATAGCGCTGACCTCGTTCCGGTCGAGGACCCCGGGGATCTGGAACGGGTCGTCCGGGTTGCCCCGGGACGATCGGGATCGGTGATCCGCCGGCCACAGTTCGGCGGACTTGACACGGGCGAGTTGTTGCGGCAATTGAGTCTGCTGGAGCCTACACATGTGCGTGGCCTCCTGTTCGCCCGGGCAGTGATCCTCTGCGAGGGGCAGACCGAGGTCGGCGCGCTGCCACGCTGGTGGCGTCAGGCACCAAGTATCGATCTGCCCGATCCCGCATCGGCCAACATCCCCGTTGTCAGCGTCGACGGGGATTCGAGCTTCGGCGCCTATGTTCGGTACCTCGATGCGTTCGGTGTGCCATGGGCCATCGTTGCTGACGGGCCGGCGCTAAGACCTGAAAGCAAGCTCGCTGGTCATCTGCGGCGCCGCGATTGCTGGCCCGACGAGCGGCCTGATGACCAGGAAGATTTCACGTTGTGGCGCCAATTCTGGGAACGCCTAGGCGTGTTCACGCTCGCGGACCAGTTCGGTAACGACGGCAGCAAGCTCGGAGAGTTCGAAGCGTATCTAGGACGTGTGGATGCGAGCCTTCTCGCTGAGGTGGAGGCAGAAGTCGGGAAGAAGCACAAGCCCAGGGTGGGGGCCTACTTCGCAGCAAAACATCTCGACGCACCCGATGAGGTCATGGACCTCTACCGCAAGATTGCCGCCCGGTTCGAGCTTGAAGGTGGCCGGTAACGCCCCACGGTGAGGTGTTGGGATCGCTGGACTTCCCGGGAGGCCGCTGTGAGGCGTCTGTGCGGGCTGGGATTGCCGCGCTGGCCGGCTGGCTGGCGCGGAAGCGACGGGGCCGTGACTAGGGGCGGGCGAGGCGGGCGAGCCGGGCGGCGGCTCCGTCGGTGTCGTCGGCGGGCCAGGTGGTGCCGGTGCCGGCGTGCTGCCACCGCAGGGAACTGCCGTCACACCAGACGGTGAGTGTGGGTGTCACGGAGAGTACGGCGAGTAGGGCGCAGGCGGACCAGTACAGACGGGTGACGCCGTGTCCGCGCAGGAGGGTGACGAGGTCGCGGATGACGTCGGCGGGCCGGTAGGGGGTGGTGGGCCGCGCGGCCGGGGTGTGTGCGCCGGGCCGGCCGCGCGGCCGGTCTGTGGGGTGGCTCACCAGTCGGTGAGGGCTTGGGCGCGGCGGATCTGGTCGCGCAGGTCGAGCGGGTCTTCACTGGTGACGAACGTCTCGTCTTCCGGGTCGCTCGGCTTGGCGTCGGTGCGGCGGGCGTGGCAGAGGCCGGAGGGGGCGCGCCAGCAGTGCCAGGCTGGGTGTGCGGCTTGCACGTCGGCCAGGGTGGGGTCGCCGTCGTGGCTGGGCACGCTGTTACTTTCCGTCGGCGGTGCGGAGCACGCGGGCCAGGATGGCGGCGGCGGTGCTGATCTGGTCGCAGCCGGCGATGCGCTCGGCCCATGACCACCAGAAGGAGCCTCCCTGGGCGTATACCTTCTCGGTGGGGACGCTCGCGTGGGAGTTGCGGACGTCCAGGTAGGGGAGCCGGCCGGCCAGCGTTCGCACGTTGGCGTGATAGCCGAGCGCGGCTACTTCTGCGCCGAGTTGTTCCAGGTTGGCTATTCCGTCGCCGTCGGTATGCATGGGTCCGTTCCTTCTGTGTGGCTGTGGGCACTGCACAGCCTGTCGTGGCCGGTCTACGCTGGGTAGATGGCTGGGCCGAACACTGGCGATGTAGCGCGGGCCTGGCCGCTGTAGCCCTCATCCGCAGGCTGTAGCCCTCTCCCGAAGGGGCGTGGGGGCGCTGTAGGAAGGACCGGCCAGGATGCCTCCGCAAGAGCCCAGCCCGGCAGGGACGCCGCGTGCGGTGTTCGGCAGGATGCTTCGCTTTTACCGGGTGAAAGCGGGCTTGACGCAAGATCAGCTGGGTGCGGCGGCGCATGTGTCGGGGAAGACGATCGCGGCGTATGAGAACGGCTGGCGGGTGCCGACGCGAGATACCACGGCGGATATCGACGGGGTGGCGGCGTTGAACACGAACGGCGCGCTGTGTGAGTTGTGGGATCAGTTCGAGGATGGGATGAGCTACCAGGTGCACCCGGCCTGGTTCCAGGACTGGTCGGAGAAGGAGGCGGTGGCTCGGCGGTTGCGCTGGTATGAGCCGAATCTGGTCCCTGGCCTGCTGCAGACCGAGGAGTATGCGCGGGCGGTGTTCCGCACCCGGTTTGGCATTACCGGCGGGGAGATTGAGGCGCAGGTCGCGGCGCGGCTGAAGCGGCAGGAAGTCCTGGGCCGGGATGTCCCCCCGCCGCTGTGGGTGATCGTTGATGAGTGGGTGCTGCGGCGGCCGGTCGGTGGGCGGCACGTGATGCTGGAGCAGGTGAACCGGCTGATCGAGGCGGCGGGGCAGCCGAATATCGTGATTGAGGTCATCCGCGCTTCGGCGGGCGCGCATACCGGCCTGAACGGCGCTGGTTTCGCGATGGCGGACTTCGAGGACGCGCCGTGCCTGGGTTACCAGGAAGGGCAGGTGCGGGGGGGTGCCGGTGAGCAACGCTAAAGACCTGGAAGCGCTGGAGTTGACCTGGGATACGCTGAGGAATGAGGCGGAGCCCCGGGCCGCCTCGCTGGCGCTACTGGAGGAAGCAGCAAAATCATGGACCTCAGCCACGTGACGTGGCGCAAGGCCAGCTACAGCGGTAACAACGGTGGCGGGTGCGTGGAGGTCGCGCGTGGCCTGCCGGGTGCCGTGGCTGTCCGCGATTCCAAGGATCCGCACGGCCCGGCGCTGGTCATTGCGCCGAAGGACTGGCAGGCGTTCACCGACAAGGTGAAGGCGGGTGCCGTCGACCTGACCTGAGCGGCCTGCACGGGTTGGGTGAATATTGCAGGGTGGGTGTTCTCGTGCCTGAGGACGCCTCTTTCTCGTGCTGTGCTGATCCCTTTGTTGGCGTGGTTGGGTTGCGTGACCGCAGGTCACGCTAGTGAGCACTGTGCCCGTGGGGCGCCTTTGTGGGTTTGACCTGGCGCCGGCTGGGCGGCCCGTCAGGGCCGTCCAGCCGGTTCCGGCGCCAGGGGGGTGGGTGGGTGGGCCGGCCGCCTGTAGGTGCTGGCTTCCGTGTGACCGAAGGGCCACGGGTGGCGGTGGGTCTCGCGCGTTCGGGGTCGTCCCGGTAGCGTCGCTGCTGGTTGTCACAGTTGCGCGGTCCACTCGATGACCAGCCGGCGGGCTGGGGTGATCAGCGAGTGTGAGGATTTATTCGATCGCCCTATCACACCTAGAACTGTCCGCGATCATGAGTGAGGCGCTGGCCTGGATGCCGGCCGGACCGAAACTGATTCGGGTGGGATGGGAGAATGAGCCAATGCCGAGGTCACCGAGCGCCCCAGGAGCCGGCCGGCTCACTGCCACAACCACCCGCCTCGCCGGTTACGGCACCGGCGTCGATGCGGCAGAACTGGACCTGCTCGCCGCATCGGGCAGCGACGGCGTACTGTGGCACCAGGAGGACTCCGGGCTGGCCGGGCGGGGTACCGCGCTGCGCATCGACCTGCCCCGTGGCCTTACCGACCCCGGCGCGGTGGCCGGGGTGGCGGGCACACTGGCCGCCATCCGGCGGGCCGGCAACCTGACCGGGCCCGGCACCGGCGCGGTGGCCCTCGGCGCGCTGCCCTTCGTCCGGGATGCCCCCGGCACGCTCGTCGTCCCGCAGGTCGTGATCGGCCGCCGCGATGGCGAAGCCTGGATCACCACGATCACCGGCCCGGACGACGGCCCGTCCACCGAGGCGCTGGCCGAGCGGATGACCGCCGACGCACTCGGCGGGTTCACCGATCCCCGGCCCGCGCCCAGCGAGTTCACCCTGACCTCCGTGCTGGACCACGGCGTCTGGCGCGACATCGTCGCGGGCGCGGTGGACCGGATCTCCGCCGGCGGGCTCGGCAAGGTCGTGCTGGCCCGTCAGGTCGATGTGACGGCCAACCGGCCGTTCGTCATCCCCGACGTGCTGTCCCGGCTGCGTGCGCTGTACCCGACCTGCATGATCTTCCGGATCGACGGCTTCATCGGCGCCAGCCCGGAGTTGCTGATCGAGCGGCACGGCGACAGGGTGGAAAGCCACCCGCTGGCCGGCACCATCGGCCGCAGCGGCGACCTGGCCAACGACGAGGCGCTCATCGCGGGCCTGCTCGCCTCGGCCAAGCAGCGCAGGGAGCACGCCTACGTCATCGACGGCCTGCGCCGCAGCCTCGGCCCGCTGTGCGCGAGCCTGGACGTGCCGGACAAGCCCACCGTGCTGGAACTACGCAACGTCTGCCACCTGGCCACCCGGCTGATCGGCGTGCTGTCCCCAAGCCCAGCGCAGGCAAGCACGGTACCGGCCGGCTTGGAGGTGCCCAGCGCTCTGCAGCTGGTGGCCACCGTGCACCCCACCCCGGCGGTCGGTGGCACGCCCACCGACGAGGCAGTGGCCTACATCGACGCGGTGGAAGGGTTCGACCGCGGCCGGTACGCCGGCCCGGTGGGCTGGATGGACGCGCACGGCGACGGCAGCTGGGCCATCGGGCTCAGGTCGGCCGACGTGGACGGCAAGCGCGCCTCGATGTACGCCGGTGTCGGCCTGGTGGCGGGCTCCCGGCCCGGTCCCGAGCTCGAGGAGACCCAGCTCAAGCTGCAGGCCCTGCTGGCCGCGCTGGTCCGTCCCTGACCAGCGTCCCTGACCAGCGTCCCTGACCAGCGTGGCGGCCGTCGGCGCCGGGTGGCCGCCGGGCACTGGCGCAGCCGTCAGGCCTTGCCCCGGTTCCTGGCCGACAGGATGATCTGCGTCACCAGGTACCTGCTGATGCCGAGTTTCTGCGCGATCTCATCGGGCCGCAGCCCTTGCTGGTTGTACAGCACCGCGAGCCGCTCCTGTTTCACCGACCATGCCTTGCGCCGCGGCGCGGGGGTGGCTGGCCGCGGGCGGTCCTCCGTGACCCGGCGCGCCGGCCGCGGCGCGGTGGCCGTGCTGGCGGCGTGCTCCGGTGCTGATTTCGCCGCGGCGCGCGGCTCCGTGCCCGCGGCAGGCGTGCCCGCGGACGGGTCCACTAGCCGGTCCAGCTGGCCGACGTAGCCGCGGCGCTGGTCGGCGTACCGGCCGCTGGCCAGCCCCTCGCGGGTCCGCTCGTCCAGCAGCATCAGCTCGTCGGCCGCCTTGTTCATTCCCACCGAGACCACGGTGAGGCTCTTCACGTTCTTCTCCTGGCATGCGGGCGCCATGCAGTAGTTGTATTTCTCGGCTCGCTCCGGGTGCAGTTCAGCCCCGCACGAGATGCACTGTGCCACCATGTTCTCCAATTGAAATCCCGTTCGGAAAACGCTGGCGGCGTGCGTAGTGTTCCCGGGTCAGGCCGGGTCACGCTCGATCGGGCAGGTCATGCAGCGCGGGCCGCCGCGGCCCCGGCCCAGTTCGCTGCCGGCGATGGCCACCACCTCGATGCCGTGGTCGGCGAGCATCGTGTTCGTGGTGACATTGCGCTCGTAGCCGATCACGACACCGGGCGCCACGGCCAGGTAGTTGTTCCCGTCGTCCCACTGCTCGCGCTCGGCCGCCCTGACGTCCCCGTTCGTCTTCAGCACCACCGGCTTGTCGATGCCCAGCACCTCGGCGATCGTCTCCCACAGGTCACCGTTGCGCCGCACCAGCAGCCCGTTCGGCCCGTCACCGCTGGTCACCGACCACGAGCGCAGGTTCGGGTCGAGGTAGGGGTAGAGCACGAAGGTACCGCGGTCGATCATCGTCATGACCGTGTCCAGGTGCATCATCGCCCGGGTCGCCGGCAGTTCGGTGGCGATCACCACGCTGACCTGGCCGCTGCCCAGCAGTGCCTGGGACAGCTTCTCGACCGCCATCGGGGTGGTCCGCTCGCCCATGCCGATCATCACCACGCCGTGGCCTAGCACGTGCACGTCGCCACCCTCGACGCTGGGCAGCGGCTGCCCGTTGTCGTCCTGCCCGTAGTACCAGTCGAAGCCGCCCCCGGCGAACATCGGGTGGTAGCGATAGATGGCCCGGCTGTGCAGCGTCTCCCGCTGCCGGGCCCGCTTGGCCATCGGATTGACCGACACGCCCCGGTAGATCCAGCACGAGGCGTCCCGCTGGAAGAGATGGTTGGGCAGCGGCGGCAGCACGAAGTCCCCTGGCCCGAGCAGATCCCAGGTGAGGCTGCGCGCCGCGGCCTGGCCGAGGTCTTCCTTCAGCACGCCGCCGATCAGCACCTCGGCCAGCTCCGCTGGGGCCAGGCCGTCGAGTAGCGCGCGCAGCGGGGCGACGAGATTCGGCCCGAGCATCTCCGGTACGCAGATCCGGTCCAGCACGAACGCCCGCCCCTCGGCCAGCGCCAGCGTCTCGGCCAGCAACTGGCCGAAATAGTGCACCCGCACGCCCCGGCTGCGCAGCGTGGCGGCGAACGCGTCGTGCTCCTCCTGGGCCCGCTTGGCCCACATGATCTCGTCGAACAGCAGCTCGTCGACGTTGCGTGGGGTGAGCCGGGACAGTTCCAGCCCGGGCCGGTGCACGATGACCTGGCGGAGCTGACCCACTTCGGACTGAACGCTGAATCCCATCGCTGCCCCCAGGTCAGCAGGCTTGGTACGAGGCGTGATAGCTGGCTGGCGGTGCCCCGATGACGTATGAGCCTCCCTGGTGCCGAAGGTACAACGTGGTGTTCCAGTTCGTGCAGCTGGTGTGGCTGGGGCTGTCTGAGGCCGGCTGATGGCTGGTGAAGGTGACGGAGGCGGCGACGACGCCACTTCCCACCGGGCCCAGCGCGACCAGGGTGGCGTGGCTGTCCCGGGTCTTGCGGTACCCGGAATCGAACTGCCCCTGGGTGACGTCCCGCTGCTGCTGGGTGTCGAGAAGCCCGTAGTACTTCTGGTAGTTGTGCGTGTTGATCGCGGTGAAGTAGCTGTCCAGGAAGGCCAGCACGGTCCGCTCGCCCTTCTTCGCGGTTACCCCGGGAGCCGCCACGACCATCCCGGAGGGGCTGGGGGAGGGCTTCGGGGAACTGCTCGGCGCGCTGGTCGATGGCCGCGGTGAGCTGCTGTGCGGCGTGCTGGTGTGATGTGCGGTGTGGCTGGACTGGGCGCTCGGGTGCCCCTTGCCGCCGAGCGCCGCCCACGCGCCCACCCCGCCGGCCGCCAGCACCACGACGACGCCGGCCAGCAGCGTGATCGCCCTGGCCCGGTTTCGGCGCGGCGGCTCCTCACCAGGTGGGCCGCCGCCGGGGTAGGGCGGCGGCTGGGAGACCGTCGCCGGGCCGTACCCCGCCTCCGGCGGGTTGGGCCAGCCGCCCTGCTGGTCGGCCCAGCCGCCCTGCTGGTCGGGCCAGCCCTGCTGCTCGGTCGGCTGGCCGGGGGAGTCCCGGAAGAAGTGGGCGAAGGGATCGTTCCCAGCTTCCGGCCCGGGGCCCGGCTGCCCAGCGATGCCCGCACCCGGCTCCGCGGCGAAGCCCGCGCCCGGCGGGGCGGCCCAGGTCTCCTGCTGGGGTCCCCAGGTGTCCTGCTGCCCGGCCACCGTGTCCTGCTGCCCGGCCACCGTGTCCTGCTGCCCGGCCACCGTGTCCTGCTGCCCGGCCACCGTGTCCTGCTGCGGTGCCCACGTTTCCGGTGGGGGTGCTGGTGCGTCCTGTTGCGGAGATGGCGCGTCCGGCTGCGGAACCCACGCGCCCTGCGGGGGCGTCGGTGCATCCTGCTGGGGGGCCCACGCGCCCTGCGGCGCGGCCCAGTTCTCCTCCGGTGCCGGGTCGGCTGGCTGGGCGAGCGGGGTCGGCTGGGGCGCCGGTGCGTCCTCTGGCGATGGCCACGCTTCCTGCGGCGTCTGCCAGGACTGCTCCGGGCCGGGCTGGGGTTCTGGCGGTGCGGGGGGCGACTCGTCTGCGGCACCAGCGGCGAACGGCGTCCCGCACGAGGTGCAGAACCGCGCGTCGGCAGTCCTCGGCTGGCCGCAGTTGGTGCAGAAATTCATCGTCGTCCCACTATCTTCCAGGCGGCGCAGATGGTCCAGAGTAGACGTGCCGCCCGGCCAGTGAAACAGTTTCGGCCGCGCCCAGGATGCGCGCCAGCAAGGGACGGGCGCGTTCGGCCGGCCAACTAGGCCAGCCGCTCCAGCCTGGCGTGCAGTTCGGCCAGGTACGTCTCCGACTCCGGTTTCATCAGCACGCTGCGCAGGATCCGGGCCCGCTCCCGGTCGGCCGCCACCCGTGGGTGCCGTCCACGGAACGCGTCGGCCGGCACGGTGAGCGTGCTGACGAACACCGGGTGATCCTGGTCGGCCATGCCGGCCGCCAGCATCCGTGCCGACGCTTCGTCGATCGTGGCCAGGCTGGGCGGGCTGGTCACCGGGAAATAGCAGACGATGTCGAGCTCCGGCGGCTGGTAGAGCTCGAGCCGGCCCGACCCGGCCAGCAGGGCGGCCCAGTCCAGCGCCGCCCGCCGGCCGGCGGCGAGCACCTCACCCAGCCCACGTGGGTCGCCCGCCACCGGGGGCAGCAGCCGGAAGGTGAGCCACAGTGCGGCCGCGGCCGCGCCGGCCCGCGAGCACTCCAGGCTGATCTCCCCGAGATGCAGCTCGCTGGAGGTGAAGTAGGTGTACGGCGAGTCGTGCCGGTACAGCTGCCCGACCGACGGGTCGGCGAACAGCACCGCCCCGCAGCCGTAGGGCTGCAGCCCGTGTTTGTGCGGATCCACCACCACCGAGTCGCAGGAGGCGATGGCCCGCCAGGGTGCCGGGTCAAGCCCGGCCCGGTCGTCCCGCCCGGCCAGCAGCGCGAAGAAGCCGCCGTAGGCGGCGTCCACGTGCACTCGCACGCCGTGCTTGCGGGCCACCGCCAGTATGTCGTGCACGGGGTCGATAGCGCCGAGCCCGGTGGTTCCAGCGGTCGCTACCACGGTGCCGATCTGGCCGCCGGCCAGCAGTTCGTCCAGTGCGGCGACCGAGAGCCGGCCGCGGCCGTCGGCCGGCACGGCGGTGCCCGGCACGCCCAGCACGCCGCACATCCGGCCGTGCGTGTAGTGCGCCTCGGCGCTGTAGGCGATGCCGCGGCCGGGGTGCAGCTCACGGGCCACCCACAGCGCTTCCAGGTTCGCGATGGTGCCGCTGCTGGTCAGGTGGCCCAGGTGGGTGCCGAAGCCGAACATGGCGGCGAGCTGGGCCACCGCCTCCTTCTCCAGCGCTGAGGTGGCCGGGCCGCCATCCAGCGCGTGGTTGTTCGGGTTGATCAGCATCGCGGCCAGGTAGCCGGCCACCGCGGCCGGATGCGGCGGTTTCAGCATCTGGCCGGCGTAGAACGGATGGAAGTACGGGTAGTTGTCCCGCAGCCGCCCGGCCAGTTCGCCGAACGCCTCCCCGAACCGCTCGGGGTCCACAGCCAGGGACGGGTGCCGGCTGAACTCGGCATAACCCGATTCCCACGACCGCACCGCGTCCACCGCGTGGGTCACCCAGTCCCGAAGATCCATCCCGCCCCTTCCGCTGCCAGGCCGCACCAGCCCGCCGCCAGGCTACGCAGGCGCACGCCCGATCGGGGTCAGCATGCGGTGCGGGACGGACAGCGCCTGGCTGACCGGGTCGGTCCGGGCCGTGCCCGGTGCCCCGGCCGGCCGGGGATGCAGGGTAAGGTCACCCGGCTCTGGCCGGGCGCCACAGGACTCGCACCGGCCATCGGGAGCGAGGGCGCCGCCGCAGCCGCTGTGCCTGACCGGCCGGGCGCACCCGGCCGCCACGTAGTACCTGCCGCCCCAGGACTGCAGCGCCCACACCGTCGGCCACAGCTCTTCGCCCTTGCCGGTGAGCGTGTACTCCTCCCGCCCGCTGGCCGCCGTGGACCTGGCCAGGATGCCGTGCTCGACCAGCAGGTTCAGCCGCTCGGCCAGCACCGCCCTGGGGATGTCCAGGTGGTCGCGGAAGTCGGTGAACCGGCGGACGCCGTAGAAGGCGTCCCGCACGATCAGCAGCGTCCACCGCTCGCCGATGATCTCCAGGGCGCGCGCGATGGCGCAGTCCTGGCCGGTGTACTCACGAGGGAGTGCCATGCCGGGCAGAATATCACTTGAAAGTTCGGTGAATGAACCTCTAGGATCGGTGCCCATGAGTTCATTCACCGAACCACAGCTGACACAGCAAGAGGGCGCGGCGAAAACCGTGGGCCGGACCGCGGCCAGGACCAGAGCCAGCCGGCGCCGGTGGGTGCTGCCGCAGCGCGCCTCCTACACGCTGGCTGCCGCGGTGATCTTCCTGTGCCTGTTCGGCTCGGTGGTGCCGTCGCCGCTGTACGGGCTCTACGCCGCCGCCTGGCACTTCTCGGCGCTCACCGTGACGCTGATATACGCCACCTACGCCTTCGGGGTGCTGGCCGCCCTGCTGCTGGCCGGGCGGGTGTCTGACCAGGTCGGCCGGCGGCCGGTGCTGCTCGGCTCGCTGGGCGCGCTGATGGTCTGCTGGCTGCTGTTCATCGCGGCCCAGTCCACCGCGTGGCTGTTCGTGGCCCGCGGCCTGCAGGGCCTGGCCACCGGCACCGCGCTGAGTGCGGCCAGCGCCGCGCTGCTCGACCTGCACTGGCGGCGCGACCCGGTGAGCGTGGGGCTGGCCAACGCGGTCGCCAGCTGCGCCGGCCTCGGACTGGGCCAGCTCTCCTCGGCCGCCCTGGTCCAGGCCGGGACGGCGCCCAGGACCATCCCCTTCGTGCTGCTGCTGGTGTTGTTCGGCGCCGCGCTGACCGCCGCCTACTGGATGCCCGAGCCGGTGACTGGGCGCGCCCCACTGCGGCTGACCGTGCAGCGGCCGAGCGTGCCGGCCGGGATAAGGCATCCGTTCCTGCTGGCCAGCCTGGCCGTGCTTGGCTCCTGGTCGATCGGCGGCCTGTTCTTCTCGATCGGCGCCCAGGTGTCGGCGCACCTGTTCAGCACGGCGAACGTCATCGTCGCGGCGGTGGCCGGGATCATGCTCACGGTGCCCGCGGCGCTGGCTCAGCTCGCGTTCCACCGGCTGCCGGCCTGGCTGGGCGCGACCGCGGGGTCGGCCGCGCTGACCGCCGGGCTGGTGCTCATCGTGATCGCGACCGCGCTGGACTCCCGGTGGCTGTTCCTGGCCGGCGCGTTCATCGCGGGCGTCGGGTTCGGCACCGCGTTCCTGGGCGGCCTGCGGCAGCTCACCGCGGTGATCCCGGCCGAGCACCGCGCCTCGGTCATGTCCGCGTTCTACCTGGTCGCCTACGCCTCGCTGTCGGTGCCCGCGGTCATCGCCGGGCTCGTCGTCACTCATCTGGGGCTGCAGACGACGTTCGAGGTGTTCGGCAGCATCGTGGCCGGCGTCGCGCTGATCATGTCGGCCGAGGCCTGGCGCACCCGCCCGGCCCGGACCATACGGTAGCCCCATGGGTGAGCGGATTCTGGTGGTCGGAGCCGGGGCGACCGGCGGCTTCTTCGGCGCGCGGCTGGCCCAGCACGGGCGGGACGTCACGTTCCTGGTGCGGCCGCCCCGTGCTGCCGCGCTGAGCCGGGACGGGCTGCGGGTGACCGGGCCGGACGGCACCGAGGTCATCGACGCGCAGGCCGTCACCGCCCAGGACCTCGGTGGCGGCTACGACGTGGTGCTGCTGTCGGTCAAGGCCACCGGGCTGGGGCGGGCGCTCGACGACCTGGCCCCGGCGGCCGGACCGGGCACGGCGATCGTGCCGTTCCTCAACGGCCTGGCCCACATGGAGGTGCTGAACGAGCGGTTCGGCCCGCGGCGGGTGCTGGGCGCGGCGGTGCGGGTGATCTCAACCCTCGACGCCGACGGCACGATCGTCCAGCTGGCCCCGCTGGCCAGCATCACCGTCGGCGCCCAGGAGGGGACCCCGCCGTCCCGGGCCGAGGATGTGGCCGGGCTGCTGTCCGGCGCCGGGTTCACCGTGCGGGCCACCGGCGACATCGTCGGCGCGATGTGGCACAAGTGGGTGTTCATCGTCTCGCTCGGGGCGCTGACCTGCCTGGCGCGCGGCACGGTCGGCGAGGTGGCGGCGGTTCCGGGCGGCACCGGGCTGGCGCTGGCCATCCTGGGTGAGGCGGCCGCGGTCGCCGCCGCCGCGGGCCACCCGCTGCCGCCGGCCGAGCGGGACGCCGCCGCCGGGTTCCTCACCAGGCCGGGGTCGGCGGCCAGCGCCTCCATGTACCGGGACCTGCAGGCCGGCCGGCGCACCGAGGTGGAGCACGTGTTCGGCGACCTGATCCGCCGGGCCAGGTCGCTGGGTGTGGCCACCCCGCTGCTCGACGCGGCCACGCTGACCATGCGGGTGCACGACGCACGGCTGGGAATGCCGCCCGGCTGATACGAATTGACTTTGGGTGTGGAACACAACTCAGATTCGCTGCCGCTGGCCGTGCTGGACTTCGTCGGGATCGAACACGGTGAGCAGGCCGGCGCGGCGATCGCCGGGGCGGCCGGCATTGCCCAGGCGGTGGAGGCGGCCGGGTACCGGCGGTACTGGGTCTCCGAGCACCACAACATGACCAGCCTGGCGTGCAGCGCTCCGGAGCTGCTGATCGCCCACATCGGGGCGAGGACCACGCGGATCAGGGTGGGCGCGGCCGGGATCATGCTGCCCAACCACGCGGCGTTCAAGGTGGCCGAGATGTTCCGGACGCTGGTCGCCATGTACCCGGGCCGGGTGGATCTGGCGCTCGGCCGGGCGCCGGGCACCGACCCGCTCACCGCGCACGTGCTGCGCCGTGGCATGGTGACCGACCCGGCCGCGGAGTTCCCAGCCCAGGTCGGCGAGCTGCTGGCGTTCCTGGGTGACGGGTTCCCCGACGGGCATCCGTACGCCCGGCTGGTGGCCGCGCCGCTGATCGCGGAACGGCCGGAGCTGTTCATGCTCGGTTCCAGCCACTACGGCCCGAAGTTCGCCGCGGTCAACGGGATGAGCGCGGCGTTCGCCCACCACATGAGCCCGGACATCGCGTTCGAGGCGCTGCGTGACTACCGGCGCACCTTCCAGCCCGGGCCGGGCGGCGCGCCGCCGTACTCGGCGATGTCGGTGCTGGCCTTCGCGAGCCAGGACGCCGACGCGGTCGCCGAGTTCGAGGCGGGCTGGACGCTGACCATCGCGAACCTCCGCCGCGGCATACGCGAGCCACTGCGGCCCGAGGAGGTCCGCGACTTCGCCCGGTCACCGGGGTTCCAGGCGGGGCGTAACCGTGACGGCCGGATGGTGACCGGCGAGCCCAAGGCCGTCGCGGAACGGCTGCTCGAGATGAAACAGCTGGCCGAGGCGGACGAGATCGTGGTGGTCACTCCCAGCCTGGACCGCGACCGCCGCCGGGCCAGCTACGTGGACCTGGCCGACGCCTGGCGGGCCACGGCCTGACCCTGCCCGCGGCCGTCGGGTGAGCTTGCACAGGAAGCTTCGCAAGGTTACTGTCGCAAGATGAGTAGCGACAGTAACCTTGCGACAGCCGGGCCGGGTGAGCCTCCCTCCGGCGCGGGCCGGCGCGAGCTCAGCGACCCGCAGACGATGCGGGGGCTAACCCATCCGGTGCGCCTGGCGTTGCTCGAGGCGCTGGAACTGGAAGGGCCGCTCACCGCCACCCAGGCGGGTGAACTGATCGGCGAGCCGCCTAACACCTGCTCGTTCCACTTCCGGCAACTGGCCAAGTACGGGTTCGTCGAAGAGGCCGGCCCGGCACCCGGCCGGTCCCGGCCATGGCGGCTCACGACGTACCGGATGCACTTCTCCGACCTGCACGAGGACCCGGACACCGCGGTGGCGGCCCGGGGGCTGGACCGGATGCTGAGAGAGCGGTACTTCGCCCGCCTCGCCGCCTTCTACGCGGCACGGTCCGATTACCCGCTGGCCTGGCAGGAAGTCACCGGCGGCAGCGAAGCGGTGCTGCACGTGACGCCCGAGGAGCTCAGGGCGATCGACGAGCAGATCATGGCCATCCTGAACCGCTACACCGACCGCAACACCGACCCGGCACGGCGGCCGGCGACATCGCTGCCCATCGAGCTGCTGCTCTTCGCCTACCCGGTCCGGCTCCCGGCGAAGTAGCCCCCGTGCGCCGGCTCCTGGCCCACCGCGACGCCCGGATCTACCTGACCGGGCAGCTGTTCTCGCTGTTCGGCGACTCAAGCTTGTGGCTGGCCATGGGCATCTGGGTGAAGACCCTGACCGGCAGCAACGCCCAGGCCGGCCTGGTGTTTTTCTTCTTCACCGCCCCATCACTGCTGGCTCCCGTGTTCGGGCTGCTGGCCGACCGGTTCCGGCGCCGGCCCCTGCTGCTGGTCACCAACACCCTCACCGCCGGAGTAGTGCTCGCTCTGCTGGCCGTGGGCGGCCGGGGGCAGCTGTGGCTGATTGACGCCGTGATGTTCGGCTACGGCGTGTCCTACGGAATCCTCGGGCCGGCCCAGTCCGCCCTGCTGACCGTCATGGTTCCCGCCGAGCTGCTGCCCGACGCCAACGGCGCCTTCCGCACCGCCCAGGAAGGGCTGAAGCTGATCGGCCCGCTCGCCGGGGCCGGGCTGTTCGTCGCCATCGGCGCCCACGCCGTCGCCGTCATCGACGCCGCCACGTTCGTGCCTGCCGTCATCTCCTTGCTGCTGCTGCGCGTGCGGGAACCCGCTCCCCAGCCCGCTGTCGGCCGGTGGGCCACCCAGCTGGCCGCCGGGGCGCGGCACATCTGGCGCACCATCGAGCTGCGGCACGTGATTATCGCCGGCGCGTTCACCACGACCGTGTTCGGCTTCATCGAAACCATCACGTACGCCATCGCCGGCACCGGGTTGCACCGGCCCGCCGCCTTCGTCGGAGTCCTCGCCGCCCTGCAGGGGGCAGGCGCCGTCACCGGCGGGCTCAGCGCCGCGCCGCTGGTCCGCCGGCTCGGTGAGGGGCGCCTGATGGGCATGGCCATGTTCACCGCCGCAGCCGGTGCCGCGCTGGAAATTCCCCGGCTGCTGGCCCCCGTCATCGCCGGCGACATCATGTTCGGCGCCGCCATCCCGTGGATCGTCGTCGGGCTCATCACCCTGGTCCAGCGGCTCACCCCGGCAGACCTGCAAGGCCGGGTCTACAGCGCCACGGAAACACTGGTCACCACCCCCCAGACCATCTCCATCGCTCTCGGCGCCGCGCTCATCACCATCGCCGGATACCAGACCCTGCTCGCCGCCATGGCCGTCACCATCACCCTGGCCGGCGGCTACCTCCTCACCCGTCCAGAACAACGGCAGGTAACCCGCCGGCCGGTCCCCGCCGACACGAACACCCGACCGCCGGCCAGCGGGGTTTACTGGTTCCAGCCCGAATCCGCCCGCCGCATGGAGGAGAAATGGAGGCCAGAATGAGCAATCCGATTCGGCTGTACATGTCGATGTCGCTCGACGGCTATGTCGCCGGCCCGGACGATCGGCCGGGCCAGGAACTCGGACGCGGCGGTGGGCGTCTTTTCAACTGGCTCGACGACCGGGAATCCGACGGTCCCAGCGGACAGGTTTACCGCGAGGCGCTGGCGACCGGCGCGGTAATCTCCGGCCGCCGGACCTTCGAACTCGCCGGGCGCTGGCAGGGCGACCATCACGACGGTGTGCCGATCTTCGTCCTCACCCACCAGGTGGATGACGGGGACGTGCCACCCGGCCACGCGCGATTCGTCACCGACGCCGAGGACTGCGCCCGCCAGGCTCGCGCGGCCGCCGGGGACCGGCCGGTCATGGTCCACGGGGCGGGCGCCGCCCAAGCGCTCCTCCGGGCCGGGCAGATCGACGAGATGGAGATCGACCTGGTTCCGGTCCTCCTCGGGGACGGCCGGCGGCTGTTCGACCACCTCGGTGGCGACCACATCGAACTCAACCTCGTCCGACGGCTCGAGGACCGAGACGTCACGCACCTCCGCTACCGGGTGCACCGGCCCGGGGAGGCCGCCTGAAGGCGCTCTTCGCCGGCCGACCCGGTGCCCCGCCCCGCGTGGGCGGGGCACCGGGTGCCGGTTACCTGGGGTGTGAGCCGAACGAGCGGAAGAACGCCGGCCCGGGGGAGCCGATTCCGCTCACCGTGTCATAACCCGGGCCGCAGCTCAGCGCCGTGGTGCTCGAGCACTGGCCCATCGTGGACAGCGCCGGCGCCTGGCCGTAGGCCGGGCCGTACACGTCGGCCTCGGTGACGCTGCCGCCCTGCGGGCTGCCGGTCACGTCGTGGAACGTGGCCGTGCTGGCCTGGTTGTACAGGGCCGGGTTGGCGAACCCGAGCGGGATGCCGCCGCGGCCCTGGACCAGGTCCGCCTCGAACCCGGTGAACATCGGCGAGGACAGGCTGGTGCCACCGTTCACCGCGTTGAAGTACTTGTACTTGTGGTGGCCCACCGGCATGCTGAGGCCGATCTGGTAGCCGAGGTTCCAGTCGCCGAGATCGGACACGTCCGGCACGGCCCGCATGGCCTTCCCCCTGACGACGTTGCCCGACACGACACCGTCCTGGTAGGAGGGCTCAGGGAACGTCTTGGAGATGCCGCCGGTGCTGCCCTCGAGGAACGGGCCTGGTGGCGCGGGCTTCCAGCTCTTGCCGTTCTGGCTGAGCCCCGTCTCGTCGGTCTCCCAGCCGGTCTCCCACAGGTTCCGGCCGCGGGCCCCGATGGCCAGGCTGGTCCCGCCGACCGTGGTGATCCACGGGTCCGAGCCCGGGTACTGCAGCGGGGTGCTGTCCCCGTAGTCGCCGGTCGCGAAGTTGACCGTGATGCCCTCGACGGCGGCACGCTCGAGCACGCCCTCCCAGGCGTTGATCATGCTCTTCGGCACCGGCATGTAGCCCTCGTACCAGGAACTGCTCACCACCTGCGCGATGCCGTACGAGACGACCGTGTCCAGCGCGTCCAGCAGCCGGTCACCGGTGATCGTGCCGTTCCCGACGACGTAGCTGACCTTGGCGGCCGGGGCCATGCCGTGGACCGATTCGACGTCCAGCGCGCTCTCCCCGTCACCGATGCCGTTGGGTGCGTGGGCGGCGACGTTGGCCGAGTACTGGCCAGGCTTGAACGAGGGGAAGCCACGTGCCTTGGCCCAGCGGTCCGCGTCGGCCCGTGCGGTGGAGTCGTTGTCCTCGCTGAGGATGGCCACGCTGGTCCCGGCGCCGGTCAGCCCGGACCTGGCCGCGCCGTAAGCGGCGCGCAGCTGCTGCGGCAGATACCCGCACGGCGACCAGGCGAGGGCGCGGCCGTAGGCGGGGGGCACAGGGGCCTTCTTCTGCCCGTAGTAGGCCGAGCACTTCTCCGTGATCTGCGCCGCGGCGTGCGAGCCAGGCGCCGTCGGGGCGAGCTTCTTCATCGGCTCGTGCCGGCCCATCGGGATGGCCGCGGGTGCCACACCGATCGTGCTGACCGCGCCGGCCACCGCCATCGGCACTGACATCGCCCCGGCCGGCACGACCTGCTCGGCCCCGCCGTGCGGGCGGTTCAGCTCGAGCCTGGCGGCGAGCATTGATTCCGCCTGCCCGGCGCGGCCGGTCGCGGAGATGGTGAACGCGCCCCGGTGCGTCACGTGCAGCCCGGACCGCTGCAGCCATCCGGTGACCAGGCTCTGCTGCGCCGCCGTGGCGCCATACCGGGTCCGGACCTGCGCCGGGCTCAGGTAGTGCTGGTAGTCCGGGCTGGCCGGGTCGGAAGCCGCCCGGGCCACCGCGGCCAGGCCGGCTTGGTCGCGGCCGGTGAACACGCTGACCTGGACCGGGCTGGCCGCCGGCAGCGAGCTGAGCGTGCCGTTCTGGCCCGCGACGGGAGTGGTGCTGGCCAGCACCACCCGCTGGCCAGGAGCGGGCCGGGCGGTGGCCGCGGCCGCCACCCCGGTGGTGAGCAACGCCCAGGCCGCGATGGCGGCCACCGCGGCGGTGCCGGTGTGACTTCGGATTCGCATCAGGTTCCTCTCCGCCGTGGGGCGTAGCGCCCGGCCTGGCGGGGTCGGGGACAACATGGACCGCCTGGCCGCGGCGCACGGTCAGACGGGAGGGTGCGGGGGAGAACGTGGTCGTGACAATAACACGCAGTATGGGGCCAGCCCGGCAAACTGGCACGGGCACAGCCAAGCCGCCGGGACACCAGGGAAACGCGCAGAAGCGGCCAGAATGCGCCGGTTACCGGAATTCCCGGGACGAGTTGCGTACCGGAATGAGTACAGGGCGTTGCGGCGGGGGGAAAGGTCGTATAAAGAATAAGGCGGGGCCCCTCCATGCATGAGATGGAGGGGCCCCGCCCGGCTTGACAGGTCCGGCCGCCAGTTGCCCGGCGGCGGTTCCCCGTTCGGCCTCTCACCAGGGCCGATGACCCGCCTGAAGTCCCGGTTTCCCGGGCCTCCCTGCGCTCCGGGGTTGCCCCCGGCTGGTCACCGTTTCCGGTGGTGAGTGCATTTCTACTGCTTGCCGCCACCGTGCACAAGGGTTTTCCGGCAGTATTCTCATGATTTTCTTGCTGTCCACATTCCGTCCACAGGACGGGCCGGGTTATCCCCCGGCGGCGGCGTTTCTCCACCGCCGCATCCACAGATGCTCCACAGCCGCGCGGTCAGCGCTGGCCGGGTGGCCCTGCGGTGATCCGGTCCCTGACCTGGGCCATGCGCTCGGCCGAGTCGTGCGGCATCTCCCACCGGGTCTCCAGCCACCAGGTGCACCCGGCCTCGGCCCAGGGACCGACCGCCGTGGCGGCTGCCGCCCGGTCACCGGCGGGGGTCTCACCCTCGGCGATCATGTCCAGACCGGAGCCGGCTCCCCGCCTGGCCAGCCAGGCCCGCAGCTCGGCGGCGTCGTCGGGTGTGCCGTCCCGGCCGTCCAGCTGGTACTGCGGGATGACGCCGTCGCAGCGCAGCACCCGGAGCATCGACCGGGGCCGGGGCCAGGCGCCGACCACCCAGATCGGGATCCGTTCCTGGACCGGCCGGGCCGCGCGGGCCAGATCGACCGTGCCTTCGGCGTAGGTGTAGTGCCGGCTCTGGTAGCTGCGCCCGCCCGCCCACAGCTCGCGGATCAGGTCGATGCCCTGGTCCAGCCGCTCCGCCCGGCCGCGCAGATCGGTGACCTCCCCGGTCCTCGGCATGCCCGCGTCGCAGGCGCCGAGCCCGACGGCGAGAATCGCGCGCCCGCCGGACAGCTGATCGAGCGTCGCCACCTGGCTGGCCAGCTTCCACGGCCGCCGCCACGGCAGCGGTGTGAGCATGGTGCCGAGCCTGATCCTGCTCGTCCGGACGGCAACAGCGGCCAGCAATGCCCATGGGTCGACGCCGTAACCGGTCTCCCAGATGAAGATCCCGTCCCAGCCGGCCTGCTCCGCGAGAACCGCGAGGTCAGCCTGCTCGGTGGCCGTTCCGCCCGGGAGCACGAACCCGCTCCGCATTCCCTCCGCCGCCATAGCTGCAGTCCTACCAGCAGGGTCATCTTCATGCTGGAGCTGGCCCAGTCCTACTACCATCTGCCTTCGGACACCGTGGCCAAGATCCTGGGCACCAAGGACTTCGGCAGCGCCTTCTCTTCCCAGATCTACGCCGAGTCCTCGCTGGACTCGACGCTGCAGTCCGGCCAGCTCGACGCGGCGAGCGCCTTCGTCACCCAGGCGGCCGAACTGCACCTGGCCTACATCCCGCTGCCGACCGCGATCAACCTGGGCAGCTTCGCGGACGCGTCCCAGTACGCCAAGGCCTCGGTTAAGATCACCGGCAACGTGACCAAGACCGGGGATCCGCAGGTGATCGACATCACGCTGATCGGCAAGCCGACGCCGGCCGGCGCCGCGTTCGTCAAGTACACCCTGTCCCAGGCCGGCCTGGCGCAGTACAAGGCGGGCGGATTCAGCCTGCCCGGCGTCCAGGTATTCGGGGACAGGTCGGCCATCCCCAGCGCGATATCGAGTGAGCTGGGCAGCTAACCCGGCGGCGGCTGGCGGCGGAGCCGTCTCGGATAATGATCCTTCCGGGCGGCCGCGGCGCCGTGAACTGCCCGACGCGCAGGCCTTCGCCGGCCGGCTGGCGGTGCTCGACCGGGGCGAGATACTGCAGACCGGGTCCCCGCACGAGGTGGTGCTGCGGCCGGCCGCACGCCCGGCGGCACCCGCGTCGAGCCCGGGCAGATGAGCGCATGACCAGGCAGACTGAGTCCATGACCAGGCAGACTGAGTCCATGACCAGGCAGGCCGAGTCCACGCCCAGGCAGGCCGAGCTGGCGGCCAGGCCGGGCGGTGCCCCGGCCGGCGCGGCGCGGCTCACCGCCGGCGGCGGCACCCGGCTCAGGCTCGCCCGCCAGGCCCGTGGCCTGTCCCAGCAGCAGCTGGCCGGGATGGCGGGGGTGTCCCGGCAGGCGGTGTCGGCCGTCGAGTCCGGTAACTGCGATCCATCGCTGCGGGTGGCGCTCGCCCTGGCCCAGGCGCTCGGCCTGACCGTCGAGGAGGTGTTCGGCCCTGGCGACCCGCCTGCCGAGGTGCGGGCCAGGCCAGTGGCCCGGCTCGGCGGCGCCGGGGCCAGGGCCGCGGTGGCGCCGGTGGGGGAGAGCCTGGTCGCCCTGCCGCTGGCCGGCGACACCGCCACCCGGGCCGGCTTCCTGCCGGCCGGCGGCCTGGTCGGCAGGAAACCCGGGACCGTGCGGCCAATCGGGCCGCCCCGGCCCACCCTGGTGGTGGCGGGCTGCGACCCGGCGCTGCCACTGCTGGAGACCCCGCTGGGACTGCTGGATCCGCCGGTGGCGTTCGCCTGGTGGCCGTGCGGCAGTGAGCAGGCGCTCCGGCTGGCCGCCGACGGCCTGGTGCACGTGGCGGGCGCCCATCTGCGTGGCGCGGACGGCCAGTACAACACCACCCAGGCCGGCACGCTGCTCGGTGGTGACGGAGCGCAGGTCATCGGGTTCGCCGCCTGGCGGGAGGGGCTGGCCCTGGCGCCCCGGCTGGATGGCCGGGTGGCAGGGGTCAGCGACCTGGCCCGGCTCGGCGCCCGGCTGGTGAACCGGGAGGCTGGCTCAGAAGCGCGGCAGGTCCTGGACAGGGAAATCCTCACCCTGGGACTGGACCCGGCCGCGCTGCCCGGCTACGACACCACCGCGACCGGCCACCTCCAGGTGGCGTCCGCGATCGCGGCCGGGCTGGCCGAGGCGGGTATCACCGCCGAGCCGGCCGCGCTCGCCTACGGGCTGCCCTTCGTCCCGCTCACCGAGGAGCGGTTCGACCTGGTCATCCCCCGCGACGTCGCGGAGTCCCGCGAAGTGCAGAGCATGGTCAGGGCGCTGTCCTCACGCTGGCTGCTGGCCCAGCTGGACAGCCTGCCTGGCTACGACGCCAGCCGCTGCGGCCAGCCCATCGCCACGCTCAGCCAGCCCGCGGCCGGCCGCCCTAGTGGCCGTAAACCGGTATGAGCAGCCCGCGCGCGATCGTGTGGAACCGGAGGTTGAAGCCGGCCACGGCCGGGCTGATGTCGGAGTCCACCCCAAGATCGTCGGTGTCCAGCGCGTGCACGGCGAACACGTACCGGTGCGGCGGGTCGCCCTGCGGCGGCGCGGCACCGCCGAAGTCCTTGGCACCGTAGTCATTGCGGACGTGGAACGCGCCCCCGGGCAGCCGCGGGCTGCCGTCCCCGGCCACGCCGGCCGGCAGTTCGGTCACCGAGGCAGGCAGGCCGAGCACGACCCAGTGCCAGAACCCGGACCCCGTCGGGGCGTCCGGGTCATAACAGGTGACCGCGAACCCCTTGGTCTCCGCAGGGAAACCCGACCAGCGCAGGTGCGGTGAGCGGTTGTCCCCGCTCATCCCGAAGCTGTTGAACACCTGGGCGTTGCCCATCTGCTCGCCGTCGGTGACATCGTCGCTTTCCACCGCGAACGACGGGACCTCCGGGTGGAAGTCGTAGGGCAGCGGTGCCCGCTCAGCCATCTCGTCCTCCTGTGATCCTGGGCCGCTGCGGCGCGGCCAGGACAACGCTACCGGGCGGGCGGCCGGCGAAACCCCGGGGTCAGCATGACGGAGCGGAGGATTCCGCAATACCGTGGATAGGGCAGATGCCGCCGGCCGGGATCCGGGCCGGCGGCCGGCGATGACGGGGTGGGCACTGGCGGGACCAGGCCAGGCCGGCCTGAATCGGAGGCGGGGCTGTGGCGCGCGGATGGCACCGCTGGCTGCGCCGCGGCGTGCTGGCCGGCGTGCTGGCCGCGGCCGCGTTCGCGCCAGGCCAGGCATCCGGTGCGTTCGCGCCGGGCCAAGCATCCGGTGCCCCCGGGGGCTGTGGCCCGTCCCGCTGCGGCCGGGCCGGGCTGGTGCGGTGGACTCACCCGCTGCCCGGGGCCTGGGCCGCGGCCAGCGACATGCTCGGCACCGTGCCGGGCCAGCCAGGTGCCGGGCAGGCCTACGCCGCCGCCGGGCAGGCCGTGGTCGCGGTCGGCTTCGGCATGATCGTTTACGCCTACAGTGCGCGTACCGGCGATCCGCTCTGGGTGACCGGGCTCAGCGGGTTCCCGGCCGGCTCCCGGATCGTGTCCGTCCGGGTCTGGCCCGCGGGGGTGACCGTCGGGGTGGCCCGCGGCCAGTTGCTGGCCGGGGCCGGCAGCAAGCAGCGCACGGTGCTGCTGTCCGCCGGAAAGGGGCACCGGCTGCGCAGCTACCCGGCAGCGCCGTTCGGCGGGGCCATCGCGGGCACCAGCCAGAGCACGGTCGTGCTGGGGCCCAGCACGGTCACCAGCTACCAGAACGCGACAGGGAAGGTCATCTGGTCGCGGGCCACCGGGCAGGCCAGCGAGGGCTGGCGGTCCGACGGCGGGCACCTGTACGTGGCCGTGGCCGCCCGCGGCCCGCTCGGCGCCGGGCCGGTGACCGCGCTGCGCGAGATCAGCCTGCGCGGCGGGGCCGAGCGGATCATCCATCCGGCAGGCGGCCCATTCCAGGGGCGGCTCACCGCGGTGCTGCGCGGCGTCGCGCTGTTCTCCGGCCCGGCCGGGACCAGTGCCTACAGCAGCAGCACCGGGTCGCTGCTGTGGCAGCGGCGCGACGCGGTGCCGGAGAGCGCGGACGTGACCCGGGGAGTGTTCTACCTCACCACCAGCAACGGCAACCTGGTCGGCGTGCAGCCGTCATCCGGCCGGGTGGTGGCCAGGGTGCCGGGCGCGGAGGAATCCACCTCGTCCGGCGCGTCCGGGGTGTACGGCGTCCGTGGCGGCGTGGCGCTCGGGGTGGACCTGGGGCCGGGCGGCCGCGCCTGGGGGTACGACGTGGCCGGCCAGCGGGTGATCTGGACCACCCGGCCGCTGCCCTGGCCGCACTTCTTCGTCGACCTGTCCGGCATCGGCGGCAGCACCAGCCCGTCCAGCGGGACCCTGCTGCTGGCCGCGTGCCCGCAGCGGGTGGCCGGCTCGCCCGCGGGCTTCTGCCACGATCCCGAACTCGTGCTCATCGACCGCTGACTGACTGACTGGCTGGCCGAGTAACCGCCCCGGTTGCGGGTAGCGGCAGGAGTAGGTTTTGCCAGACCAGCCGGACCACAGGGGGAACTGAACCGGTGAATCCCGCCAGACCGCTGATGCGCGTCGCGGACAAGTTCCAGCAGCGGCGCCCGGTGTTTGCCTTCCCCATCGGGGTGTGGAAGAAGTTCGGCGACGACTCGGCCGGCAGCCTGGCCGCGCTGATCGCCTACTATGCGTTCGCGTCGATCTTCCCGCTGCTGCTGGTGCTGGTCACGGTGACCGGCATCGTGCTGCGCAGCCACCCCGCGCTGAAGCAGACGGTGTATTCGAAGGCGGCCGCGGATTTCCCGGGGTACGGCTCGACCCTGATCCGCAGCGTCGGCTCCATGCATGAGGCCGGCTTCGCGCTTGCCGTCGGCATCATCTTGACCCTGCTCGCCGCGCGCGGCGTGGCCAGCGCCGCGCAGAACGCGTTCAACGAGGTCTGGGAGGTGCCGATCGTGCGGCGGCCCGGGTTCGCCCCGGCCAATCTGCGCAGCCTCGGCCTGCTCCTGGTGGTGGGTATCGGCGAGATCGTCACGCTGGCCATCTCCGGGCTGGCCGGGGGGGCCGGGCACGCCTTCTCCGGGGCAGGCGCCTACGTGGCCGCCACCGTAGTGGCGCTGATCCTCAACATCGGGCTGTTCTGGGTGGCGTTCCGGCTGGCCACCGCGTCGGAGGTAGCCGGGCGGGACCTGTGGCTGGGCGCCATCATCAGCGCGGTGGCCTGGCAGATCCTGCAGAGCCTGGGCACCTACCTGCTGCGCCACTTCGTGGCCCACGCGTCCGCCGCGCCCGGCACGTTCTCCCTGGTGCTCGGCCTGCTGGCCTGGTTCTACCTGCAGGCGCAGATCACCCTGTACGCGGTGGAGGTCAGCGTGGTGCACGCGCGCCGGCTGTGGCCACGCAGCATGTTCCCGCCGCCGCTGACCGAGTCCGACCTGCGCGCCTTCGGGATGTACGCCAAGGTCCAGCAGCGCCGCCCCGAGCAGGAGATCGAGTCCCGGTTCCCCGCGGCGGAGCCATCCGGCCGGCCCGGCAGCGGCCGCCGGGCCAAATCCTGACCGACCTGAGCCGGGACCGGGGCCGGGCACCGAACTGGCCAGCCACCCGGTCGGGGTGGCTGGCCAGCATGCCATTCACCGGCTCAGGCCGGCGGCTGGTTCCGGGTCAGGAAAACTTGGTCCCGCCGTTGTAGTCCTTGGTGAAGGATGTGTTCACCGACGACTCGACGGCCGAGTTGTTGATGATCAGGCCGAGTTCCCTGTTCTCGGTGAGCGATGTGTTGGAGAAGTTCTCCGAGCCGATGAAGATTTTCGCGGCCGAGGTGCCGTAGTCGGCCATGATGACCTTGCCGTGGATGTAGAAGCCGCTCGGGTCGCTGTAGTAGCTGATCTGCACCCCGGCGTTGTGCAGCTGGGTGTACTCGCTGTCGTACTCGCCGCTCTCGTTTTCACCCACCACCTGGACCTTGACCCCGCGGTTGGCCGCGTTGACCAGGTCGCTGGTGACCGTCGGGTCGTCCATCTCCTCGGAGTAGATCTGCAGGCTGCTGTTCGCGTTGTTGATCAGCCCGGTGAGCTTGGCCTGCGCGTTGGTGGGGGACCAGACCAGGTCCGCGCCGACCGGAGGGGTGATGGTGGAGTGGGCGTAGTCGGCGTTGAAGGTCTTGGTGGCCGCGGTGACGTCCTTGGCGTTCCTGTCCACCACGGCGAAGTCCCGCGTGGTCGAGTAGTACTGGCTCTGCAGGTTGAGGGTCATGATGTCCACGTAGGAGCCGTCCACCACCATGGACTTCTCGTGCGTGTAGTAGTACTTCGACCAGGACCACACGACGTGCACACCGTGCGAGGTCAGGTAGTTGTAGGCGGTCTGGTTCGAGCTCTGCTCCCGCTGGTCCAGGATGACCCGCACGTCCACGCCGCGCTTGGCCGCGTTACCGAGGTCGGTATCGGCTGTGCTGTCCTCGAGCTCGTACATCACCAGGTCGATGCTCGACTTGGCCGCGTTGACCTGGTTGTAGAACCAGCTCGCCCCCTGCCCCGGCAGCGTCTTCAGAGCGTAGGTGGCTTGCGCCGGGTGGGTAGCCGCCTGGCTGGCGCCGGCAGTCAGGCCTATGCCGGCGCTCGCGGTCAGGGCGGCTGCCGCCACGGCAATCGTGGCTTTCGGCAGTCTGCGGTGCAACATGCGGCGTCCTTTCGTCGCGTGCCGCGACGGCCCGGGTGAGACCGGCCGCGGCTCTTGCCGCTCCCCAGATACATGGTGCCGATGTCGCCGCCCGCAGCAAGGGCAAACCGGTAATCATCCCATGACTATCGGGTGACGGCCTGAGCCAGACCGCCCGATAAGGGCGTGCCGGTCAGTTCAGCTTGCGGAGCGCCGGGAGCAGTTCCCCGGCCGCCCAGGACAGGAACTCGTCCTGCTGGCCCGCGCCCACACCAACCAGCGCCACGTGGGTGAAGCCTGCGTCGATGAACTTCTGCACTGCCTGCACGTGCCGCCCGGTATCAGGCCCGGACGGCACGAGCTCGCCGATGTCATCCTCGGTGACCGTGGCCGCAGCGGCCTCGAACGACCGCGGCTCGGGCAGCTCGGACATGACGTGCCAGCCCGGCACGGCCCACCGCCACAGCTTGACCGCGCGGGCCCGGGCCGCGTTCTCGTCCCGGTCGTAGCAGAGCGGCACCTGGCCGTATTTCGGCTTGCCTGACCCGCCGGCCTGCTCGAAGCGCTCAATCAGCGAGGCCTCGGGCTCCGTGGAGATCATGCAGTCGGCGTGCTCGGCGGCCAGCCTGACCGACCCAGGGCCGGACACGGCGATCCCGATCGGCACCGGAGTGTCCGGCAGGTCGTAGAGTTTGGCCCGCTCCACGCTGTAATGCCGCCCGCTGAAACTGACGTAGTCTCCGCTCATCAGCCTTCGGATGATCTCCACCGCTTCGCTCAGCCGCTCCTGCCGCATCCGCGCCGAGGGCCAGCCGCTCCCGATCACGTGCTCGTTCAGGTTCTCCCCGGCACCTAGGCCGAGAGTGAACCGGCCGCCGGACAGCACCCCCATGGTGGCCGCCTTCTGGGCCACGACCGCGGGGTGGTAGCGGAATGACGGGCAGGTGACGAAGGTCATCAAGGGGAGCCGGTGCGTCGCCTGCGCGGCCGCGCCCAGAATCGACCACGCGTATCCGGAGTGGCCCTGGTCCTCGATCCACGGGAAGTAGTGGTCTGACATGACGGAGAAGTCGAAGCCGGCCTCTTCGGCCGCCACCAGGTCGCCGACAAGCTGTCGGACCGGCGTCTGCTCGCACATCGCGGTGTAGCCGAATTGAGTCATGCTCAGGCTCCTTCGGCGGTGGTCGCCAGGCTGTCCGGAAGGTTGGCCAGCAGGTCCGCCGGGTTTTTATATGCCTTGACGGCTCCCGCCTCGCGCAACTCGGCTTCGCTGATGCCGCCGCTCAGCAGCCCGATGCAGGGCACGGCGGCCCGCTGGCAGGCGCGCACGTCCCACACCGTGTCCCCGACGAACACCGTCTCACCAGGGTCGGCGCCGGCTTTGTCCAGCGCCACCTGCACCAGGTCAGGGGCCGGCTTGCTGGCCTCGACGTCACCGGACGAGGTCGCGTCGTCGATAGCGTCCTCGGCGTCGAGCGCCGCCCGCAGCGCGGTGAACTCAACCGGGTCGGCGGAGCTGGCCAGCACTACCCGCCAGCTCTGTTTCTTGCAGGCGCGCAGCAGCTCGGCCGCGCCCGGCAGCGGCCGCAGCCGGGTCCAGAAGACCGAGTACAGGGCGGTGTGCCCGGCCCGGATCGTGTCGTCCTGCCCGCGGTCCCGGTCTGCGGGCAGCAACGCGTCCAGCATCCGGTCCGAGCCCATGCCGATGGCCCGGTGGATGTCGGCCATGGCCACGTCGTGGTCGGCCTGCGCGAACGCTTCCCACCACGTCACCGCGTGCAGATAGTTGGTATCGGCGAGTGTGCCGTCCACATCGAACAGCACCGCCTTAAGTCGCCCGGTCATGGGCGGCGGCTACCCGCTGACGTGCCCGGCTAACGCCCGCGCCACCCCATTGGCGCCCGCTGGTTCGGACCGATCCGCGGGCACGTGGCTCATCGCGTCCAGGAAGCTTTCCGCCCAGTACTGGACGTCATGCTCGCGCACCCGGCGGCGCATCGCGCGCATCCGCCGCCTGGCCTCGGCTTCGGGCAGGTGCGCGGCCCGCTCGATGGCGTTCTTCAGGCCCTCGATGTCGTGCGGGTTCACCAGCAGCGCGCTGGTCAGCTCGTCCGCCGCCCCGGTGAACTCGCTCAGCACCAGCGCGCCGGTCTCGTCCTGGCGGCAGGCGATGTACTCCTTGGCCACCAGGTTCATCCCGTCCCGCAGCGAGGTCACCAGCATGACGTCGGCGGCCAGGTAGAGCGCGGCCATCTCCTCCCGCGGGTAGGTCTGGTGCAGGTAGTGGATCGGCGCGCTGCCCAGTTCCGCGTGCTTGCCGTTGATCCGGGCCACCGTGACCTCGACCTCGTCGCGGAGCTGCCGGTAGTGCTCGATGCGCTCCCGGCTGGGGCTGGCCACCTGGACCAGGACAGCCTCGGACGGCTCGAAGCGGCCCTCGTTGAGCAGCTCGCCGTAGGCGTTGAGCCGGTGCAGGATGCCCTTGGTGTAGTCCAGGCGGTCGATGCCGAGCAGCACCACGCGCGGGTTGCCCAGCGCCGCGCGGATCTCCATGGCGCGGGTCCTGACCGGCTCTTGCCGGGCCATTTCCTCATAGGCCGCGGTGTCGATCGAGATGGGGAACGTGCCGACCCGCACGTCGCGGGTCGCCCCGCCGGGCGAGGACACCCGGACCAGGGATCCCCTGGTCGGCCGGCCCGCCGCCCGGCGGCAGGCGCGCAGGAAGTTCGCCGCGTCGCCCTGCCGCTGGAAGCCGAGCACGTCGGAGCCGAGCAGCCCTTCGATGATCTGCCGCCGCCAGGGCAGCTGGGCGAACAGCCCGTAGTCGGGGAACGGCGTGTGGATGAACTGGCCGATGCGCACGTCGCCGCGCGTCTCCCTGAGCATTCCCGGGACGAGCTGGAGCTGGTAGTCGTGCACCCATACGGTCGCGCCAGGGGCCGCCTGCTCGGCGGCGGCGTCGGCGTACCGGCGGTTGACCCGGACGTAGGCGTCCCACCAGGACCGGTGGAATCCCGGCGAGGCGATCACGTCGTGATAGAGCGGCCACAGCGTGGCGTTGCAGAAGCCCTCGTAGTAGTCCCGGATGTCGTCGGCGGTCAGGCCGATGGTGACCAGATGCAGGTCCGCGGCATCGAATGGTGCGGCCGGGTCGCCGGCCGCACCCGACCAGCCGATCCAGATCCCGTCGGCCTTGCGCATGACCGGCTCGAGCGCGCTGACCAGCCCGCCGGGGCTGGTGCGCCACTCCGGCCTGCCGCCGGGGCCCTCGACCTGGTCCACCGGCAGCCTGCTGGCCGCGACCACGAGGTCGTAGCCGCCCAGGTCTCCGGCGGCCCGGCCTGCGGGCCGAGCTGATGGCGCCATGCTTACATCCTCCCTAGCGGTCCCAACACCGCTACCCCGTGGGCGCCGTGACTACCGGCATATGGCGCAGGAATGAACGCGCCCGGCCGATTCGGGAGATGTGCGGGCAAGACCGAATGAACTCCGTGCTCCGGGGCCGAGGTTACACGGCGCAACCGGGGCAGGCCCGCTGGCAGCCGCCCGAGGTCCAGGCCAGGCCGTCCGAGGCCCAGGCCGGCCGCCCGAGGTCCAGGGGCCGCCGACTACGAGCGGAAAACTAGTCGGTGGTCCCTGGACGTGGCTCATCCGCCATCCGGACCGGGAGGTGTGGCCCCGCGGAGCCGACGGCATCCCGCGGTGGCCAGGGCCGTCAGTGTGCGGCTTCGTACTTCGCCACCACCGAGGCCGGGATCCGGCCGCGCTCACTCACCGCAAGCCCCTGCTCCGACGCCCATGCCCTGATCGCGCTGGAGTCCTTTCTGGCCGTCCTGCGCCCGGAACGGGCAGCACTCTGACGGCCGACCCGGCGACCGGAGTCGATGAACGGCTGAAGACTCTTACGGAACTTCTCATGGTTCTTTTTGGCGAGATCAATCTCGTAGTTCTGCCCATTGAAACTGAAGGAGACGGTCTCAGCGCCATCGGAGCCATCGATGTCGTCGGTGACGGTCACTACTGTAGTTTTTGCCATGTCTGGATGATCCAGTTCACGAGGCAATTTGTCAAAGTGACTCGCTGTGCACCGGCGATTGCGCAGCAGCCGCGTCAGGAACGTCAGCTAATAGTCAGCACACGGCCGGCCTGAGCCACGGTCAGCGCGGCAAGTGGCATTCCATCTTGCAAACTCTCCGCGCCCGGCGATCGCGTACAGTTCCGCCCCGGGCGCCCGCCGCGCATCCACGATCTCCCGCCTGTCTGCGGCCGGAGCGGCTACCCGCCGACGATTCGCGCATACGTCACCACGGCGTGGCAGGCGAGAAGACCGGAATCCGGGGTCGATACCCTAAGCTCGCGCAATTCCGTGGGCTTGCCGGCTGAGTTCCGCACCCGGGCGGCCCGGCCCGGCCGGCAGTTTTCCGGACCCGCGCGCTGCGGGAATCCAGGCGGCAGCCCGAACTGCCAAGCCCTCATCGGTGAACTCCGCCCCCGTCGCCCGGGAACCGATACGGACAGGTGCGCGTGGGCGGTTACCCCGTGGCCCTGCCACCGGGCGGCCTGCCACGCCGTTGTGCACTGGTACGCAGCCCCATCAGGGCCGGAGGCCATTGTGCCGCATCGCTGCCCGCTGCGCCCGCGATCAGCTTTGCCACCTCGCCGCGGGCCACAGGATCGGGGCCGCGGCCGGGCTGTGCCACCGCCGGCCGCGTTCGCCGAATACCCCGGGGCCCGCGGTCCAGCCGGTCAATCGCCCGGCCCGGCGGCGATCCTGGGCAGATGCCTGAATTCTTCCCAGACCATCCGTAAGGGCTCATCCAGGCCGGAAACCCAGGGATTCGGCAAGAGTAGCGTCAGTCCCGAGGCAGGTCGTTCCGGCAGGGTGGATCGCGGAGTTCGGGGAGCGGCGGCCCGGTAAAGCCGCCGCCGGCCGCCGGCCCGGCCGGGCACAATCCGGACCGCATCGCCGCTAACTCTTCGCCACGCCGAACAGACGCGGCCGGGAAAGGATGACCTGGAATGCCCCACCCGCCCGCAGCGCCGTCTTCGCCACCTGCGGGAAGCCCCGGGAACCAAATGCCCGAGACTGCGGAACGACGAGTGGGCGGCCGGCTGGGGGCAGCCGCGGAACTTCCGCGAAGATCTGCGGCCTGCGGATCTCCCGGTGCGCTCACCGCCGCGAAGGCACCCGCATTCCCCAGCCGCGGATAGGACGACTAGCCGGCCGATTCCGGTACTGGCAGCCAGAACCGGTCACGCCGCCGGCTGTGCCACCCTGCACCCTCGGTGGCCATTCCGCACGGAATTGTACCGAACCGCAATGGACGGCCCCCCGGGGGCGCACGGTAGCGTCGTTCCGGCTGAGGCTGTGGCCCAGGCAACGCCGGGCCAGGAAGGAGCGGTCCGCATGGCCAAGGGTGAATTCCGCCGCGACCAGCAGTACATAACGACCCGGATCACCACCGACGGGCGGGACGGGTATCCGGTGCAGCCGGGCCGGTACCGGCTCGCCGTCAGCCGGGCGTGCCCCTGGGCTAACCGGGCGGTCATCGTGCGTCGGCTGCTCGGGCTGGAGGATGTGCTGTCGATGGCGATCGCCGGGCCGACGCACGACGAGCGGAGCTGGACCTTCGACCTCGATCCCGGCGGCCGTGACCCGGTGCTGGGCATCGAGCGCCTGCAGCAGGCCTACTTCGCCCGTTTCCCCGGATACCCGCGCGGCATCACGGTGCCGGCCATCGTGGACGTCCCGACCGGGCAGGTCGTGACGAACGACTTTGCCCAGATGACGCTGGACCTGTCCAGCCAGTGGCGGGACTACCAGCGCCCGGGTGCGCCCGAACTGTACCCGCCGGGCCTGCGGGCCGAGATCGACGAGGTCAACGGCCTGGTGTTCCACGATGTCAACAACGGGGTGTACCGGTGTGGGTTCGCCAGCTCGCAGGAGGCCTACGCCGGCGCGTACCGCCAGCTGTTCAGCCGGCTCGACTGGCTGTCGGCCCGGCTGGAGCGGCAGCGCTACCTGGTGGAGGACACCATCACCGAGGCCGATGTACGGCTGTTCCCCACCCTGGCCCGGTTCGACGCCGTCTACCACGGCCACTTCAAGTGCAACCGGAGCAAGCTGGCCGAGATGCCGGTGCTGTGGGCGTATGCGCGTGACCTGTTCCAGACGCCCGGTTTCGGGGACACCATCGATTTCGACCAGATCAAGCGGCACTACTACGAGGTGCACCGCAGTGTCAACCCCACCGGGATAGTGCCGCTCGGCCCGGATCCGGCCGGCTGGGCCGAGCCGCACGGCCGCGACCGGCTCGGCGGCCGGCCCTTCGGTGACGGCACCCCGCCGTCGCCACCGCCGGCCGCCGAGGTGATCCCCCCGGAGCACACCGTGCAGGCTTAGCCGGTGCTGGCTAAGCCCGTGCTGGCTAGGCCAGAGCCGCCACCAGCTCCGGGTCTGCCGACGCGGGCAGCGCATCGTCCGGATCCGGCCGCCGCTGGGCGGGAAGTGTGACCGCCGCGGCCCCCGTGGACTGCGTGGCGGGGCTAAGACAGCGCTCGTAGGCGGCGGCCGCCTCACGGCCGATGCGCTCGGTGCAGTACCTGGCGGCCGCCCGGTCCGCGGCCGCGATCCCGAATGCCTCCAGCCGGAGCGGGGCGGCCAGCAGCCGCCGCACCCGGCGGGCGAGCAGGTCGGGCCGGCCGGGCGCGACCAGCAGTCCGGTGGTCTCGTCGAGTATCGCGTCCCTGTTGCCGCCGACGGCCGACACGGCGGCCGGGGTGCCGCACGCCATCGCGGCTATCGTGATCGCGCCGGCCGGTTCATAAGGTGCCGCGCTGATCAGCAGGTCCGCGGACCGCAGCAGCGCCGGCAGGTCGGCGGGCCGGACCCGGCCGGTGAATGTGAGCCGGCGCTGCACCCGCAGCTCCCTGGCCAGCCGCATGAGCCCCTTGTAGACCTTGTCGGTGCGCAGCTGGCTCTTGGCCGGCCCGCCGGCGATGACAAGTTCGGTATCTGGCAGCGCGGCCAGCACCCGCACCAGCCGGTCCAGGCGCTGGTCGGTGTGCAGCGGGGCGACGGCGAGCAGTCGCGGCCGCTCGCCGCGTTCCGCGGCGGCCCCGTCCGGGTGGAACCGGGACGTGTCCACGCTGGGTGGCACGACAGTGATGGACCCCCGCGGAATGCCCATCCGGACGAGCTCGGCCACCTCCGCTGTGGTGCTGGCCAGCACGGCGTCGGCGTTCTTCGCGATGCAGGCCTCCAGCCGCAGCCGCATCCCGTCGCCGCCGCTGGCGAGCCCGTGCCTGCGTTCCGCGGCGGCCAGCGAACCGAATGACTGCACCACCCGCACCCCGGTGCCGCGGGCCGCCGCGAGCGCGGCCAGGCCGCTCGTCCAGGAGTGGGCGTGCGCGATGTCGGGCCGCTTCTGGCTCCACCGCTTGGCCAGCTGGTCGCTGAACTTCCGCACGTGCGTGACGAGCTGCTCCCCGGCCAGCCGGGCCTGTGGCCCGGCGGTCAGGTGCTCGACGGTCACGCCACGGGCGAGAATGGCGCTGTCTGGCAGGTCCCGGGCGTCCCGCCGGGCATACACGGTGATCCGGTGCCCCTGCCGGGCCAGCGTCTGGGCGAGTGACGTCACCGCCGAGGCCTGGGCGTCCGCGTGCGGGTCTGATGCCGGGGTCAGCGGGCTGCCCTGCTGGGCGACGATGGCGATCCTCATGGGGGTGCCTCCTCGGTAGCTGGCGCAACCGAGGGGAATCCCGGACAACGACACGGGACCCAGGAGTCAGCCCACGAAAAAAGGCACACCCTCTGTTACGCCAGGATGGCGTAAGGGCGTGCCTGCGTCATAAGCACGTGCTGCTCAGCATAGCGCCCCTGCGGTCAAGGTTCAAACCGCAGGGGCGCCAGGCCGTCAGTTAGCGCGCTGACCAGTGGCTACCACCGATACCAACGGCGCCGTCTGCCTCCTACGCCCTCGGCCGCGTGGAACAGGAAGCCCAGCAGCCAGAGCACCAGCACCACGAGTGCGATCCACCACAGCACGTGGATGGCGAAGCCCAGGCCACCGAGAATGATGGCCAGCAGCAGTACCGCCAGAATGAGCAACATCAGCCCTGCTCCCTTCTCGTTGCGTTAGTACACTCCCCTTCCGCAGCGAACTAAACAATTGCGTGATAAGCCGGGCGTGCCGTCCGGCCGCCCGCACCCCGCCCACCAGCGTGCCGAGGAGCCCGTGCCCAGCGAAAAGTTCTCCATCCGCCCGTTCCGCCCGGACGATCTCGACGGCCTGTACCGGGTCTGCCTGCGCACCGCGGACAGCGGCCGGGACGCCACGGCGCTGTTCGGTGACGCCATGCTCCCCGGGCATGTCTACGCCGCGCCGTACGCCGTGCTCGAGCCCTCGCTGACCTTCGTGGCCGTGGGCCCGGATGGCGTGGCGGGCTACGTGGTCGGCGCCCTGGACAGCACGGTCTTCGCGCGGCGGCTGGAAGAGCGCTGGTGGCCGGGACTGCGCCCGCGGTACCCGGATCCGCCCGTCAGCCTGCCCGCGGACCGCTGGACCAGGGACCAGCAGATCGCCCACCTGATCCACCACCCGTATCCGGTCCCGGCCGAACTGGCCGCGCGTTATCCCTCGCACCTGCACATCAACCTGCTGCCGCCGCTGCAGGGCCACGGCGTCGGACGGCGGCTGATCGAGACGCTCACCGGCGCGCTGCGCGCGCAGGGCTCACCGGGACTGCACCTGCATGTGGGCGCGGGCAACCCGCGCGCGGCCGGGTTTTACGGCCGCGTGGGCTTCACCGAGATCCCGTCCGGCAGCCCGTCCTCGCGCGTCTTCGTCATGGCGCTGAGCGGCGGCACCACAGACCCCCGCCAGACCACCAGATAGTCATACGATTGAGGGACGCGCCGCCTGGCCGGGAGGGGACCGACGTGCGGAGCACGGACATGGGGAGTGCGGTTGGAAGAAGAGCTCGAGCTCTCGTCTGAGCTCCTGGATGACTGCCTCGTCGTCAGCATCCGCGGCGACCTCGACCTGGTGTCGGGCCGCCAGTTCGACGAGTACCTGACCCGCGCCCGCCAGCAGCACGACCGGATCGTGCTCGACATGTCCGGGGTCGACTTTCTCGACACCAGCTCGCTCGCTGTGATCGTCGGGCACTGGAAGGCCATGCAGGGCACCGGCGGGACGCTGGCGCTGGCCGGCGCGCGGTACCGGTACACGAAGTCGCTGTGGATCACCGGCCTGGCCGACCGGCTGCCCTTCTACGACACGGTGGACAAGGCGGTCGCGGCGCAGGCCACCGACGTCAGCCACCAGGACTCCTCGGCCTGATGTCCGGCTCGGATCTGGCCAGCGACACCGCGGACCTGCTCAGCCTCTCCGGTGCCTCGCAGCCGCGGTCGCTGAACCGGCTGGTGACGATGGCCACCCGGCAGGTTCGGGCCTGTTCTGGCGCCTCGGCCGGCATCTGGCACGGCGCCGAGCTGATGTCCCTGGTCAGCAGCCATCCAGATCTGCCCGGGCTGATCGAGGCACAACTGCGGGCCGGCCGGGGACCGGTGCTGGATGTCCTGGCCGGCGGTGAGCCGGCCAGCGTGCCCGACACCCTCGCCGAGCAGCGCTGGCCGGAATACACCGCGGCCGCCCTGCGCCGTGGCGTGCGCTGCTCGGTGAGCCTGGCCTACCACGGCGAACCTGAGGCCGACCCGGAAGAGCGCTCGGCGGTCACGCTGAGCCTGTTCGGCGCCCGGCCCCGGCTGCTGGAATCCAGCGCGCTCGAGCTGGCCGAGATGCTCATGGCCTACGGCGCCGCGGTGGTCGGCAACGCCGCCGACTACGGCGACGCCCGGCGGACCGCACAGCAGCTGCAGGACGCGGCACAGGCGCGGACGCTGGTAGACCAGGCACGGGGGAAACTCATGCAGTCGATGGGCTGCAGCGCCGAGGAGGCCATGCGGTGGCTGCGGCGGATCTCCCAGGAACGCAACATCAGGGTCGCCGACGTGGCCAGCCGTATTCTCGCTGCCGACGGCATGGATAGCCTGAAACCGCGCCGTTCCCGGCGCCGGTAACAGGTTTGGATCAGAGCAGAGGTTCATGGCACAGTCCGGCAATCAGGACGCACCGGCCGGCGAGGTCGCCGCGCTGCGGTCGCGTGGTGCGGCGCTGCGCCAGGCGGCCACGCTCGAGGGCGCCGACCCCGGGCCGCTGCTGCAGGCCGCGCTGACCGAGCTTGACGCGGCGCTGCAGGCGCTGGCCGAGGCGGCCGGCCAGGAACCGGGGGACCAGCCGGACGGCTCGGCGGGCGCGGTGCACGCCGAGCGGCGGCTGCTACACGCGGTGTTCCAGCAGGTACCGGTGCCGTTGTTCCTGCTCGGCCAGGACGGGTCGGTGCGCCGGGCGAACACGGCAGCCAGCGAACTGCTCGGCGCGGGCTCCGGCTACCCGACAGGCAAACTGTTCACCGCCTTCGTGGATCTGCCGTCACGGGCCACGGTGTCGACCGAACTGGCCGCCGCGCTGCGCACCAGCGAGACCCGGCAGCTGCGCTGCGGCCTGCTGACCAAGGACGGCCCGGCGGACTGCACGATCATCGCGCGCCCAGTCACCGCACGTGGCGACACTGGCCAGCTGATCGTGCTGGCCGATCCGGGCCCGGCTTCCGCCGCCGCTGCCGGGGACGGCGCGGCGGAAGCGGCCGCGGAACCCGCGGGGGAGCCGGACGGGGAGTCCGCGCAGATCATCCGGGCGATGACCGGCCGGCTCGACCTGATGACCGCGGCCGCCCGGATCCTGCTGGAGAACATCACCTACAGCGAGCAGGTGGCCGTGCAGCAATACGCGAGGCTGCTGGCCACCGAGCTTGGCGCCTGGGTCATCATCGACGTGCAGCGCGGGCAGCAGCTGCGCCGCCAGATGGTCGCCGGGCCGCAGACCAAGCAGGCCGAGGAACTGGCCAAGGCGGTGGCGGCCATCGACCCGCCGGCCGGGTCCGGGCCGTCCCAGGTGCACGAGTCGGGCAGCGCGATGCTCATCGCACATGCCGAGGATCCCACCGTGCTCGGTACGGGACCGGGCGGAACGCCGCTGCTGATGGCGCTCGGCTCGACCTCGCTGATGTGCGTCCCGCTGTCCGACGGGGAGCGCGGTTACGGGGTGCTCACCCTGGCCGCGCAGCGGGGCCAGGGGCACTTCGTCATGGCCGACGTCGGGCTGGTCGAGGAACTTGGCGAGCACCTGGCCCTGGCGATCAGGATCGACCGGCTGTACCGCCAGCGCACCGAGGTGGCCGACGCGCTGCAGGCCAGCTTGCTGCCCCGGCAGGTACGGCAGATACCGGGCACCGAGGTGGCCGCGGCGCACGTGCCGGCCAGCACCGATGCCGAGGTGGGCGCGGACTTCTACGACGTCTACCCGGCATGCGACGGCTGGGGGATCGCGATCGGCGACGTCTGCGGCCGGGGTGAGGACGCGGCCGCGGTGTCCGCGGCGGCGCGGCACGCGCTGCGGGCATTCGCGCACCTGGACGCCGACCCCGCCGCGGTGCTGCGGAACACGAACGAGATCATGCTGGCCGAGGAGTTCGACGGGCGGTTCGTGACCGCGGTTGTCGCGCACCTGCACTGGCAGGACCACGCCCTGCACGTCGAGCTGGGCAGCGCCGGGCACCCCGCGGCGCTGCTGGTCAGGCCGGACGGCCGGATCAGGGCGCTGGACGGCGGCGGGCTGCCGCTGGGCATCTTCGCCGACGCCGAGCCGGGTATCCAGCGCTTCACGCTCGAGCCGGGCGAGCTGCTGTTCCTGTTCACCGACGGGCTGACCAGTGCCTGCGCCCCGGACCTGGTGCACTTCGAGAACCGGCTGCAAGACGAGCTGGCGGCGCTGGCGGGCAGGCCGCCCGCGGCCGTCGTGTCCGGGGTGCGGGAGCTGGTCCTGGACTTCTGCCAGAACACGTTCCGCGACGACCTGACGATGGTGGCCATGCAGGCGAGCCCGTCCGGGCCCTGATCGCGCGCGGCCCCCCGGGGCGGGCACCGCTCAGCGGCCGGCCGGCTGCGCGGGGACGACCAGCACCGGGCAGGGCGCCCTGCGCAGCACATACTGGCTGACCGTGCCCATCAGCATGGACCTGCTGCCGTGCGTGGCCAGCACGATCAGCTGCGCGTTGACCTGCAGGGCGGTTTCCACGATCTTCCGCCCGGCCAGGCCGAGTACCGCGTGCACCCGCACCCGGGCCGCCCGCTCCGTGCCGAGCACCTCCCGGACGGCGTCGCGCAGCCCGGACTCGGCGGTACGCCCGTTGTCAGATTCATCAGGCGGCCCCGCGCCGCGCTGGATCTGCTCGCCGCTGTAGGCCCGGATCGCGATCAGCGGGGCGCTCCGGTACGAGGCTTCCCGCGCCGCCGCCACGATGGCGGCCCGCGAGGCAGCCGAGCCATCCACCCCGACCAGGACGGCGGGCCGGGACGAGCCCCGGTGAGAGCCGGAATCCCGGGGGCCGGGCTGCGGCATCTCTCCTCCCCTCCGGTTCGCACCTGATCGCCTGGGCTGGGGGCCGCTGGGGCGTGCTTCGACTTCCCGGCACCGGCCCGGCCAAACGTCGGCCCCGCCTCGCCGCCCGGCGGCACGGTCGCCTCCAGGCTGGCCATAGTGACACAACGTGTCCCCGCAGTGGCTCACCGGAAACGTGTTCCGAACCGGGCCCAGCGGGTAGGGGTGGCATACTCCGGCGCCGTGCCGCAGCCGGCGCCGGGCGGAGGGAGGACCCGATGAAACTACGCAACAGGGGAAACCAGGAAGCCTCGCCCCAGGCTGACCAGCCGGTGCCCGCCGGAGACCACGGCGGCGTGCCCGTGCCGCCATCCAGCCCGGAGGAACAGCCGCCCGCGGCCCAGCCGGGCACGCAGCCAGCCGCGGCGCAGCCGGGCACGCAGCCGGCCGCGGCGCAGCCGGGCACGCAGCCGACCGCCGCAAGCCCGCCCGCCGCAAGCCCGCCCGCCGCCCAGCCGGCCCCGGCGCAGCCGGCCCAGGCACGCCCGGCCCCGGCTCACCATGTCGTCCGGCGGACCCGGGCCGGCGGGCTCTGGGTCGGGCTGGCGCTGTCGGCCATCGTGTTGCTGCTGTTGCTGGTGTTCATCCTGGAGAACCAGCAGAGCGCCAGCATCGGCTACTTCGGCGCCCACGGCCAGCTGCCGCTGGGCGTGGCCTTGCTGCTGGCCGCGGTGGCCGGTGCGCTGCTCGTCGTGATTCCGGGGAGCGCACGGATCATGCAGCTGCGGGCAACCGCCCGGCGGCACCGCAACGCCGACGCGCAGGTCCGGCGGAGCGCCCCCCAGCCACCCCCGCCCGGTGAGCCGGGCCGACCCGCCTGACCGGCGTCAGTCCCGGGCGGCGGTACCGGCCCGCCGCCCGCCACGCGATGCACAGCGCACGACGGGTCGCGTCAGTCGTCGACGCGGTCCACGGTTTCGTGCCGGGTGGCCCTTTCGGCCGGTTCGACCGGGACACCGATGTCGGAGTTCGGTCCCATGGCCTTCTCCTGGACACCCGGATCCACCGGGATGCTCGGGAAAGCCGGGCCCGGCAGCCCGGCCTGCTCCGGAGACGTCCCGGGATTGCGCACCACATATGGCGGCAGGTCGGCTTCCTTGGTTTCCACCACGCTGCCATCAGGCTGCCGGGAGCGCCTGGTGACGAAGCGGCGGCTGATGCTCTGAGCGCCCCGGCGTGGGATGAACAGGCCAGCCAGCCCGACCAGCATGATCACATAGCCGGCGACGTTCAGGTTGAAGACCGAGGTGTTGGTGGTGACGGCGAACGCGAGGATCGCGCCAATTGCGATGAGTATCAGGCTGGTGGCGGTTCTCATGGTCGTCCCTTAGTCGTCGGTTCGGTGCAGGCGGGTAGTGTCACCGGCCTCATCCCGTGGCCGGTGCCCCGTTGACGCTGTGCTGCTCGCCGCCCCCGGCCAGCCGGTCACGCAGGTGGCCCAGCGACCGGGCCAGCAGCCGGGATACGTGCATCTGGGAGATGCCAAGGCGGTCGCCGATCTCCGCCTGGGTCAGGTTGCCGTAGAAGCGCAGCAGCAGGATGCGCTGCTCTCTGGCCGGCAGCTCACCCCAGTGCGTGGTCACCGCCTCCATGTCGACGGTGTGCTGCACGTCCCGATCCTCGACGCCGAGTACGTCAGCCAGTTCGCTGCTGTCCTCACGTTCGGACAGCGGCGCGTCGAGCGAGTACACGTGGAACACCACATCGGCGCGGCGGGCTTCGAGCAGTTCGCTCTCGCTGGCCCCGAGATGCTCGGCCAGCTCGGCGTCGCTGGGCTCGCGGCCGAGCCGCTGGGTGAGCACCTCCGCGCCGGTCCGCATCTCCAGCAGCAGTTCCTGGGCCGCCCGCCGGACGTGCACCTGCCAGCGCTTGTCCCGGAAATGCCGCTTGATCTCCCCGGTGATGCACGGCTGCGCGTAAGCGGACAGGCTGGTGCCCACCGCCGGGTTGAAGTTGTTGATCGCCTTGAGCAGGCCGACGTACCCGACCTGCATCAGATCCTCGGTCGGCTCCGGGCTGTCCATGTACCGGCGGACGCACGACCGGACCAGCTTCCTGTACCGGCCGACCAGGATGCCGCACACCTCCTGCCGGCGCTGGCTCTCGCGCGGCAGCGCCTGCATCTCCGTCAGCAACTGAAGATCGTCAAGCGTGCCCAGCGATTCAGCCTGCCGTTGGCCGATCCGCGAAATAGTCGTCATGTCAGCTCCCCAACCATGGATTCCTTAAGCCGGGGGAGACGTGCCCGCCCACACAGAAATAAACATGCCGGCCTCAGCGCCGGAGTCCGGGCTTTGCCGCCGCGTATGGATGACCGCGTGCTTCGCCGGCATTTGAGTGCGTCCGGTGGGTAGGTGATCTCGTTATGGGCAGCAGCGCAGCACTGAATCCCGTCAGGGAATCCCGCGACACCCGAGGTGACGATGCCCCCGACGACAATGTCCCGGACGACAGCCAGCCCGGCCCGCCTGACCGGCTGGGCGGCCAGCGGAGCATGCCGGCACAGCGACCCCGAGCTGTTCTTCCCAGTTACCGTCAGCGGCCCCGCCGCGGGCCAGGTGGCCAAGGCCAAGGCGGGTGCGGAAGCCTGCTCACCGGCGGGAAGCCCGCCCGGCGCGGGCGCGCGAGCCGGCCAAGCCCGAAACGGAGGAGCGCACGATGAGCGAACACACCGAACGCGAGACTGATCAGGCCCAGGACACCGGCAGCCACCAGGCCTCGGTGAACCAGAAGCGGCACGAACCCACGCCGGCCAGCCACCAGGCCGGCCAGGGCCAGCAGGCGCCGGCCACCAGCGAGCAGCATGCAGCGGCCAGGCCGCGCGGGGACGCCCGGCCCGCGGGGGACGGCGACGCGGTGCGCGACATGATGGGCGGGCCGCCGCCGCAGGGCGACGTGCCCGACGCCCCCGGCACCCAGATCGCCGCCGCCGACCCGGCCGAAGACGGCACCCCGCGGGTCCGGCACGTGGCCAACGCGGTACCCGGCAAGCCGGACGGCGAGGTGGATACGCGATCCTGACCTTTGGGGGAATGCTGTACCCAAGGAGGTCACGATGGCGGGTGGGCAAGGACCTGAGCAGAGCCCCGGGCCGGGCGCCGCGAGTGCTGCCGGGCCGGGTGCCGCGGATGCGGCCGGAACGGGTGCCGCGAGGGTGGTGGTGGCCGGCGCCGGGTTCGGCGGGCTGTCCACGCTGCGCACCCTGCGCCGCGCCGGGCTGCGTGTCACCCTGGTGGATCACAACATCTACAGCACGTTCCAGCCGCTGCTCTACCAGGTGGCGACGGCCGGCCTGAATCCCGGCGACGTCGCCTACCCGGTCCGCCCGTTCGCCCGCAAGTACCGCGCCAGGTTCCGGCACGGCACGCTGGCCGGCGTCGACCGCGAGGCCCGGCAGGTGAAGCTGGCCGACGGCGGCAAGCTCGGCTACGACTACCTGATCATCGCCACCGGGATCTCGGCGTCCTTCTTCGGCATCGAAGGGGCAGCCAAGCACAGCCTGGCCCTGTACACCCGGCGCGACGCCATCATCCTGCGCGACCACATCCTGGCCGGGCTGGAACGGATGAGCATCCACCCGGCCGGCGACGACGTCGTGATTACGATCGTCGGCGGCGGCGCCACCGGCGTGGAGGTCGCCGGCACGCTGGCTGAGCTGCGCAACGCGCTCGCCGCGTCCTACCCGGAGATCGACCCGAAGCGGGTGAAGATCAGGCTGGTCGAAATGGGGCCGGTCCTGCTCCCGCCGTTCACCGCCTCGCTGCGCGAGTACGCCCGCCGCCAGCTGGAGTCGCGCGGCGTGGAGGTCCGGCTGAACACCGCGATCCGCGAGGTCACCGCGGACTCGGTGACGGTGTCCGACGGGCAGACGCTGCGCAGCGATCTGACCGTGTGGGCCGCCGGGGTGGCCGCCTCGCCGGAGGTCGCGCACTTGGGGCTGCCGCAGGGCAGGCACGGGCTCATCGTCGTGCGGCCGGATCTGCGGGTCAAGGGCGAGGACCGGATCTTCGCCATCGGCGACATCGGCTACGTCGAGGACGACCCGCTCCCGCAGCTCTCCCCGGCGGCCATGCAGGCCGGCCGGCACGCGGCCGCGCAGATCGTGCGGCTGGAGGCCGGCCGGGACACCGTCCCGTTCCGCTATCACAACAAGGGCATCATGGCCACGATCGGCCGCCGCAGCGCCGTGTGCGATCTGCCGCGCGGGATCCGGTTCCGCGGCACCCTGGCCTGGCTCGCCTGGCTGGGCCTGCACATCTTCTACCTGCTGGGTGGCCGGAACCGGGTTTCCACGCTGCTCAACCTGTCCTGGCGGTACGTCACCTGGCGGCACGGCGGCGGCATGATCGTGGGCGACGACCCGCCCGAGGGGGACTGACCGCGATGCCCGGCACAGCCGGACCGCCGGACTGGGTCGAGCCGCAGCTCGCCACGCTTACCAGGGACTGGTTCTCCGACCCGGCCTGGATATTCGAGCGCAAGCTGGACGGGGAACGTTGCCTCGCGTTCGGCCGCGGCGCCGAGGTGCACCTGCTGACCCGCAACAAGAAATCCGCGAACGCCGCCTACCCGGAGCTGGCCGGGGCGCTGGCCCGCCAGCAGGCCGGCGACTTCGTCGTGGACGGCGAGGTGGTCAGCTTCGACCGCGGCCAGACCAGCTTCGCCCACCTCCAGCAGCGCATCCACGTGGCGCATCCGTCGGCCGAGCTGTGCGCCCGGGTGCCGGTCTTCTACTACCTGTTCGACATCATGTACGCCGGCGGCGAGGACGTGCGGGCGCGCCCGCTGCGCGAACGCAAGGAACTGCTGCGCCGCCAGTTCAGCTTCGACGACCCGCTGCGTTTCACCGCGCACCGCAACACCGACGGCGCGGAGTTCATCAAGCAGGCCTGCCATGACGGCTGGGAGGGCCTGATCGCCAAGCGCGCGGACGCCCCATACCACGCCGGGCGGAGCAAGGACTGGCTGAAGTTCAAGTGCCAGTCGGGGCAGGAGTTCGTCATCGGCGGGTACACCGACCCGCAGCGCTCCCGGGTGGGCTTCGGCGCGCTGCTGCTCGGCTACTACGACGCCGGGCGGCGCCTGGTCTACGCCGGGAAGGTGGGCACCGGCTTCACCCAGCAGTTGCTGCGGGATCTGCACGCCGAGCTGACGGGCATGCAGCGGGCAGACCCGCCCTTCGCCGGGGGGAAGCTGCCCCGCTCCGGGGTGCACTGGGTCGAGCCACGGCTCGTCGCGGAGGTCGGCTTCAGCGAATGGACCCAGGCAGGCGAGCTGCGGCACCCCAGATTCGAGGGACTGCGCCGGGACAAGCCGCCCACCGACGTGGTTCGCGAGGTGCCGGTGAGCACCACATGAAACGTTGCGCCAGCTAAGATCGCAATAACCGCAGATACCCCACGGCACCCTGGAGAGGGGGCGCGCCGGATGGGCGTGCGCACGTGGCTCGGTGAATGGCCGGTGTACCGGCAGCTCACCGGCGCGGACAGCACCGGCCATGGCGCCGCGGTGAAGAGTGGCGAGACCGCGGCGCGGCAGCCCAGGACGGCCACCGCCGATCAGGTGGTCAGGTCGGTCTGCCCGTACTGCGCGGTCGGCTGCGGGCAGAATGTGTACGTCGCCGACGGCAAGGTTACCCAGATCGAGGGGGATCCGGACTCCCCGGTGAGCCGGGGGCGGCTGTGCCCGAAGGGATCGGCCAGCCTGCAGCTGACCACCGGCCCCGGCCGCCAGTACCGGGTGCTGTACCGGCGCCCGCGCGGCACCGAATGGGAGCCGCTGGATCTGGACACCGCGATGGACATGATCGCCGACCGGGTGATCTCCGCGCGGCGGCAGGGCTGGCAGGAGGAGTACCAGGGCCAGCGCACCCGGCGCACCATGGGGTTCGCCAGCCTGGGCGGCGCGACGCTGGACAACGAAGAGAACTACCTGATCAAGAAGCTGTTCACCGCGCTGGGTGCGATCCAGATCGAGAACCAGGCGCGTGTTTGACACTCCTCCACCGTCCCCGGTCTGGGGACCAGTTTCGGCCGCGGCGGCGCGACCACGATGCAGCAGGATCTGCAGAATTCCGACTGCATCCTGATCGAGGGCTCAAACATGGCCGAGTGCCACCCGGTGGGATTCCAGTGGGTGATGGAGGCCAAGCAGCGCGGCGCCAAGGTGATCCACGTGGATCCGCGGTTCAGCCGGACGAGCGCGCTGGCCGACATGCACGTGCCGATCCGGGTCGGCGCGGACATCGCCTTCCTCGGCGGGCTGATCAACCATGTGCTGAGCGAGGGCAAGTACTTCCGCGACTACGTGGTGAACTACACCAACGCCGCCACCATCATCACCGCCGATTACGCCGGCCCCGAGGACCTGGACGGCGTTTTCGCCGGCTTCGACCGCGAACACCGCACCTACGACATCGGGGCCTGGGAATACCAGGGTGGGGAGGTGGCCGCGGCCAGCGGCCAGCGCGGCGTGCATGCCAGCCTCCGCGACGTGCGCCGGGCCGCCCGCGGCGAGGCGCACGGCTCGGGAGGGGCCGCCGCGCACCCGGAGCCGGACACCGACGAGACGCTGGCCCACCCGCGGTGCGTGTTCCAGATCCTCAAGCGGCACTTCGCCCGGTACACCCCGGAACTGGTCGAGCAGCTCAGCGGGGTCAGCCAGGACCAGTTCGCCGAGGTGGCCCGGCTGATCACGGAGAACTCCGGGCGCGAGCGGACCACCGCGTTCGTGTACAGCGTGGGCTGGACCCAGCACACGGTGGGCGTGCAGTACATCCGCACCGCGGCGATCCTGCAGGCGCTGCTCGGCAACATGGGCCGGCCGGGCGGCGGGATCCTGGCGCTGCGCGGGCACGCCTCGATCCAGGGCTCGACCGACATCCCGACCCTGTTCGACCTGCTGCCCGGGTACCTGCCGATGCCGCACGCGACCGGCAACGACGACCTGGACGGCTACGTCGAGGCGGAGAAGACCGACAAGGGGTTCTGGGCGAACACCCGCGACTACATGGTCAGCCTGCTCAAGGCGTACTGGGGGCCGGCCGCGACCGCCGACAACGACTTCTGCTACGACTACCTGCCGCGGCTCACCGGCAGCCACAGCACCTACGAGACGGTGCGGGCCCAGCTGGCGGGCACCTGCAAGGGGTTCTTCCTGTTCGGGCAGAACCCGGCGGTGGGCTCGGCGAACGCGCGGATGCAGCGGCTGGGCATGGCCAACCTGGACTGGCTGGTGGTGCGGGACTTCTCGCTGATCGAGAGCGCGACCTGGTGGAAGAACGGGCCGGAGATCGAGACCGGCGAGATGACCACCGAGGACCTGCCGACCGAGGTGTTCTTCCTGCCCGCCGCCGCGCACACCGAGAAGGACGGCTCGTTCACCAACACCCAGCGGATGCTGCAGTGGCACCACCAGGCCGTCGAGCCGGCCGGGGACGCCCGCAGCGACCTGTGGTTCACCTACCACCTGGGCCGCCGGATCCGGGAGAAGCTGGCCGCGGCCGAACCGGCGGGCCGGGCCGGGCCGCCCGAGGCCCAGGCGGGCACCCATCCCGAAGGCCTGGCCCCCGCCGGGATGGACCGGCCGGTGCTCGACCTGACCTGGGAGTACCCGGTGAACGGCCCGCTGGATGAGCCGGACGCCGAGGCCGTGCTGGCGGAGATCAACGGCTGGGACACCGACGGCAAGCCGCTGTCGTCCTACACCCAGCTCAAGCCGGACGGGTCGACCACGTGCGGCTGCTGGATCTACTGCGGGGTGTACGCCGGCGGCGTGAACCAAGCCGACCGGCGCAAGCCGGGCCGGGAGCAGAACTGGATCGCGGGCGGCTGGGGCTGGGCCTGGCCGGCCAACCGCCGGATCATCTACAACCGGGCCTCGGCCGATCCCGAGGGCAAACCCTGGAGCGAGCGCAAGGCCCTGGTCTGGTGGGACGCCGAGAACGGGACCTGGACCGGGCACGACGTCCCCGACTTCATAGCCGACCGGCCGCCGTCCTACCGGCCCGCCAAAGATGCCAGGGGCGTCGAGGCGATTTCCGGGATCGACCCGTTCATCATGCAGGCCGACGGCAAGGCGTGGCTGTTCGCCCCGGCCGGGCTGGTGGACGGGCCGCTGCCCACCCACTACGAGCCGCAGGAATCACCACTGCGCAACCCGGTCTACGGCCAGCAGCGCAACCCGGCCCGGGAAATCATCCCGCACCCCGAGGACCGGTTCGCGCCCAGCGGCGACGAGCCGGGCTCGGACGTGTACCCGTACGTGGCGACCACCTACCGGCTGACCGAGCACCACACGGCCGGCGGCATGTCCCGGTTCCTGCCCTACCTGTCCGAGCTGCAGCCGGAATTCTTCTGCGAGGTGTCGCCCGCGCTGGCCGCCGAACGCGGCCTGCAGCACGCCGGCTGGGCCACCATCATCTCCGCGCGCAACGCGATCGAGGCCCGGGTGCTGGTCACCGAGCGGATGACCCCGCTGACCGTGCAGGGCCGGGTGCTGCACCAGATCGGCCTGCCCTACCACTGGGGCCCGAACGGCTACAGCACGGGCGACGCCGCGAACGAACTGGCGCACCTGTCGCTGGACCCGAACGTGCACATCCAGGAAGTCAAGGCGCTGACCTGCGACATCCGCCCGGGACGCCGTCCCCGCGGGCCGGCCCTGCGGGACCTGGTCCACGAGTACCAGCGGCGGGCCGGCATCACCGGCGACACGGGAACCGAAATATGACAAATAATGAACGGCTTGCGCCTGGCCAGGCGGATCCGGCTGCGGCGAGCGGCTATCCGGACCATCCGCCACGGATGGGGTTCTTCACCGACACCTCCGTCTGCATCGGCTGCAAGGCCTGCGAGGTGGCCTGCAAGGAATGGAACGACGTGCCGGAGGACGGCCTGTTGTTCACCGGCATGTCCTACGACAACACGGTCAGCCTGAACGCCTCCACCTGGCGGCACGTGGCCTTCATCGAGCAGATCGGCCGGGCGCCCAGCACTGCTGACGGTGCCGGTGGCCCGCCCCGCTGGCTGATGTCCAGCGACGTGTGCAAGCACTGCACCGAGGCCGCCTGCCTGGACGTGTGCCCGACCGGCGCGCTGTTCCGCACCGAGTTCGGCACCGTGGTGGTGCAGGACGACGTGTGCAACGGGTGCGGTTACTGCATCCCGGCCTGCCCGTTCGGTGTCATCGACCGCCGCGAGTCCGACGGCGGCGCGCACAAGTGCACGCTGTGCTACGACCGGATCGGCGACGGTCAGACCCCGGCCTGCGCGAAGGCCTGCCCCACCGAGTCCATCCAGTTCGGCCCGGTCGACGAGTTGCGCGAGCGGGCCCAGCTGCGGGTGGACGCGCTGCACGAGCGCGGCGTCCCCGAGGCCCGGCTCTACCTGGAGGACCCGGACGACGGCATCGGCGGCGGCGGGGCGTTCTTCCTGCTGCTGGACGAGCCGGAGGTGTACGGCCTGCCGCCCGACCCCCGGGTCACCACCCGGGACCTGCCGCGGATGTGGCGGCACGTGGCCACCGCCGCGGCCGGGCTGCTGGCCGCAGGCGTGGCCGCCGGCATCGGCGGCCGGTGGCGCCGGGACGGGAGGCCGGGGTGAGCGAGGCCCGCGCGAGCGAGGAATCCGTGAGCGCTCAGCCCAACGGCCGGCGGGGCAAAGCTGGGGGCCGGGGAGGCGGGCGAGGCGACCGCGGCGAGCAGCTGGCCGTGCCGCGCGCGGAGTTCCGCTCCTACTACGGCCGGCCGGTGATCAAGGAATCGCTGTGGAAGGAACCGGAGGTCCCCGGCTACCTGTTCCTCGGCGGCCTGGCCGGCGCGTCGTCCGTGCTGGCCTTGTCCGCGCAGGCCCGCGGGCACCATGAGCTGGCCCGCAACGCGAAGATCGCCGCGGTCGGCGCGATCGGCGGGTCCGCCGCCGCGCTGATCGCCGACCTGGGCAGGCCGGCCAGGTTCTACAACATGCTGCGGGTGTTCAAGCCCAGCTCGCCGATGAGCGTCGGCTCCTGGCTGCTGGCCGGCTACGGCCCGCTCGCCGGGGCCGCCGCGGCCAGCGCGGTGACCGGCTGGCTGCCCCGGGCCGGCGCCGCCGCCACCACCGCCGCGGCCGCGCTCGGCAGCGGCATCGCCACCTACACCGGCGCGCTGCTGTCCGATACCGCGGTGCCGGCCTGGCACGACGCGCACCGCGAGATGCCCTACCTGTTCGCCGGGTCGGCCGCCGCGGCCGCCGGCGGCCTGGGCATGCTGACCGCCCCGGCCGGCCAGACCGGCCAGGCGGCCAGGTTCGCGGCGCTGGGCGCCACCGCCGAGGTCACCGCCAAGCACCTGATCAGCCACCGCCTGGGCCAGGTCGCCGAGCCGTACCACGCCGGCCGGCCCGGCAAGCTGCTGCAGGCCGCCGAGGTCCTCACGCTGACCGGGCTGGCCGGTGCGGTGGCCGGTCTGGCCGGGCGCAGCCGTTCAATATCAAAACCGGTGACGAGAGCCGCGGGGCTGGCCCTGGTCGCCGCGTCCGCACTCACCAGGTTCGGGGTTTTCGAGGCCGGCCAGGCGTCCGCCCGGGATCCGGGATACACCGTCGGCCCGCAGCGCGAACGCCTCCAGGCCCAGGCCAGGCCGCCCGAGGCCCAGGCCAGGCCGCCCGAGGCCCAGGCCAGCGCGGATGTTTAGCCCGGCCAGGCCGGGTACGCACGGCGTGAAGTCATGTCCGGAGGGAGGCAGACGTCATGCCGAGGGCACAGATCAAGGACGAGAAGACCTACCAGAAGCTCCGTGAGCAGGGCGAAAGCCAGCAGAAGGCGGCGCGGATCGCCAACGCCGCGGCCGCCAGCTCGCGCAAGCAGGTCGGCAAGCGCGGCGGCAAGAGCCCGTCGTACGCTGACTGGAACAAGGAAGACCTGGTCAAGCGGGCCCGGGAGATAGGCATCAAGGGCCGCTCGACGATGACCAAGTCCGAGCTGATCAAGGCCCTGCGCAACCACTGACCGACCACCGGGGAGCCGATGCCGTCCGCCAGCCCGCCACACGCGATCACCACCAACGACGACGGCATCGACAGCGAAGGGCTCTGGCACCTGGCCGCCGCGGCCGCGGCCGCGGGACTCGACGTGGTCGTCGCCGCCCCGGCCGGTGAGGCGTCCGGCTCCGGGTCGGCCATCAAGGCCAGCCAGGACAACGGCCGGGTGGAGATCAAACGGCGGGAACTGCCGGCCCCGGCGCGGCCGGTCCCGGCCTACGCGATCCGGGCGACCCCGGCGTTCATCGTGTTCGCGGCGGTGCGCGGTGCGTTCGGCGGGCGGCCGCGCTACGTGCTGTCCGGGATCAACCGCGGCCCGAACACCGGGCGGGCGGTGCTGCATTCCGGCACCGTGGCCGCGGCGATGACCGCCGCGGGTTACGGGCTGGCCGCGGTGGCGTTCTCGCTGGACGTGCACGAGAACACCGGGAGGCCGGAGTGGGAGAGCGCGGCCGCGGTCGCCGCGGAGGTGCTGCCCGTGCTGCCCAACGTCCCCGGCGGCGTGGTGCTGAACGTCAACGTGCCCAACATCCCGGCCGCCCGGCTGCGCGGCATCCGGTCCGCCCGGCTGGCCTCGTTCGGCGCGGTGCAGGCGATCGTGCCGTCCGCAGCCGACGGGTACCTGCAGGTTAACGTGTCGGACAAGCGTGAGGAGCCGGAGCCGGGATCGGACTCGGCCGCGCTGGCCGCCGGGTACGCCAGCGTCACCCCGCTGCGCTCGGTCTGCGAGGTGGCAGCCGACAGACTGCCCTGGCAGCCGGTGCCTACTCCGGCCTGACCCGGCCAGGACTTGCCTGCTCCCGGTCGGCCTGCTCCCGGTCGGCCGGCTCGTCGTCGGGTACCGGCACCGGACCGTGCGGCGAGACGCTGCGCGGGTCGCCGACGTGTCTGCCGCCGGACACGCCGGTCGGGCCGCTGTCCGGCTTCGGGTGCTTGAAGTAGGGCCGACGGCTGGCGAAGAGCGTGATGCCGATGAATGCCGCCACGCAGGCGACACAGACGATCGCGATGATGAAACTGTCTGCCACGGACACGGTCATGGCTGTACACCTCCCGATCGGCCCCTACCCACCGTGCCGGGATCATGCCGGCCAGGATCAGCTTCCTGCGGGCACCACCAGCACCGGGCAGGGCGCGTTGCGCAGCACGAACTGGCTGACGGTGCCCAGCAGGCGGGACACGGCGCCGTCGCCCCGGGCGGCCAGCACCACCATCTGCGCCTCCTGCTCCCTGGCCGCCTGCACCAGCGCGTGCCCCGGCATGCCCTGGATGACCCGGGTGTCCACGCCCGCGGCGTCCTCGCCCACGGCGTCCCGGACCACCTGACGCAGGGTGGTTTCGGTGATCGTGCGCTGCTCGGCGGTGTTCCGCGTGCTGGCCGGACCGGCCGGCGTGCTGCCCATCATGCTCTCCCCGGCGAAGGCCATCACCGCGACCAGCGCGGTGTTGCGGAAGCGCGCCTCCTGCAGGGCCAGCCGGATCGCGCCAAGCGACCCCGGCGACCCATCGACGCCGACGACGACGGTCATGCCCCACCTCCCGGAGCTGATGTTGCTCCCACCCTAGGCGATGCCGGTCGGGCCGGTCTGGCCCTAATCTGGTGATCATGGCGGGGCTGGACGCGATTGTCGTGGGGGCGGGGCCGAACGGGCTCACCGCCGCGGTCACGCTGGCCCAGGCCGGGCTCGCGGTCGGTGTCCGCGAGGCCGCGGGCACGGTCGGCGGCGGCGCGCGCACCCAGGAGCTGACGCTGCCCGGCTTCCGGCACGACCCGTGCTCGGCGGTGCATCCGCTCGGCGCGGGCTCCCCGGTGTTCGCCCGGCTTCCGCTCGAACGGCACGGGCTGCGCTGGGTGCACCCGCCGCTGCCGCTCGCCCACCCGTTCCCCGACGGGTCGGCCGCGGTGCTGGACCGCTCGGTGAGCCAGACCGCGGCCAGCCTGGGCCAGGACGCCGCCGCCTACCGGCGGCTGCTGGCCCCGTTCGCCGGGCGCTGGGACGACCTGGCCGGCGGCCTGCTGCGCCCGCCGCTGGCCGGGCTGCCGCCGCACCCCGTGATGCTGGCCAGGTTCCTGGCCGAATCCGGGCCGCCGATGGCGGTGCTGGCCCGGCGGTTCCGCGGCGGCCGGGCCCGGGCCATGCTGGCCGGGCTGGCCGCGCACGCGATGGCCCCGCTGACCTCCCCGGCCACCGGTTCGCTGGCCCTGATGTTCGCCGCCGCCGCCCACGAGGTCGGCTGGCCGGCCCCGGCCGGCGGCTCGCAGGCGATCTCCGACGCGCTGGCCGGCTATCTCACCGAACTGGGCGGCCAGATCGTCACCGGCTGCCGGGTCAGGTCCTGGGCGGACCTGCCCACGGCGCGGGTAGTGCTCTTCGACACCTCACCGGACACCATGGCCCGGGTGGCCGGCCACCGGCTGCCGGCCCGCTACCTGCGGCAGCTGCGGCGCTACCGCTACGGGCCGGGCGTCTTCAAGATCGACTATGCGCTGGCCGGGCCGATGCCGTGGACCGCGGCCGACGCGCGCCGGGCCGGCACCGTGCACCTGGCCCCGCACTACCGCGACATCGTGGCCGCGCTGCGGGCCAGCAGGCACGGGGCCGCGCCCGACCCGCCGTTCCTCATCGTGGCCCAGCCGTCAGTGAGCGACCCGTCCCGGGCGCCGGCCGGCCAGCACGTCCTGTGGGTGTACGCGCACGTGCCGAACGGGTGGGCCGGGGACGCGACCGCCGCCATCGAGGCCCAGCTGGAGCGGTTCGCCCCCGGCTTCGCCGGCCTGGTGCTGGCCCGGCACGTGGCCGGCCCGGCCGCCGTCGAGGCGGAGAACGCCAACTACGTCGGCGGCGACATCGCCTGCGGCAGCTTCGCGGGCCTGCGGCCGGTGGCCCGGCCGGTGCTCCGCCCAGTGCCGTACGTCACCCCGGACCCCGGTGTCTACCTGTGCTCGGCGGCCACCCCGCCCGGACCCGGTGTGCACGGGATGTGCGGCTACCACGCGGCGCGCGCCGTGCTGAAGCGCAGTTTCGGGATCAGCGCGCCATAGCCGAACTCCGCCTCCGTCGCCGCTGCCTCCGCCGCCGCCTCCACCTACTGACGGTTGCTTCCGGCGTTGTTAACTCTGCGTGATCACGGCAGGTTAAACCCGTCAAACGGCTCACTTCTGCATCATGTCCCTCATAAACTCCTCCCGTGCTCCGAACGTGACATTTCACCTGAACGCCACGAGAGGGGATCAGACAGGTGCAGAACGCGAGCGCAATCACAGAAAGGGACACACGTCACTGGATAGGAAGCCGGCCGGTCACCCTCGGGTTGCTGTTCCTCGCCCTGGCCACCACGGGTGCCGCCGCCTCCACGACACCGAACTCCGCCACCGCTGCGACGCCGGCTGCCGCCCCGGCCGACCGGGCGCCAGCCAATCCACACCTCACGGCCGCGCCGGCGGTCAGCCATACCCCGCCCCGCAAGGGCCAGCACGGCGACCAGACCTGGGCGGGTTATGCGGTCATCAGCTCGGGCCCGTACACCAGGATCTGGGGCAGCTGGGTCATCCCGGCGATGAACTGCTCACGCGGCGGCGGCGACGCCTCGCCGTGGGTCGGCATCGACGGCTGGGACAACGACACGGTCGAGCAGATCGGCGTCGACCTCGACTGTTACCGCGGCCGGGGCAGCTACCATCCCTGGGTCGAGATGTACCCAGCGGCGTCGGACTACTTCCGCGGCCCGATCCGGGCCGGCGACCGGCTGACCGCGTACGTGACCGCGTCCGGCAGCACCTGGCGGCTGACCGAGTCGGATACCACGCGGGGCTGGACCAGGACGTTCTACCGGACGCCGAAGAACCCGCCGAGACAGTCCTCGGCGGAGGCGATCGTCGAGGACGTGGGCAGCGGCTCGGTGCCGCCGGTGCCGGACTTCCACACCGTCCGGTTCTCCGGCATCACCGTGAACAGCAAGTCGTTCGCCTCGGCGGGCAGCGTGCAGCGGACCACCCTGGAGCGCGGGTCCACGCCACTGTCCAGCGAGTCGTCGCTGTCCGGCGGGAACTTCTCGGTCAGCTGGCAGCACAACTGAGAGCCCCGCCCGGCCGTCCGTCCCCTCCGCGCCGGGGGGCGGCCCGCCGGGGCCAGCCCGGCCACCGTTCATTACATCTTGACGGTTCTGCCCATCACGCCGGTCAGCCCTTGATCGCGCCGGAGATCCTGGCCTCGATCAGCCTGCGCTGAGTGAGGATGAACAGCACCACCAGCGGCAGGCTGGCGATCACGATCGCCGCCGCGAAGTGCACGTAGTCGCTCTCGTTGATGCTGTAGAAGCTGAACACACCCTGCGGCAGCGGGAACAGGTTCTGGCTGGTCGATTCCAGCAGCACGACCGGGCCGATGATGTCGTTCCAGACCTGGATCATTCCGTAGAGGAACGTGATCAGCAGCGCCGGTGCGGTCATCGGCGCGATGACCCGGAACAGATAGCGCACATAGCTCACGCCGTCCACCCATGCCGCCTCGTCGAGCTCCCGCGGCACCGACATGATGAATGCGGTGATGAGCACGACACCGAGCGGCATTCCGGGCTCGACATGCAGCAGCGTATAGCCGAGCAGGCTGTTGTACAGGTGCAGCTTCTGCGCCTCGACGAACAGCGGGATGTAGGCGATCGGCAGGAAGAGGCCCACGGCCAGCAGGGCGTACAGGAACGAACTGCCGCGCACGAGCCGGCGGGCCACCGGGAACGCGACAAACAGCGCCAGCACGGTGGCCAGGGCCGCCGCCACCACCGCGTAGATGATCGTGTTGATCATGTCCCTGGCCAGGTCTGCCTGCGACCACGCATAGGAGTAGTTGCCCGGCTGTAGCGATGCCGACGGGGTCAGCGGCGACTTCAGGAAATGGCTGGCCGGCTCGAACGAGATCATCACCACGTAGAGCACGGGCAGCAGGAACAGCACGACGATCAGCAACCCGGTCACCAGGCGCGCGGCAAACTGCCGCCGCCGCAGCCCGTGCGCGCCGCCGCCCATCCCGGAAAACGCCCGGCGCATCCGGGCGCCGCCCGGCCGGGCCGCCACCTCGCTGCTCATCCCAGCAACCGCCTTTCCCGCCAGCGCAACACCCACATCAGTGGTACCGCCACCACCAGCGTTACCAGGAACAGCGATGTGCTCACCGCGGCGCCGAAGGCCAGGTTCGACCCGGTGCCGAACGCCGTGTTGAAGGAGAGCATGCCGAGCGTCATCGTGCCGTTCTGGCCGTCGGTCAGTACGTAAATCGTCTGGAACACCGTCATCGCGCCGACCACCGCGAGCAGCACGTTGGCGGTGACCGACGGCGCCATCAGCGGCCAGGTGATCCGGCGGAACCGCGGCCAGCGGCCAATCCCGTCGATCGCCGCCGCCTCATAGATAGCCGGGTCGATTGCCTTCAGGCCGCCGATGAACACCAGCGAGGTGAAGCCGAGGCTTAGCCAGATCTGCACGAAGATCACCAGCGGCATGGCCAGGCTGGAGGAGCCGAAGAACGACGAGTGCGCACCGAACAGCGACCAGAGCGAGGCGCCCGGGCCCCCGCTTGGGCTGAAGATGAGGATCCAGATCAGGCCGCCGACAACCACACCGAGCACGGCCGGCAGGAACACCAGGACCCGCAGAATGGCGGTCGTCCGGCCCGGACCGGACAGCCGGTGCGCGAGCATCATGGCGATCGCGTTCTGCACGATCGTCACGGCCAGCACGAAGATGATCGTGGCCTTGATCGCCGCCGTGACACCGGGCCGCTCATTGGTGAACATGTCGGTGTAGTTCGACAGCCCGATGAAGTTGAACGTCTCACCGGGGAAATCCTGGTAGTCGGTGAGCGATATCAGCGCGTTGCCCACGGTCGGCACCAGCCCGAACAGGGTGTACGCACCGAGCGCCAGGGCTATCCCGGTCCACATGGCGACCCGGGATGGCAGGCTCAGCAGCCGGGCGGGCCGGTGCCCTCTGCGCAGCAGCCGGCCGCCGGCCGCGGCACCGGCACCGGCCGGGCCCGCCGGGCGCTCGGCCGTCGCCGTGCCGGGCTGCGCACCGGCCGCCGCGGCGGGACTGGCGGCGGGACTAACGGCCCCGCCGCCAGTCCCGCCGCCAGGTGAGTCCGAACCGGTGCTCATAACCGCGATTTACCCGCCGGCCACGGCTGCGGATCACCCGCAAGCCGCTGTGTTGGCTGGCACTGGCCTGAGGTCATCCACCCGCCTTCCAGGCGCTCTGGTACAGCTGCCCGGCCTGCTGCGGCGTCTTGGACCCGTTGATCACGTCCTGCTGCAGCGTGGGCCAGTTCGCCGGCTGGTCCCAGTAACTGGCGTTGTCCGACATGAACGGCAGGACAGTGCTCGTCAAAGCCGCCTTGCCGAAATAGCTCCCGAGCACATGCGCGGCGAAGCTGTTGAAGGTTCCGCTCGTCTGGCTCGAGGAGATGCCGGTGATGTCGACGTACTGCGAGTAGATCTTCGGCGTGGAGAAGAAGGCGAGCCACTTCTCGGCGAGGGCCTTGTTGGGCGAGGCGTTCAGGATGGAGAACGTCAGGTCATAGGTGCCTATGCTCGCGTTGTCCGAGGCCGTGTTGCTGCCGGGCAGCGGGAAGTAGCCGACCTGGAGCTTCGGGTTGGCCTTCTGCACCGTGGCGAGGTCCCACGAACCATCGAGCAGCATCGCTGCCTTCTGGTTGGCGAAGGCGCCGGGCATGCCCTGCCAGGCCTCGCCTGTGTACCCGGGCTCGAGATACTGCCCGAGCGTCTTTTCCTCGCTCATCGCCGTGGCGAAGCTGGGGTCGGTCCACTTGGTCGTGCCCTTCTGCAGGGCCGTGGCGATGTTCCCGCCCGACACATGCGGGCCCCAGACGCTGTGCATCAGCGGGTCGAACAGGAACACCAGGTAGGCCGGCCCGACCGCGCCGAGCCCCACCCACATCGGCGTCACGCCGTGCGACTTGAGGGTCTTCAGCACGGTCAGGAACTGGCTGTAGGTCGTGGGCGGCGTCAGGTGGTACCTGGCGAAGATCGCCTTGTTGTAGAAGACGCCCTCCTGGTACATCCCGGACACGACGCCGTACTGCTTGCCCTGGTAGCTCTCCGTGGCGTTCGCCGCGGTGGCGTAGTCCTTGAGGTAGGGCTGCCCGTTGAGCGGGGCGAACACGCCATGCACGGCCCAGTCCTGCCACTCGCTCAGGTTCGCCGTGGTCATCTGCGGTGGCAGTGGCTGCACCTGCTGGTTCAGCGTGACGATGTCCGCGCTGGAACCCGACACCGTCGTGTGCAGCAGGGTCTTGTACGGGCCGTTGACATTTTCGGCTGAACCGAGCTCAACGTGATCACCGGGGTTGGCCTTCTCGAACTCCGCATCGATCTTCTTGAAGGCCGTGATCGCCGGTGGGTTCACCCAGGTGATGATCTTGAGGGTGCCCGAGGCTTTGCCTGACCCGCCGCCCGAGGAGGAGCCACAGGCGGCCAGCCCGGCGGCAGCCAGCCCGGCGACAGCGAAGACGGTGAGGCTCCGCCGTATGGAGGTTCTTGGCCTCGTTCCTTTACGCATCTCACGACCACTTTCTTGTCTGTCTATGGCTACGCCGCCCGACCGGACAATCGGACTGCGCTGACCCCGCGAAGCCTGTATCAGAAGGCCATGACGCGGGCCTGGCTGAGCGCCTCCGGCCACGTTGTGGCGTTAAGATACCACGTGCTTATTTCGGTATATATCAATCATTTACGACAAAAGGGATAGAACGGCGAAGGGGCTGGCCGGGATGGGAGGGGCCGGTGATGGCATCGTTGTCATTGACAACTAGGGGTTGACGACGACAACGGGAGGTTGTCATACTGTCGGCATGACCGGGAACACACACGCTCACCAGGACACCTTCGACCGGCTCCGGCAGGTCCGGGCCGACGCGCTCGAGCACACCCGGAAGGCACGCGAACTGGCGGCCGTGCGCCGCGACCTGATCCGGCAGCTGATCGCGGACGGGTTCTCCCAGGCCGACATCGCCCGGGAACTCGGCGTCACCCGGCAGGCGATCCAGAAGATGCTGGCGTGCTGACCACCGGCACCGCACATGGCGCCGGGGCTGACCTGTACTTCGAACGGCGTGGGGCCGGGCCGCCCCTGCTGCTGATCGTCGGCGGCGGCGGTGACTGTGGCTACTACGGCAGGCTGGCGGACATCCTGGCCGATGAGTTCACCGTGCTCAGCTACGATCGGCGCGGCAACTCCCGCAGCCGGCTGCACACCGGGCCGGGACCGCTGGTCATGGCCGAGCAGCGCGCGGACGCGCTTGCGGTGCTGCGGGCCAACCGGTGGCGTGGCCACCGCGTCGAACTGGTGAACTCATCGGTCCCCAGCAAGGGATCGGGCTGTTCCCCGCCCGAGATGTGAGGACGGTCGGTTATGCGCCAGGTCCGGATCAGCAGGAAGTTAATCGCCCCCGCAGTCGCCGCGCTGTCCGCCCTTGGTGTTTGCGGCCTCCCGCAGTCAACTGCCCTGGCGGATTCCCCTTCGGTCCTGGCGAGTTCCCCCTCGGCCCTGGCGAGTTCCCCCTCGGCCCTGGCGGTCTCCTTTTCGCCGCTGAACTGGACCGAGCAGCATCCGACAGCTAGCCCGTCCCACCGGGGATTCGCGTCGATGGCTTATGACGCGGCCACCCGGACCACCGTCCTGTTCGGCGGCTCCACCGACCGCAGCACCTTCGGTGACACCTGGACCTGGGACGGTTCGGCCTGGACCAGGCAAGCCCCCGCGATCCACCCGCCCGCCCGGCCGGGGCGCCGCGTCGATGGCCTATGACGCGGCCACCCGGACCACCGTCCTGTTCGGTGGCCTGGGCGGCGCGCGGCGTCTGGGGGACACCTGGACCTGGGATGGCTCGGCCTGGACCCAGCAGGCGCCCGCGAGGAGCCCGTCCGCCCGCAATGACGCGGCGATGGCTTACGACGCGGCCACCGGCACCGTCGTCTTGTTCGGCGGCATCAACAACAACCGCCGCAAACTCGGCGACACCTGGACCTGGGACGGCTCGACCTGGACCAAGCAGGCCCCCGCGACCAGCCCACCCCCGCTGGGCGCGACGTCGATGACCTACGACGCGGCGACCCACGGCATCGTCATGTTCGGCGGCAACCGGCACGGTGAATACGGTGGCACCTGGACCTGGGACGGTTCAGTCTGGACCAAACAGGCCCCCGCGGCCCACCCGTCCGCACGGTCCGACGCGGCGATGGCCTACGACGCGGCCAGCCGCGACGTTGTCCTGTTCGGCGGCACTGTCCGCGCCCCGGCCGGTGGCACCTGGACCTGGGGCTGACCGGGCAGCGAAGCCAGAACAACCAGGCCATCCTCCCCCCGGCTGATCCGGATGGCCGGGCGTGCTGGGGGAGAATGGCTGGCATGCCACGTCCCAACGATGAGGTCGCTGCGCTGCTCGGAGAGTACGCCGAGCTGATCTCGATCACCGGCGGAGACGCCTTCCGGGCTCGCAGCTACGACCGGGCGGCCCGCGCGATCCGGGGGTTCCCCGGGGACGTGGCCGCGCTGCCGCCCGGTGAGCTGCGGCAGATTCCCGGGGTGGGCAAGTCGGTGGCGGACAAGGTAGCCGAGTACCTTGCGACCGGCAGCATCGCGGCCGTTGATGAGATCCGCGCCCGGATCCCGCCCGGGGTGCGCGAGATGATCGCCATCCCGGCTCTGGGCCCGGCCCGGGCCATGCAGTTGCACGCAGAGCTGGGCATCGGCTCCGTGACTGAACTGGCCGAGGCGGTCAAGGCCGGGCGGCTCCGCGACCTCAAGGGTTTCGGGCCCAAGAGCGAGGAGCGCATCCTGCGCGGCATCGATCTGCTGGCGCAGACCGGGGAGCGGGTGCTGCTCAGTGCCGGACTGCAGGTCGCCGAGGAGATGGTGGCCGCGCTGAGTGCGGTCGACGGCTGCGTCCGCTGCACCTACGCCGGGTCGGTACGTCGGATGCGGGAAACCGTCGGCGACATCGACATCCTGGCCACGGTCGCGAGCCCCGCCGCCACTGAATTTGCCGAGACGGCTGCCGCCTCCACCACGCCGCCCAGTGACCCGGACTCGTCGCGTGCCCTGATGACCGCGTTCACCGCGCTGCCCGGTGTGGCCGAGGTGATCGTCAGCGGTCCCACCAAGACGACCATCCGCACCGCACGCGGTCTCCAGGTCGACCTGCGGGTCGTGCCGGAAGACTCCTGGGGCGCGGCGCTGCAGTATTTCACCGGGTCGCAGGCGCACAACGTGCGGGTCAGGGAGATCGCGGTCCGGCTGGGGCTGCGGCTGTCGGAGTACGGGCTGTTCCGGGTGGAGACGGGGGAGCGGATCGCGTCACGCACCGAGGAGGAGATCTACCGGGCGCTGGGCATGGAGCCGATCCCGCCGACGCTGCGCGAGGACGGCGGCGAGGTCGAGGCGGCGCTGCGCGGCGAGCTGCCCCGGCTGGTCACCGAGCAGGATCTGCGCGGTGACCTGCACACCCACACCGACCTCACCGACGGCGCGTCCACCCTGGCGGACATGGTCGCCCAGGCGCGGAAGAACGGCTACGAGTACTACGCCATCACCGACCACGCGCCGGACCTGATCATGCACCGGATGACCGACGAGAAGATGCTGGCCCAGCGCGAGCAGGTCCGCGCCCTCGAAAAGGAGCTCGGGGAAGAACCGCGAACCCAGGTCCCGGGAACACCACCAGCCCTCACGCTGTTGCACGGCACGGAGCTGAACATCGGTCCCAGCGGCGCGGTGGACTGGCCCGCCAGCTTCCTGGACGGGTTCGACATCTGCGTCGCCTCGGTGCACTCGCACTTCGGCCAGCCGAGGTCCGAGATGACCGGGCGGTTCCTCACCGCTACCGAGAACCCGCACGTCAACGTCATCGGCCACCCGCTGACCCGGGTCATCGGCCGCCGCGACCCGGTGGACGTGGATCTGGACGAGCTGTTCAAAGCGTGCGCGCGAACCGGCACGGCTCTGGAGATCAACGGTTCGCCGCACCGGCGCGACCTGCCGGATGAGCATCTGCGCCGGGCCAAGGAGGCAGGAGTGAAGTTCGCCATCGACAGCGACGCGCACGCCGTCTCCGAGCTCGGCCGGCCACGGTACGGGGTCGGCTCCGCGCAGCGCGGCTGGCTGACCCCCGACGACGTGATCAACACCTGGCCGCTGGACCGGCTGCGCGACTTCCTCCGCAAGGGGCGGCCAGCCCAATGACGAGCACACAGACCATGAACCTGTTCGACCTGCTGCCGGAGACCACCGACCCGGACGCCGTCTTCGAGGCATTCGCCGGCTGGGCGGCCGGCCAGGGCCTGGAGCTTTACCCGCACCAGGAAGAGGCGCTGATCGAGATCGTGTCCGGCGCCAACGTGATCCTGTCCAGCCCCACCGGCTCCGGCAAGAGCCTGGTCGCCGCGGGTGCGCACTTCTACGCGCTGGCCGTCGGGATGCGCAGTTTCTACACCGCGCCGATCAAGGCGCTGGTGTCGGAGAAGTTCTTCGCGCTGTGCGAGATGTTCGGCGCGGAGAGCGTCGGCATGATGACCGGCGACGTCAGCGTGAACGCCGACGCGCCGATCATCTGCTGCACGGCCGAGATCCTGGCCAACATCGCGTTGCGCGACGGCGACCAGGCTGACGTCGGCCAGGTGGTGATGGACGAGTTCCACTTCTACGCCGACCCGCAGCGCGGCTGGGCCTGGCAGGTGCCGCTGATCGAGCTGCCGCACGTGCAGTTCATCCTGATGTCCGCGACGCTCGGCGACACCACCAGGTTCGAGGAGGACCTGACCCGCAGGACAGGCCGGCCCACCGCCACCGTCAAGTCAGCCGAGCGGCCGGTCCCGCTGGTCTACGAATACGTGCTCACTCCGCTGCACGAGACGATCAGGGAGCTGCTGGAGACCAAACAGGCGCCGGTCTACGTGGTGCACTTCACCCGGGCCGCCGCGGTCGAGCAGGCCCAGGCGCTGATGAGCATCAACGTGTGCACCCGGGCGGAGAAGGACGCCATCGCCGAGATGATCGGCAACTTCCGGTTCACCGCCGGGTTCGGCAAGACGCTGTCCCGGCTGGTCCGGCACGGCATCGGCGTGCACCACGCCGGCATGCTGCCGCGCTACCGGCGGCTGGTGGAGACGCTGACCCAGGCCGGGCTGCTCAAGGTGGTCTGCGGCACTGACACGCTCGGCGTCGGCATCAACGTGCCGATCCGCACCGTGGTGTTCACCGCGCTGTCCAAGTACGACGGCACGAAGACCCGGCTGCTGCAGGCCAGGGAGTTCCACCAGATCGCCGGGCGGGCCGGCCGGGCCGGGTTCGACACCACCGGCACGGTGGTCGTGCAGGCTCCCGAGCACGTCGTCGAGAACGAGAAGGCGCTGGCCAAGGCGGGCGACGACCCGAAGAAGCGGCGCAAGGTGGTGCGCAAGAAGCCGTCCGGCGGGTTCGTGTCCTGGGGGCAGCCCACCTTCGACCGGCTGGTCGCGGCCGAGCCCGAACCGCTCCAGTCCAGCTTCGCGGTCAGCCACGCGATGCTGCTCAACGTCATCGGCCGGCCGGGTGATGCCTTCCAGGCGATGCGCCATCTGCTTACCGAAAACCACGAGGACCCGGCCGCGCAGCGCCGGCACATCCGGCAGGCGTTCGCGATCTACCGCGCGCTGCTGGCCGGCGGGGTGGTGGAACGGCTGGCCGAGCCGGACGGCCAGGGCCGGCGCTGGCGGCTGACCGTGGATCTGCAGGCCGACTTCGCGCTGAACCAGCCGCTGTCCCCGCTCGCCCTGGCCGCGATACAACTGCTGGATCCCGCGGACCCGCAGTACCCGCTGGACGTGCTGTCGGCCATCGAGGCCACCCTGGAGAATCCGCGCGAGGTGCTGTCCGCGCAGCTGCACAAGGCGCGCGGCGAGGCGGTGGCCCAGATGAAGGCCGACGGCATCGAGTACGAGGAGCGGATGGAGCTGCTGGACTCGGTCAGCTACCCGCAGCCGCTGGCCGACCTGCTCGAAGGCGCCTACGACATCTACCGCCGGGGGCACCCGTGGGTGGCCGACTACCAGCTGGCGCCCAAGTCGGTGGCCCGCGACATGTACGAGCGGGCGCTGACCTTCGTCGAGTACATCGGCTTCTACCAGCTGTCCAGGGGCGAAGGGCTGGTGCTGCGCTACCTGGCCGACGCCTACAAGGCGCTGCGGCAGACCGTGCCGGACGAGGCCAAGACCGAGGAGCTGTTCGACCTGATCGAATGGCTCGGCGAGCTGGTCCGGCAGACCGACTCCAGCCTGATCGACGAGTGGGAGCGGCTGCGCAACCCGGCCGAGGCGCAGGCCGAGGCCAGAGCGGGGGCGGACGAGCCGCCGCCGGTGACCGGCAACCGGCGGGCGTTCCGCGTGCTGGTGCGCAACGCGCTGTTCCGCCGCGTCGAGCTGGCCGCGCTGGGCCGCTACGACCTGCTCGGCGAGCTCGATTCAGTGAAGGGGGTTGGGGAGGCGGGTGGGGGGTGGGACGAAGATGCCTGGGCCGACGCCGTCGAGCCGTACTTCGACCAGCACGACGAGATCGGCACCGGCCCGGACGCCCGCGGCCCCGCGCTGCTGATCATCGACGAGCGTTCGGGCCACTGGCAGGTGCGCCAGATCTTCGACGACCCAGCGGGGGACCACGACTGGGGCATCAGCGCCCGGGTCGACCTCGCCGCGTCCGACGCGGCCGGGACCGCGGTGATCCAGGTCACCGACGTCGGGCAGCTTTAAGACCGCTAATTACTGAACGGTGGCTACGCTGAAGTAGCGCGATCGCCCGACCCGGCCGCGCATTTCTGGTTAAGATTCCTAACGAAGTCGGAAACGTCTAGTTGCAGCAAGGTGACGGCGCGATGGCGGGCAACAGGATGCTTCCGGGGGAAGTCCAGACGGAGCGAGCGGGGCGGCCGGTGCTATCTGGCCGGATACCCCCGCCCGCCGATTCCTGCTTACTGCGCCAGGAGACCGGCGTCACCCTGGACGGCATGCCACCCGGCGGGGCCACCGTGCTGGCCGGCCCGGGCCGGGCCGCACCCGAAGCCGCCCACGACCTGGGCGGCACCGGCAAGACCCAGCTCGCTGCCTTGCTCGCCAGGGAACACCTGGACAGCGACGCCGCGCACCTGGTGGTCTGGATCACCGCCGCCAGCGAGGACGCGGTCATCGCCGGCTACGCGCAGGCACTGCACGACGTGGGCGCGACGGCACCCTCCGGGCCCGCTGAGGGCCCGGAGGGCCCGGAGGGTGTGGAGTCGGCCGCCGCCGCGTTCCTGGAGTGGCTGGCGAACACCGCCCTGCCCTGGCTGGTGGTGCTGGACGATCTCGGCGACCCGGCGGTGGCCGAGCGCTGGTGGCCACGCGGGCCCGCCGGGCAGGTGCTGATCACCACCCGGCATCCGGACCTGGTCGACCCAGGCGCCGCACACGTCGCACGGGTGGGCGAGTTCAGCCCCCGCGAGGCGCTGTGGTACCTGGCCGAACGGCTCAGGGCCGATCACGATCAGCGGACCGGCGCGACCGACCTGGCCATCGAGCTGGGCTTCCTGCCGATCGCCCTGGCGCAGGCAGCAGCGGTGATGACCGAGACCGGCTGGACCTGCCGCCAGTACCTGGAGCTCGCCATAGACCGCCGGGCCCAGCTCGCCGCCGCCCAGGCCAGCGCGGGGCAGAGAGCCACCGGGCACGCTGACACGGGTCAGGCTGGCGAAGGGCTGGCTGGCGAGGGGCGGGCCCGGCCGATCTCCCCGGCCGCCGTCACCTGCTCGCTGTCGGCCCAGCTGGCCAGCCAGCTCGCTCCGCCGGGACTGGCCGGCCGCGCGCTCAGCCTGATCTCGATGCTGGGCCCGTTCGGCATTCCCCGGGTGCTGCTCACCAGCCAGGCCGCGTGTGCCTACCTCGGCGGGCCGGACGGGTATCCGGTCACCGCGGCGCAGGCCTGGGCGGCCGTGCAGAACCTGGCCCGGGCCGGCCTGGTGGCCATCGACGACGGCAGCGCCGCCCGCTCGGTGCTGGCGCATGCACTGGTCTTGTCCATGGCCAGGCAGAGCTCCACCGCGTCCGCGCGGGAGCAGGCCGTCCGCGCGGCCGCGGATGCGCTCGCCGATGTCTGGTCGTCCCTGGCCGTGCCGGCCGACGTCGCACAGGCGCTGCGTGACTGCGCGGTGAAGCTGCAGGACGTGGGCCGCGCCGCGCTCTGGGTCCCGCAGTGCCATCCCATCCTGATAGCGGCCGGGCAGAGCCTGGTCAGCAGCGGGATGGCGGGTCAGGCCGTGGCCTACTGGCGGGCCATGCTGCGGGTCAGCGAACGGCACTTCGGGGCCACCCACACCCAGTCGGCCCAGTTCCGGGATCTGCTCGGGACCGCGTGCGAACTATCCGGACGACCCGGCGAGGCCGTCGTCATGTACACCGACCTGCTCACCCAGCTGGAGCAGGCCGGGGACGGCTGCCAGCCGGAGGTGCTGGCCACCCGGGCGAGCCTGGCCCGCGCCCAGGCGGCCGCCGGCCGCCCGGCCGACGCGGTCCGGCTGGCCAGGCAGACCCTCGACCGCTGCGAGCAGGTGCAGGGCGCCAGCCACCCGGACACCCTGCAGGCGCAGGCGCACCTGGCGGACAGCTATCTGGCGGCGGGCCAGTTCAAGCAGGCCATCGACCTGTGCAAGCGCACTGTGGCCGACCGGGAACGGGCCCAGGGCGCCAGCCACCCCGAGACGATGGCCGCCCGCACCAGCCTGGCCACCGCCTACCGCAGCGGCGGCAAGCTCAAGGACGCGATCAAGCAGTACGAGCGGGCCCTCGCCGACCGGGAACGCGTGCAGGACACCGCCGACGCCGACACCATCGCCGCCCGCCGCGAGCTGGCCTACACCTGCTGTGTAGCCGGGAAGTACGCCTATTCGGTCGCGCAGTACGAACGTGCGCTCGCCGACTGCCACGAGGTGCTCGGCTCGGGCCACGCGATCACCCTGGCCACCCAGGAGGACCTGGACGCGGTAGCCGGCTACGGCCTGGCCAAGATGGGTATCGACCTGCGCAAACGCAAACCAGGCTAGGCCTTGGCGCCGAGCGCCAGCGTCACCGGCTGGTCCGAGCTGCCGAAGTGGCCGCCGACCGCGGTGCAGCGGGTGGCCGAGCAGGCCGCCCCGTAAACGGTGCTGCCGATCGTGCCGGGCGGCAGGCCAAGGGCCCGCAGGTGCCAGGCGGTGCCGTTCCACGCCGCGGCGAACGAGGCCGGCCGCTGGTCCGGCGTGTAGTTGCCGGTGGCCACGCAGGCGTGCGCCGAGGCACAGGCCACGGTGGCGAAGGTGATCTCGCTCGCGCTGGCGCCCGCGTCGGGTGGGTTCGGGGTCGCCTGCACGGCCCACGCCGTGCCGTTCCAGCGCTCGGCCAGCGAGCCGCCCGGACTGGCGTAGTAGGCGCCGGTGGCGGTGCAGGCGTTCGCGGCGGTGCAGGAGACCGCGGTGAGCGTGCCGCCCTGCGAGCCGCCCGGCAGCGGTACATGCTGGATATGCCAGCCCGTGCCGTTCCACGCCTCCACCAGCGGGCGGGCCGAGCCGCTGCTGGTGTCGTAGTAGCCGCTGGCCACGCAGGCCGTGGCCGACGTGCAGGACACCCCGGCCACCGTGCTGACGGTGGCGCCGGCCGGCGTGGCCAGGGGCTGGATGGCCCAGTGCGAGCCGTTCCACCGCTCCACCAGGGCCTGCGGTATGCCGCCCTTGCCGTGGTAGGTGCCGACCGCTGTGCACGCGGCGGGGGCGGTGCAGGACACCGCGGTCAGCGAGCTGTACCTGGCCCCCGCCGGGTTGGGCGTCGCCTGGACGTGCCAGGCCGAGCCGCGCCAGGTTTCCGCCAGCGTCACCGCCGGCCCGGCCGGGTGCAGGTAGTAGTAACCGACCGCGGTGCAGGCAGCCGCGGACGGGCAGGACACCGCCTGCAGGGCCGAGCTGACCGAGGCCGCCGGGACCGGGGTGGGCCGAATGCTCCACCGGGTGCCGTCCCAGCTCTCGGCGAGCGGGACGCTCCCCTTGCTGGTCTTGTTGTAGTCGCCGACCGCGGTGCAGGACGTGGCCGCCGGGCAGGACACCCCGGTGAGCTCGCCGCCTCTGCTCCCTTGCGGCCGGTCCGGCGGCTGCAGCGCCCAGCTGCCCGCGTGCCAGGTCGCGGCCAGCGGGAGTGTGGTGCCGGCCGGGTTCGCGAACTGGCCGGCCGCGGTGCATGAGGTGGCCGCCGGGCAGGACACCGCGATGAGCTCGCTGCCACCGGCGTGGGCCGGGTTCGGGGTGGCCTGGACCTTCCAGGCGCTGCCGTGCCAGGTCTCGGCCAGTGTGACCGTGCTGCGCGTGCTGGCGTCGGCGTAGGCGCCGGCCGCGGTGCAGTCCTGTGCCGAGACGCACGACACGGCGGCGAGTTCGGTGTCCGCCGCGCCGGACGGTGCCGGGGTGGGCTGCACCGTCCACGCGCCGCCGGACCACCGCTCGGCCAGCGCCCGCACCGTGCCGTCGCTGCTGTCGGAGTAGCCGGCCGCGGTGCACGCGGCGGCGGCGGTACAGGACACGCCGCCGAACTGGCCGCCTGCCGCCCCGGCCGGCATCGGGGTGGCCTTGACCGACCAGGTGCTGCCGTCCCACCGTTCGGCCAGTGTCGTCGTGCTGCCGCTGCTGTCTGTGCTGGCGCCGGCCGCGGTGCACGACGTCGCGGACGGGCAGGACACCGCGAACAGCCCGCTCGCGCTGGCCCCGGACGGCGCAGGCGTGGGCTGGAGCCGCCAGGTGCTGCCGTCCCACCGTTCGGCCAGTGGCAGCGAGCTGCCGGTGGCGGTGGTGTAGTCGCCGGCCGCGGTGCAGTCGCCCGCCGCGGTGCAGGACACGCCGAAGAACCCGCTCTCGGTAGCGCCGGGCGGGCGGGGTGTGGCCTGGATGCGCCACGCGCTGCCGTTCCACACTTCGATCAGCGGCACGATGGCGCCGCTGGCGTCGGTGTCGTAGCCGGCCGCCGTGCAGGACCGCGCCGAGATGCAGGACACCGCGCTGAGCTGGCTGCCGCCCGCGCCCGCCGGGTTAGGCGTGGGCTCGATGGCCCAGCCGGTGCCGTTCCAGCGTTCGGCCAGGGTGACGAGGACACCAGCCGGGTTGTCGTAGTCGCCGGCCGCGGTGCAGGTGGCCGCGCCGGTGCAGGAGGTGGCCAGCAGCGTGCCGTTGGACAGCTGGCCCGGGTTCGGCGTCGGCTGGGTGTGCCACGCGCCCGGACCCGAGCCGGCCGGGGAAGCGGCGCTGGCCGGGGGAGCGGGAACGGCCTCGGTCCCGGTCCGGGGACGGGGACGGGGCGTGGCCTGGAGGGCGGTCCCGGTTCGGAGACCGGGCGTGGCCTGGAGAGCGGTGCCAGCCGGTGCCGGACGCCACAGGTGCGGCCCGGCCTGTGTGGCGGCGGTGTGTGTGGCGGCGGTGTGTGCTGTGCTGGTGCGTCCTGTGCCGGTGCGTGCTGGGCTGGTGCGTGCTGGGCTGGCATAGGCCTGGCCGGTGCTCGCCCGGGCCGGCGACGCCGCCAGTGAGCCTGCCGTGCTCAGCGCCAGCGCGGCCGCGCCGAGCAGCCGCCACGTCCCCCGGCGCCGTCCACCGATGATGCTTCCAGCCATCCGGCATCGCCCCCCGTATCCGCCCGGACCCTCGCTGGCCAGGCAGGCTATCAGGTTATGGCGCGGCTTATGGAGCCATTTCCGGCCGGCTGAGGCTCAGCTCAGGCTCGGTTCAGGCCGTCACAGCCAGCACGGTGCGCACCGCGTCGGTGATCGGGGCCACTGCCTGGCCGGTGGGCAGCTGCACGTCGGCGGACGGCCGGCGGCCGTCCCGCACCGCCGCGGCGATCTGATCGAGCACCCCGGTGAACTGCCCGACCTGCTCGGCCGGTGGCGCGGGCGCGCCGTGCTCGACCGCGACCGCGGTCGAGGTCACCGCGTCCATCACCTGCTCGAGGGCGACCAGGGCGGGCCACCAGGCGGTGGCCTGGTAGCTGAGCCGGTGCGGCTCGGACATCGCCCGCTGGAACTCCGCACGCAGGTCGGACAGCTCACGGTAGGTCTGCCTGCGCAGCCGGCGCCGGTCCGGCGAGTCCTTGACCAGGGCCGCTTCGGTGTACCTGGCCACGTGGCTGACCGCGTCGGCGAACTGGCCGGGCAGATGCGCCTGCCAGCTGCGCGGCCACGGCGCGTACCCGACGACCAGGGCGATGGCGCAGCCCAGCAGGGTGTCGATCAGCCGCGCCCCGGCCAGCGGCCACCCGGTCCGGTCCAGCAGGTCGATGAGCAGCACCACCAGCGGGGTGAGGAACGTGGCCATCAGCCCGTAGTTGAGCTGGCGGCCGTACGGGATCATCGCGGCGAGAAACGCCATCGGGATCAGCAGCCAGGCCCCGTACGGCACCACGGCGAGGATGACCGCGCCCAGCACGGCGCCGACGACGGTGCCGATCCCGCGCTGCAGCCCCCGGGCGAACACCGAGCCGAAGTCCGGCCGCAGCACGATCGCGACGGTGAGCACCACCCAGTAGGAACGCTGCAGCGGCAGCACGTCGCTGACCACTACGGCCACCCCGATGCTCGCCATCAGCCGCAGCGCGAAAGTGCGCACCATCCGGCCTGCCCGGATCTGGTCGAGCAACTCGCCAGCCGACCGGCGGTGGGTCTGCTCCGCGAGCAGGCCGGTGTCCGGTGACCTTTTGCCGACCAGCAGCCGGGACGCTCCAGCCAGCGCGCCGGTCAGCGCGACGGCCCCGTGCGCGTCGCTCCACGGCGGCAGGATCGGCGGCGGCAGTGTGCCGTTCTCGATCGAATCGGCCAGCCCCGCCACGGCGTTGATCACCGTGCCCGGCGGGCGGGTCCCCTCCAGGGCCAGCCGGGTGGCCGCCTCGGTCACCAGGTGGCTGTGGTTGAGCAGCGCGGCCAGCCGCATCAGCCGGGGATCGCGGCCGGCCAGCCGGGACCGGGTGGTCAGCAGCTGGTCGTAGGCCACGTTCAGCGCGTTCGTCACCGCGTGCCGTTTCTCCACGAAGCTGCCGGTGCCTATCGCCCGCAGCTCGGCGGCCAGCGAGCGGTACACCTCAGCCACGCTGTGCTGCTCGGCGGCCCGCGGGTACAGCAGCCAGCCCGGGATGATCAGGATCATCGCCCAGGCCACGCCGATCAGGTACTCGGCGGACGGGCTCCACCACGGCCGCAGGGTGCCCAGCGGCCCGAACCCCACCACGGTGTACACCAGCAGCTGCAGCCCGGTCACCGCGGCCACGCTGCCCACCTCGCTGAGCAGGACCGACACCCCGGCCACAGCGATCAGCACGAGCACGGCGATCCAGCCGCGGCCGTGGATCAGCACCCCGATGGTCATCCCGACGGCGCCGCCGAACACAGTGGCAGAACCGACCCGCCGCACGCGCGACCAGTACGGCCCGCCCACATCCACGGCCGACGTGATCAGCCCGCCGATGGCCGGCAGCAGGCCGAGGGCCAGCTCGTGCGCGGCGAATCCGGCAGCCAGCGGAACGCAGATGGCCACCGCGGCGCGGATCATCAGCGGCCAGGGGGGCGGCGCCCGCCGCGGCCGGACGATCTCGACCAGCCAGTCGGGCGCGACCGCGTCGCGCACCCTGGCTGCCTGGCGTGGCAGTTGGCTCAGCCCGCCTCCCGTCGCGTCCGGCTTCCCGGCTGTCCCCAGGTTCCCTGGTCACCAGCAGGGTGCCACATGGCACCGGTGCCTAGGCGCGGCTCGCCGACGGCTGGTCAACACCGCCCAGGCAGGGCAGGCCTGCCTGGGCGGAAGCCACCGCTACTTTTTGAAGGCGTCGCGGACGTTCTTGCCCGCGTCCTTGACCTGCTCGCCTACCTGCTTGCCCGAACCGGCGATCCGGTCGCCCCGGCCTTCGCCCTCCAGGTAGGGGTCATTGGTGGCCCGGCCGACGTTCTCCTTGGCCCGGCCCTTGCCCATCTGCAGTCTGTTCTTCAGCTTGTCCATGAAACCCATGTCACGCCTCCAGGTCCGATTGACCCTCGTACACTGCCCGGCAATCGCGGGGCCATGCCGCCCGAGGTGCGCCGGATATCTATGGGTTTCTGACCTAATAGGCGAACCGGAGCAGGGCCGCGATCCCGTCCCGCGGCGCCGTCTGGCCGTCGGGCAGGAAATGCAGCCCGGCGCCGGTGAGCACCAGCTCGCGGATCAGCACCGCGTCGGCACGGTCCTCGGCCGGCTCCGCCGCGCCGCGTTCGCGCACCTCGTCCGCCGTCATCCCCACCTGGGTGACGTCCGGGCCGAACCACAGCCTCGCGGTGGACGAGGGCCTGTCGGCCAGCAGCAGGTCGGCCACCTGCGTGTCGCGCAGCCTGGCCACCACGTCGCTGAATCCTTCGGCGGCCCGGTCCCTGGCGAGCTGGGTGCGGACGCTGTCCATCCGCTCCCGGCTGGCCCGCTCGGCGCGGTTCCTGATCTCCTGCCCGGCCGCCTCGGCCAGCTCCCTGGAATCGGCCGGCACCTCTTTCTCCAGGACCACGACCTTGGCTGCCCACGGGTGCCCGAGATGGTCAACCAGCAGCGAGCGGGCCCTGGTGTCCCCGGCGACCATGATCAGCTCGGCCCCGGTGCGCTTGGCGGCGGCGGTCACCGCGGCGGCGAACTCCTTCTCGTTCTCCCGCCACGCCTCTTCCGCCGAGCGCTGGTAGCGATTCTGCGACCAGCCGCCGACCGACGTCTTATGCACCGGCCAGCCCGCACCGTCCACCCGGGTGGGGGCGGTCTGATACTGACCCAGCACCTCCACCAGTTCACCGCCGGCCCGGTCGGCGCTGACCCGCAGGTGCGGCACCTCGGGTGGCGACTGCGCCAGCATCGGCATCAGGTGCGGCAGCGGCCCATACCTGGCGATCTCCTGCCGCGGCGGGTCCGGCATCGGGCGGGCGAACACGATCTCACCGCCGCGGGCGAAGGCCGCGATCCCGCGGGCGTTGTGCGCGGGGCCGGTGATCAGCTCGCTCAGCGCGTCCAGCGTCGCGCCCTCCACCGGGCCCTGGGCCAGTTTGTCGCGGGCGGCCCGCCAGCGCAGTGCGATCTGTTCCTTCGCGGGCAGGTCGGTGCGGGTGATGTCCAGATACACCGACGCACAGCCCAGCGGCCGCTGGTAGAGGTGACGCAGGAAGTCCAGCTGCATGCATCTGCCCTCCTTCTCGCTTTCTGCTGCGTTACCCGGCTGCCCGCCCGCCCATGCGCGTCCTCGGCCCGGGGTCAGCTCCGGTGCGGCTGCTCGCGGGTGGATTATCCGCTCTTCAGCGGCAGTGACCTGCTCACCCGGGCGGCCGGCCGCGGTAACGACTGGTGCCCGGGCCGGTCCTGCCGCGGCGGGTAAGGATCTGCGGAGGCGGACGCGTAAGGGTCCGCGGAGGCAGTGGCTTGCGGGGGGACCCGGACTCCGGCCACCCTCTCCTCCCGGCGCATTTTCCCGGTCATGTCGCCCGGCGTGGTAGCGGTGAGGATGGTGCCACGCGGAGCGGAGAACAGCGGGAAAGCCACGTAACTGTGCGTGTAGCAGCCCCACAGCACGAGCCAGTTCTTGTGGTCGTGCTGAAGCCGGGCGGCTGCCGCACGGCAGGCGTCCTCGTTGTGGGGGTCAGGGCTTGGGCTGGGGATCACGGCCACTCCTGCCCGCACCATACATTCCTGGCCCGTGGCCCGTTGCCCGGCTCGCCAGGTTTGCGCATGAATAGTGCGGATTTTTACGGGTGTGTTTCCGGCCGGACGGCACCGGGTCGCCAGGCATCAATGTGGTTCCAGCTGAATGACTTTGCAGCGGTGCCCGGCCGCAGGCACTACCCTGCGGGTTGTCCAGGCAGCAAGTGTGGAGGATTCGGGAATCGCCATGGCGGATTATCCACCGGCGGGCAATACACCGCCTGACCCACAAGACCCGGGATACGGGGCGTCCCAGCAGCCGGAGGCCGATGGCCCAGCCGGGGCCGGCGCCGCGCCGGGTGACGGCCAGGATGCCGGCGGCAGCGCCGCGCCGGAGAACACCGGCGGGTACGGCGCAGGCTCGCACGACACCCGCCCGTACGGCGACGCCGGGCAGGACACCAGCCCGTACGGCGACGCCCCGCAGGACTCTGGGCGCGACGACGTGACGGAACCCGGCCGGGATGAGGCTGGCCCAGGTGCCGGCCAGGGCATGCCCTACGGCCCGGCCGGCCCGCCCGCGCCTGGCGCCGGGGCGGCCGGCCCCGGCGGGCCGCAGGGCCCGGGTTACCCGCCGCCCGCCGCCTCCCCAGGCCCCTTCACCGGTGGCCACCGGCCCCCGCCCGCCCCCGGGTACGGTCCGGCCGGCCCAGGTTACGGGCCACCCGGCGCGGGTGGTCCGCCGCCCGCTGTGCCGCCAGGCCCGGGCTCACCGGCCGCGCCAGGCGCTGGTTACGGGCCTCCACCCGGCGCCGGCCCCGGCGCACCGCAGGGCCCGGGATACGGCCCTGGGTACGCCCCCGGTTACCCGCCCCCATCCCCCTCCACCGCCGGTTACGGGCCACCGCCTGGTCCGGGGTACGGCCCGCCGGGCGGGCCCGGCAGCGGCCCGCCACCCCCCTTCACCGGCGGCCGGCCCGGCCCGGGCCAGCCGCCACCCGCGTCCGCACCTCCGTTCACCGCCGACCGGCCAGGATCCGCGCCGGGCTACCCGCCCGCGCCCGGTTACCCGCCCGCGCCCGGCCCCGGGTACGCGCTCGCCCCCGCGACAGGCCACCCGGCGCTGTACGGCCAGGACTATCCTGTCCAGCTCACCGTCGAGTACCCCGAACACAGTTCCCGGGTACTGGCCGGCCTGAGCATTCCGTTCTTTCTGCTCCGCAGCATTATGCTTATCCCGGCATTGTTTGTGATTTACTTCGTGAGCATCGCCGCCGTTGTAGTGGTGTGGATCGCCTTCTGGGCCGTGCTGTTCACCGGGCGTTACCCACCGACGTTCCACTCCTTCGTCTCCGGCTATCTGCGCTGGCAAATCAGGTGTACTTGCTACCTTTACGGGCTGACCGACAAGTACCCGCCGTTCCGCCTGGAACCCTGACCGGGCCGGGTGCCTGGCGGCACCGCGTGGTTATCACGATTCCCTGGCCCCACTCGCGTTACCTCACGATGCGTAATGGCGTCGGCGGAAAGATTATGTGCTGACCACCGCGGTGTAGCCTTGGAGCGCGTTGCGGAGGCGAGTTTGGTGGGTACGGTGAGTGGTATTCAGACCGGTTGCAGCATGATGCAATGCCGGCCGAGCCGAGAGGTGCTGATCGATGAACTCGGGTCACGAATCTGGGCCTGAGGACCCCCCTGAGGCACCCGTGCCCCCTGATGCGTCGGCGCCGGAGGATCAGGACGTCGACTGGGCCACCTGGCGGCAGGGCCCGGGCTACTCCCGGCCGGTGCCGCCCGAGCCTGAGCCCGGGCGGGCGTCCGGGCGCGAGCCAGAGGGCACCTCAGCTGGCACGCCGGCCCCGCGGCGCCCGCCCGAGGGGCAGGCGCCACGCCAGCCGCCAGTGAAGGGGGCCGGGGAGGCGGGTGGCGATCCGGTCTGGACGTCCAAGCGCTCGCCCGCGGCCCAGCGGGCCTACCAGCCGCCCGAGTCCGGAACCCAAGCCCGCCCGCGCCGGCCGGCGGCGCCGCACGAGCCGGGGACCTACCGGTCACCGGGCGCCCACCAGGAGTCCAGCGCCTACGGTGCGCCCCCGCCCGTGCCCTATGAGCGGGCGTCCTACCCGCCTCCCGGCCCGCAGGAGGGCCCCCGGGCTTACCAGGCGCCCGCCGCGGAGGAGCCGCGCCCCTACGACGTGCCCAAGCCCCGGCCCTACGTGCCCGCCGGGGAGACCGGCGAGCCGGGCCGTTACGGCGGGGCGGGTGATCGCGGCGGCCCCCGGCGGCCCGCGGACACCGACGCCCTGGACGAGCCGGGCGGCGGCTACAACGAGCCCATCGACTACCGGCCCGACGACGCCGACAGCGGCGCGAGCCGGGAGGAGCGGCCCGGCAGGCACCCGGAGTTCTGGGAGCCCGCAGGACGTGGCGGCGGGGCGCACGCGTCACCGCCGCGCCCGCCCCGGTCCACGCCGCCGTCCACCCTGCCACCCACACCGCCGCCCGTCCCGCCCACACCGGCCACCTCGCCCAGCATGCCCAGCGACACCTCCGTCTACCGGTCCACCCTGGCCCGCCGCCAGATGGTGTTCCTGGGCGCCGCGGTGGTGGTCATCGTGGCCGCCGGCATCACCGCGGCCGTGCTGCTGCTCGGCCGGCACGGCAAGCCCCATCCCGCGGCGGCCGGGAACTCGCCGTCGGCCGGCCACTCGCCGTCGGCCGGGCACAGCCCCAGCGGTGCGCCGTCCACGCCCGCCAGCCCGGTGCCGTCACCGCCGCTGACCGGGGCGTCCGGCCGGCTCACCGTGCCCCGGAGCATCGGGGCGCTCAAGTTCAACCCCGCGCTGACCGACAAGTTCGTCGGGCCCGCGGTCCGGCGCCGGGACGCGGACTCGTTCTTCATCCCGAAGTCCGACGTGGTCAGCGGCTTCTACACCAGCGATCCGGCGGCCACCACGTTCACCGCCAGCCAGCCGCGGCTGATGTTCCTGACCGCCTACCTGGCCGGGACCGGGAAAGCGCAGTCCGCCCTGCACGACTTCATGACCAACAGCACCTTCACCGACCAGCACAGGGTCAGCGCCGGCCCACGGGGCGGTGTCGCCGCTTGCGGGCTGCTGCCGCAGCATCCCGCGCCGGTCGCGCACTGCATGTGGGCCGACGCCAACAGCTACGCCGACTTCTACGCCTGGAACAGCAGCACGTCCGCGCTGGCCAGGACCATGATCTCGATCCGCCCCCAGATCCAGCGCAACCGGAGCTGACCGCGCCCGTGCGGCGCCGGCCCGGGGTCTGCCGCGAGATGATCCCGGCCGGCCCCCCCGGCGGGCCGCCGCCGGCCCCGGGGTCTAGGAGAATGCGGCGGCGTGGTCGGCGGCGAACTGCCCGAAGGAGCGGGCGGGGCGGCCGAGGATCGACGGGATGTCGTCGGTGACCCATTCGGCGTCGCCGCTGGCGGTCAGGCTGAACGCCTGGGCGTTCATCTCCGCGATCGGCCCGGGCACGCCGGCCCGGGCCATCGCGTCCTTGTTCTCCTCAAAGGTGAGCTCCCGGTAGGTGATGGTCCTGCCGAGCAGCTTCGACAGCACGGCGGCCACGTCGTAGTTGGAGACCAGTTCCGGGCCGGTGAGCCAGTAGGTCTTACCGGCGTGCTCGTCCGGGGAGGCGGCGATCGCGGCGGCCACCGCGGCAACGTCGCGGGCGTCGACCAGGCCAGTGCGGCCCTTGCCGGCCGCGGAGCCGAAGCTGCTTGTCGCGGCGATCGCCGGAGCCAGCGCCAGGACGTTCTGCATGTAGGCGTTGGAGCGCAGCAGCGTATGCGGGATCCCTGAGGAGGCCAGTCCCGCCTCGATCTCGGACTGCCCGCGCCGCCGGGCGATCGGCGAGTCGGGCGAGGCCTTGCTGGTCGCCTTGACGACATGACCGGCGCCGGCCCGCGCCGCGCCGGCGACGACGTTCAGCTCCTGGGCGGGCACGGCCGGGCTGACCAGCACCACCGCGGTGACGCCCGTCATCGCGTCGTCGATGCTCGCGGGCACGCCCAGGTCGCCCACGGCGATCTCCGCGCCTGCCCCGGCCAGCGCCTTCGCCGTTGCCTTCGCCGGGTCCCGCACCAGTACCCGGACGGGCATGTCCTGTTCGCGCAGCAGCCGGGCCGTCTCGGCGCCGACCTTCCCCGCGGTGGTCACAAGAATCACGATGACCTCTCCAGACACTCAGAATGAGTTACGCAACCCACTATTGCAGCACGCAGATTGGGTTGTCAAACTCAGAACCCTGGTACCGTGGGCGCCATGGCGAGCGAGGCGCAGGACCGGCCAAGGCTCACCCCCAAGGGGGAGCGGACCCGGGCCCGGATTGTCGAGGCGGCCGCCCGGCTGATCTATGAGCGGGGCGCGGCAGGCACCACGCTGGATGAGGTCAAGGCGGCGGCGGACGTCAGCGGATCGCAGATGTACCACTACTTCCCCGACAAGGACGGGCTCGTGCGGGCGGTCATCACCTACCAGGCCGACGTCATCGCCGGCAACCAGCGGCAGGCCGACCTCGGGACGGCCGAGGGGCTGAGGACCTGGCGCGACACGGTGACCGCCCTGGCCAGAAGTGGCGCAGGCCAGGGCGGCTGCCCCCTCGGCTCGCTCGCCGGCCAGCTCGCGGAGACCGACCCGCACGCGCGCACCCTGCTCGCCAGCGGATTCGAGCAGTGGCAAGCCACCATCACCGACGGGCTGCGCCGCCTGCGCCACGCCGGGCACCTCCCGGACGGCGCCGACCCGGACGCCCTCGCCGTCACCCTGCTCGCCACGCTCCAGGGCGGCCTTCTCCTCGCTCAGGTCCAGCGGGACACCCGCCCGCTGGAAACAGCGGTCGACACACTCCTCGAACTTGCCTGCAACAGCCGTGCAGATGTGCCGGCAACCTGACGCGACCGCTCACAGCGCGGTCAGTTCCTGCGAGCAGAGCCACGTAGACGGGCTCGATTCACTGCCGCATTCCGCTAGGCGAAGCCGGCCACCGGATGCGGCTGGTAGTGCTCCTCCAGCGCCGACCGCTCCGCGGCGGTCAGCTCGATGCCGAGCGCGGCCACCGCGTCGTCGATGTGCTGTGGCCTGGTCGCGCCGATGATCGGGGCGGTGACCACCGGATTGCCGAGCATCCAGGCCAGCGCGACCTGGGCCGGCGGCATGCCGCGGCCCTCGGCCACCTTCAGCACCTGGTCCACAATCAGCCGGTCACCGGGTGAGTAGAGCGTCTTGCCGAACTCGTCGGTCTGCGACCGGGCGCTGCCCTCGTCCCACGGCCGGGTCAGCCGCCCCCTGGCCAGCGGGCTCCACGGGATGACGCCGACGCCACGGTCCGCGCACAGCGGCAGCATCTCCCGCTCCTCTTCCCGGTACAGCAGGTTGTAGTGGTCCTGCATGGACACGAACGGGGTCCAGCCGCGCCGCCGTGAGATGTCCAGCGCCTTGCTGAACTGCCACGCGTACATCGACGAGGCGCCGATGTACCGCGCCTTGCCCGCCTTGACCACGTCGTGCAGCGCCTCGAGCGTCTCCTCGATGGGCGTCCCGTAGTCCCACCGGTGGGTCTGGTACAGGTCCACATACTCGGTGCCCAGCCGGCGCAGGCTGTGATCGATCTCCGTCATGATCGCCTTGCGGGACAGCCCGGCCCCGTTCGGGCCCGGCCGCATCCGGCTGTGCACCTTGGTGGCGATGACGATCTCGTCGCGGCTGGCAAAGTCGGCCAGCGCGCGGCCGGTGATCTCCTCGCTGGTGCCCGCCGAGTACACGTTGGCCGTGTCGAAGAAGTTGATGCCGGCCTCGATCGCCCGCTTGAAGAACGGCCTGGCCTGCTCCTCGTCCAGCGACCACGGGTGAGTGCCCGCGCTGGGCACGCCGTAGCTCATGCAGCCGAGGCATATCCGGGACACTTCCAGCCCGGTGGCACCGAGCTTGACGTATTCCATCCGCCCGCCTTTCTGGGTGCTATATGACATCCGTCATGCCGCAGTCAGGATAAGAGGCACCTGGCGCCCGGCCCACAGGCGGCTAGCGTAATAGCCAGCCCGCGCCACCCGCGGCGCTGGCCGGCCCGGCCGGCCGCCGCTGACCGGCGCCCGCCGGTGAACCGGGTCACGCCTGCCACCGGCGGCTGACACACTGGCTGGATGGGCAGACGGGGTATCCCACGCAGACGCGCCCGGGCGGCCGCGGTGGCCGCGGCGGCGGTGCTGGTCATCGCCGCGGTGGTGGCCGCCGCCGTCGCACTGTGGCCGGCCGCGAAGGCCGCCCCGGCCGGCACCGCGGTGGCGGGCGACCCGGGACACAGCACGAGCCCGGCCCGCCATCCCTCCTCCCTGCCGGCCACACCCTCGGCCGGGCGGACCAGCAGCCCACGCTCCGCGCCAGCCACGCCCGCTGCCCCCGCGCGGCCGCTGGCCGGGAAGGTGGTCGGCATCGACCCCGGCCACAACGGCGGCAACGCCGCCGATCCCGGCTACATCAACCAGACGATCTGGAACGGCCGGGAGAGCGAGACCTGCGACACCACGGGAACCGAGACCGACGCCGGGTACACCGAGGCCAGGTACAACTTCAACGTCGCCGGGTACCTGCGTGCCGACCTGCGGCGGGCCGGTGCCCGGGTGGTGATGACCCGGTACAGCAACGACGGTGTCGGCCCCTGCGTAACCCGCCGCGCGGCCATACTCAACGACGCGCACGCCAGCGTGGCCATCGACATCCACGCCGACGGCGGCCCAGCCTGGGGGCGCGGGTTCAGCGTGCTCGAACCGGTCGCCGACGGCCCGAACGACAAGGTCATCGCGTCCTCGGACCGGTTCGGCGGCGACGTCAGGCAGGCCATGGCCAGCCGCACCAGCATGCCGGTCAGCAACTACTACGGCCACGACGGCTTCCAGCCCCGCGATGACCTGGCCGGGCTGAACCTGACCACGGTGCCGAAGGTGCTCATCGAATGCGGCAACATGCGTAATGCGGCGGACGCCGGGCTGCTCACCTCGGCCAGGTTCCAGCAGCAGGTGGCAGCGGCGCTCACCGCCGCGATCACCGGGTTTCTAGTGAAGGCGGGACACAGCTGATGAGCGCGCAGACGGGGCAGCAGAGCCACAGTTTCCAGGCCGAGGTGGTCCAGATCCTCGACCTCATGGTGCACTCGCTGTACAGCAACAAGGAAATCTTCCTGCGTGAGCTGATCTCCAACGCCTCCGACGCCATCGACCGGCTGCGTTTCGAGGCGTTCGCCGTGCCCGGGCTGCGCGAGGACGAGGCGCCGCTGATGATCCGGGTCAGCTACGACGCGGCGGCCCGCACGGTCACCGTCTCGGATAATGGAGTTGGCATGAGCCAGGCGGAGGTCATCGAGCACATCGGGACCATCGCCAAATCAGGCACCAAGGAGTTCCTGCGGGCGCTGACCGGCGACCAGCGGAAGGACGCCACCCTGATCGGCCAGTTCGGCGTTGGCTTCTACTCCGCGTTCGTGGTGGCCGGCCAGGTCACCCTGACCAGCCGCCGGGCCGGCCTCGCGGCGGCCGAGGGCGTGCGCTGGGAGTCCGACGGCAAGGGCGAGTACACGGTGCAGGCCGTCGAGGTGCCCGCCCGCGGCACCACGATCGTGCTGCACCTGCGCGACGGCGAGGACGACCTGCTGAACGGCCTCCGGCTGCGGTCGATCATCCAGAAGTACTCCGACCACATCAGCCTGCCGATCGTGCTGACGGAGGAGAAGCCGGCCGGCGGCGGCGAAGAGCCGGCCGACGGCAAGCCCGTCAACCAGGGATCGGCGCTGTGGGCCCGGCCCAAGAGCGAGATCACCGAGCAGGACCACAACGACTTCTACCGGCACATCTCCGGCGACTTCGGCGACCCGCTGGCCTATCTGCACAGCAAGATCGAGGGCACCTTCGAATACACGCTGCTGCTGTTCATCCCGTCCCGCGCGCCCTACGACGTGTGGATCCCCGACGCCCGCCGCGGCGTCCGGCTGCACGTCCGGCGGGTGTTCATCATGGAGGACAACGACCAGCTCATGCCGGCCTACCTGCGGTTCGTCCGCGGGGTGATCGACTCGGCGGATCTGCCGCTGAACGTGTCGCGGGAGATGCTGCAGGGCAGCCGCGCGGTGGACCACATCAGGTCCAGCGCGGTGAAGAAGGTGCTCAGGCTGCTGGCCGACCTGGCTGAGAAGGAGCCGGAGAAGTACGCCACCTTCTGGACAGAGTTCGGCGCGGTGCTCAAGGAGGGCATCGCCGAGGACTACGGCAACCGCGGCGAGATCGCCAAGCTGCTGCGCTTCGCCTCGACCCGATCCGGCACCGGCACGGCGGACGTCTCGCTGGCCGGCTACGTGTCCCGGATGAAAGAGGGCCAGGACAAGATCTACTACCTGCTCGCCCCCACCCTGGCCGCGGGCGGCACCAGCCCGCACCTGGAGACGTTCCGCGCCAAGGGCATCGAGGTGCTGCTGCTCGGCGACCCGGTGGACAACTGGGTGGTGACCAGCCTGCGCGACTTCGACGGCAGGCAACTGCAGTCGGTCACCCAGGGCGCGCCCGACTTCGGCTCGCTGGCCGACGAGGCGGAAAAGCAGGCGGCCGAGCAGGCCAGCGCCGAGTTCGCCGGGCTGCTGGCTAAGCTGAAGGACGCGCTGGCCGGGCAGGCCCACGATGTGCGGGTGACCAGCAGGCTCACCACCTCGCCGGCCTGCATCGTGGCCGACGAGCCGGAGATCGACATCAACCTGGCCCGTCGGCTGCGCGGCTCCGGGCTGCCCAGCCAGCCCGTCCTGGAGATCAACCCGCGGCACCCGCTGATCCAGCGGCTGGGCGCGCACCCCGACGATCCGCGGCTGGCCGAGTGGGCGCACGTCCTGTACAGCCAGGCCGTGCTCACCTTCGGCGCGATCATCGAAGACCCGGCCGGGTTCGTCACCAGGCTCAATGACCTGCTGATGTCGCTGGCCACGGACCCCCCGGCGGCCCCGGAGACGGCGCCCGAGCCTAGTTAGCATGATCGCTGGAGGATTTGGTGCTGCAACAGCGGCACTGATCTTCCGTCGATCATGGAGGGGCCGGGCGGCGGTGCGGGCCGGAGCGCTTACGGATAGCCTTCGAGGCTATGGCTGAGCGCTTTGACCCACTGGCCAGCCCGCCTCCGGTGTTTCCGGCGGACATCGCCCGGCAGATCCTCGCCGACGGCTTCGGTGTTGAGGCGGCGCTGTCGCCGCTGGCCGGCGAGCGGGACCAGAACTTCCGGGCCGAGGACGCCGACGGCCGCCGCTTCCTGTTCAAGATCTCCAACCCGGCGGACGGCCTGCCGGTCATGGACATGCAGACCGCCGCGCTGCGGCACATCGAGCGGGCCGACCCGGGCCTGCCGGTGATGCGGCCGCTGCCCACCGCGGCAGGCGAGCCGTGGCTCGAGACGGCCGGCCCGGACGGCCGCAGCTACCCGGTGCGGCTGTTCACCTTCCTGCCCGGCCGGGCCACAAGCAACGACGCGCTCACCGCCCCGGCGATCCGGTCGCTCGGCCAGGTCACCGCCCGGCTCGGCCGGGCCCTGCGCGGCTTCTTCCACCCGGCGGCCGACTACGAGATCCTCTGGGACCTCAGCCGCGCGCCCACTCTCCGCCCGCTGCTTGGCCACCTGGCCGACGGCGCCCGCCGGGCGCAGGCCGAGCGGATCCTGGACCGGTTCGACGACCGTGTCGCCCCGGTGCTGCCCAGGCTCCGGGCGCAGGTCATCCACGCCGACATGAGCATGGACAACGTGCTGCTGGACGACCGCCTGCAGATCAGCGGCATCGTGGACTTCGGCGACATGACGCACGCCCCGCTGGTCTGCGACCTGGCCGTCGCGGTGGCCGACGTGCTGCACGGCCGCGCCGACGCGGTCACCGCGGCCGAGGCGCTGATCGCCGGCTACGCCAGCGTCACCCCGCTGGAAGACGACGAGGCCGCGGTGCTGGCCGACCTGGTCGCGGCGAGGCTGGCCACCGGGATCATCATCACCGGCTGGCGCGGCGCGCTCTACCCGGACAACACCGCGTACGCGGCCAGCACAGGGCTGGGCGCCCCCGCCTTCCTGGACAGCATCGAGGCGGCGGGGATCGACGCGGTCGCGGGCCGGTTCGCCGCCGCGGCGAGCGGGCTGCCCTACCGCCGCGTGGACACCGGCGAACTGCTGGGCCGGCGCCGCCGCGTGCTGCCCCGCTCGCCGCTGTTCTACGCCACCCCGCTGCACCTGATCCGGGGCGACGGGGTGTGGCTGACCGCCGCCGACGGCCAGCGCTACCTGGACTGCTACAACAACGTGGCCGTCGCCGGGCACAGCCACCCGCGGGTGGCGCAGGCCGTCACCGCGCAGCAGCGGCTGCTCGCCACGCACAGCCGGTACCTGCATGAAGCCGTGGTGATTTTGTCCGAACGGCTGCGCGCCAGCCTGCCCGGCTCGCTCGACGCCGTGCTGCTGGTCAACTCCGGCAGCGAGGCCAACGACCTGGCCTGGCGGATCGCCCGGGCCGCCACCGGACGCGGCGGCGCGGTGGTCACCGCCGGCGCGTATCACGGCGTGACCGAGGCCACCCACGCGCTGTCCCCGGAGGTGTGGGCTGCGGGGGAGCACCCGGGGCACATGGCCACCGTCCCCGCCCCCGACGGGTACCGCGGCCCCTACCGGCGGGAGACCGCGGGCTGGGCCGAGCGGTACGCCGCGCACATCGACGACGCCGCGGCCGCCCTCGGCGACCACGGTCTGGCCGCGATGTACACCGAGCCGGCCTGCACGGCCGATGGCGTCCTTCTGCCGCCGCCCGGGTACCTGCGCGAGGCCGCCCGCCGGGTGCGTGCGCTGGGCGGGCTGCTGGTGGCCGACGAGGTGCAGGCCGGGCACGGCCGCACCGGCGCCGGGCTGTGGAGCTTCCAGGCCGCCGGCATCGAGCCGGACCTGGTGACGATGGGCAAGCCGATGGGCAACGGGTTCCCGGTCGCGGCGCTGGTGACCCGGTCCGAACTGCTGGCCGCGGTGCCCGAGGAGACCGAGGTGTTCAGCACCTTCGGCGGCAACCCGGTGGCGTGCGCGGCCGCGCTCGCGGTGCTCGACGTGATCGAGGACGAGGACCTGGTGGCCAACGCGGCCAGCACCGGTGGTTACCTCCGGCAGGGCCTGGCCAAGCTGGCCGGCCGGCATCCGGTCATCGGCGACGTCCGCGGCGCCGGGCTGCTGCTCGGCGTGGACCTGGTCGAGGACCGGGAGACCCGCGCGCCCGCGTCCGGCCTGGCCCGCCAGGTCACCGAGGTCATGCGGGAGCGCGGCATCCTGCTCGGCAGGACCGGCCCGGCCGGGAACGTGCTGAAGATCCGGCCCCCGCTGGTGTTCGGCGTCGAGCACGCCGACTTGCTGCTCGGCGTGCTCGACGACGTCCTCACCGGCATGGCGCCCGGCGGTTAGCTGACCGTCCAGGCCGAGCCGGCTCCCCGAATCGGAACTTATATGGACAACTGTGGCATAAGTCAACAATGCGGGCTAGCGTGGCGGGTACGGGATCGCGTGGCAGACGGGGCCGCACCGGGAGCGGACCGGTGCGGCCCCGCGCTTACCGCGCCGCCGTCCTGGGGAGGGCGGCGGGCGGCGCTGGGTGGCTGTTAGGCGGTGTGCCTAGCCGGTGAAGGCGGCGGTGCCGTCCGGTGCGCCCCAGCCGGTCGGGCCGTCATAACCGGTCCCGGCCTTGCACAGGTAGGACGGGCTGCAGCTGCCGTCGGACCCGCTGGTGATGTCGAACAGGCTGCTGGTGTGTGCGTACGGGTACGACGACGGGTAGGTGCCCGCGGCCGGCGTGCCCGCCAGCGCGAAGACCGAGGCCAGGATGGGCGAGGACTCGCTGGTGCCGCCCACCTCCAGCCAGCCGTTCTCGTCGTAGGTGTCGTAGATGGCCGCGCCGGTGCTGGGGTTGGCGTCCGCGGCCACGTCGTTGTCGGTCCGCTTGCCGCAGCCGCTGTCGGTCTGCCAGGACGGCTTGGCCTCGTACTTCGAGCAGCCCGAGCCGGTGCCGTTCCACACCGTCTCGGTCCAGCCCCGGCTGCTGCCCGCGGCCTTCTTCAGTGTGGTGCCGCCCGCCGACGTGACGTACTGAGAGGTCGCCGGGAAGATGGTGCCGTAGCCGCTGTCACCGGCCGAGGCCACCACGGCCACGCCCGCATGGTTGAAGTAGTGGTCGTTGGCGGTCTCGCCCGAGCTTTCGCTGACTCCCCAGGAGTTCGAGACGAAGTCCGCGCCCAGGGTCACCGCGGCGTCGTCGGCCGTTCCCAGGGACTTGACGGTCTGGTTGTTGGCCTCGACCGCGACGATGTGGCAGTTGGGGCAGATGGCCGAGACCATGTCGATGTCCAGCGACTCCTCGGTGGCCCATCCGCTCGTGCCCGAGTTCTTCGGCAGCGGGCTGGCTTGGCCGTTCTGGTTGACCACCGACAGGCAGCCGGCCCCGGTCGAGCTGTCGCACGCGGGCTGGCCCCAGGCTGCGCGGTAGGCGGCCAGGTCGGAGACGGCGTTGGGGTCGTTGAAGGCCTCGATGACTGCGACCGTTTCCCCCGAGCCCGCGCTGGACGAGGGCAGCTTGTAGGCGCTCTGGAAGCTGGACGGCCCGTAGCCGACGCCGGTGGGCGCGTGGCTGTGGAAGAAGGCGGCGGCGTGCTGCCGGACGCCGGTGCGGATCAGTGCCATGCAGGAGGCGTAGACGGTGCTGTGCGTCGCGGCGCAGGCCCGCCGGTAGCCGGCCGTGTGGGACGGCTTGCTGGTGGACGCCTGCCCGGCCGAGGCCATCGCCGCGGACCCGGTCAGAAGGCCGAACGCCGCGGCGGCCACGAAAGCCGCGCGGGCGCCCCTGAACCTCATGGGGAATGGGGACAAGACCTGCTCCCTTCGGGGGATGCGGGCCCGGTCACCGCGTTCGCGCATGGGTCATCACGACACGACCGTGCTGCTACCAGGCCCTGGAGCACGAATCGAGCTCTTCCGCCGGATACTAACGAGGAGCCAAATTCTCCGTCAATACGTACGTAATGGCGTTAACCCGTCGCGCGTCACCGAGGCCGACGAGAAATCTTCCTTTATGCGGAATTTGTCGGATAAGTGAATGCACGCCATTCGCGGCAGGCCCGGCGGGAGCCGCGGCCCGGCGGGAGCCGAGGTGCCGGCGGTCAGTGGCTGCCCCGCACCCTGACGTTGTAGAGCTTCGCCTGGTAGGTGCCGGCCGGATCCTGTGGCAGCGTGGTGAACCAGATGAGCAGGTACCGTGCTTGGGCCGGTTTGGACAGTTGCAGCCGGACCAAGCCGCTGGTGCCGTTCGCCGTGGCCACCGTGCGCAGGCTGTGAGGCGACGACCCGGCGCGGACCTGCAGGCCGGCGCCGTGCGTGCTGCCCAGGTTGAGCATGACCCTGCTGATCGTGACCTGCCCGCCCATGTTCAGCAGCAGGCCGGTGCCGTTTTGCAGGTTGCCGAAGTGGCTCGTGTTGTACCACTCAGACTGCCAGGCGGTTCGCAGCAGGCCGTCGATGGCCAGCCGGGCATCCTGCGGGTTGTCACCGTGCCCACCGGCCGGCCCGAAGGCGGCCGCACTGGCCGGCTGCAGCGTCTGCACCTGCGGACTGGGCGGCGGGGACGGGTTGCTGCTCGTGGGCGTGGCGGACGGTGAGTGGCTGGCGCTGGGGTGGCTGGTGGCCCCGGCGGCTGGCCGGGAACGTGGCGCCGGCCCGGAACCGGACAGCAGGAGGTAGGACACCACCCCGATCACCACGAGCAAGCCGACCAGGATGATCACCATCCGGTCCGGCCGGCGCTCGCGCGCCGTGCGCCAGGCGGCGGGCCCGGCGGGCCCCCTGGCACCCGCCCGGGCCTGCCTGCGCCGCGGAGAAGTGGGCGGGGGAGATACCGGCCGGTAGGACGTGGGTGGGGGAGTGCCCGGCGGGGAAGTGCCCGGCGGGATGCCCGGTGCCGGCCGGGCCGCCCAGGCGCCCGTCGCGGGCCCGCCGGGGTATCCGCGCGATTCGGTGGCGGCTTCCTCTCGTGGTGGTTCCGCGTCGGTCCGGTGGAAGAGCGCGTCGAGCCCGGTCGGCTCGGGCTGGCTTGCGCCGGGTTCGCGCCACCCCGGACGGCCACGGCGGGTGCCGTCCGTGCCGTACGGCGCGCCCGCGTCGTACGGCACGCCTGTCTCGTACGATGCGCCAGTGTCATACGGTGTGCCGGTGTCATATGCGACGTTCGCGTCGTACGGGACGCCCACGTCGTATGAAGTGTCCGTGCCGTATGGGACATCTGCGTCGTATGAAGTGCCCGTTTCGTACGGTGCGTCTGTGTCGTACTGCCCGTCCGTGCCGTATGGGACGTCCGTGTCGTACTGCGTGTTCGCGTCGTACTGCGCGTCGGGGTCGTATGGCGCGGCCGGTTCGGTGAAGAAACGCCCGCCGGCATCGTCGTCGGGTTCTGCGCCCGGCTCGCTGAAGAAACGCCCGCCGGGAACGGAGTCGGAATCCGTGTCGAAGTCGGAGAAGACGCGGCGGCCGGCACCATCACCGGGTTCTTCGTCCGGCTCGCCGTAGTAGCCACCGCCGGGAACGAAGTCCGATGTCGCGTCCGGATCGGGCAGGAAGCTGCCGGGAGCGTCGTCGAGCACAGCGCCGGGATCGCTGAAGGAATAGACGGTGGGGGCGGCCCCGGCGGGTGGGCTGGGCTGTATGTAGCCGGCGCTGGGCGGGCCTGGATCGGGCTCGGCTGCCGCGCTGGGGTCGGTGAAGGTGTAGACGGTGGGGGCGGCCCCGGCGGGCGCGCTGGGCTGGGCAGGACCGGGCCCGCTGGTGGCCGGGCTGGGCTCGGCTGCAGTGTCCGGGCCGGTGAAGCTGGGCGGGCCGGTGCCGTTGTCGTGCGGCGGGCCGGTATCGGCCGGGATCGGCCGGACGTTGCCGGTGTCCAGGGCCGGGATGGGCTGGCCCGGTGCGCGGTGCCCGGCCGGGCTGTCGTAGGGCGGCCCAGGGGTGGCGGGCAGCGGGCGGAAGCCGCCCGGCTGGTAGGGCAGGCCCAGCTCCGCAGGCGGTGGAGGGACGTCGCCCGGCCGGTAGGCCGGCCCTGTCTCGCCGGGCATCCCGATGCCCGGGGCCGGCTCGTCCGGTCCCGGGTAAGGACCGCCGGAGTCCGCGCCGATCCCGCCCGGGGGCACCTGCACCGCGTCGTACTCCTCGATCAGCGGCGCCGGATCGGTGCCTACCGCCCGGGCCATGGCCCTGATGTGCCCACGGGCGTAAAAGTCCCCGCCGCACCCGGAGTAGTCGTCCTGCTCGATGCCACGGATGATCGACTCGCGGATGCGGGTCTGCTGGCTGACGTCGGCCACGCTGAGGCCCGCCTGGCGGCGTGCTTCCGCCAGCACAGTTCCCGGGCTCACCCCGATCCCCCTTCCCGCATGCCACCGCCCCATCCGGTCTGGCCAGGGGAGCGCGGGCTGGTGTTATGGGAGGCGCGCGGGGGAGTTACCCTCCGTGGGATCCGTGTCACGGAAAATGCACTCCCTTCCCTGACGTAGCGGCCGCCGGTTTTGCGGCATCTTTCTATGACACCACTATGCGGCGGTTAACGGGGCCACCTGCCCGGGTTGCCCGCACCGCTCCCGGCGTGTCGTACCCGTTCACCGATGCCGCATGCGGCCTAGCCTGAGGCCTTTCATCGTAAGAATCCCTGGCTACGATGTGGGCGATGGACACTGGACAGGCGCCGGCCGGCGCCCTCAGCGAGCCCGCCGGCGGGCCGGGCGGGGTCATCCACACCGAGGATCTGACCAAGGTCTACCCGGGGATGGATTTCGCCGCGGTGGACCGGCTCAACCTCGACATCGCGTCCGGGGAGATCTTCGGCCTGCTCGGGCCCAACGGCGCCGGCAAGACCACGACCGCGGGCATGCTGACCACCCGGGTCGTGCCCACGTCGGGCCGGGGTTTCATCGGCGGCGTGGACGTCGCCCGCCATCCCGCGCTGGCCAAGCAGCTCAGCGGCATCGTGTCCCAGCAGAACACCCTCGACCGCCAGCTGACCGTGTGGGAGAACCTGTACTTCCACGGCCGCCTGTTCGGTATCGGGGCGCGGGAGTCGCGGCGGATCGCCGACCATCTGCTCGGGCAGTTCCAGCTGTCCCGGTGGGCCAAGGCGTCGGTGTACGCGCTGTCCGGCGGGATGGCGCAGCGGCTCATGGTGGCGCGGGCCATCTTCCACCGGCCGTCCGTGCTGTTCCTGGACGAGCCGACGGCCGGGCTCGACCCGCAGAGCCGGCTCGCCCTGTGGGATCTGCTGGGCGAGCTGCACCGCGAGGGCCAGACGATCCTGCTCACCACCCACTACATGGAAGAAGCCGACCAGCTATGCGACCGGGTCGCGATCATGGACCACGGCCGGATCCTGGCCCTGGATACACCGGCCGCGCTGAAGCGCAGCGTCGGCGCCGACACCGTCGTCACGGTGAAGTCGCCCGGTGACACCGGCGAGCTGGCCGGCCTGCTCGGCCGCTCGGTGGCGGGCGTCACCCGCACCCGGCAGGTGGATGGCGGCGTCGAGCTGCATGTGCAGGGCGGCGAGCGGCTGGTGCCGCGGGTCGTGATGTCGGCCGAACGCGGCGGCTTCGACCTGGCCGACGTGTCGGTGGCCGAGCCCACGCTGGAGACGGTATTCATCAACCTCACGGGCAAGGAGCTGCGGGACTGATGGCCGCACCACCGGTATCCCAGGAGTCCACCACCCCGCGGATCGGTGGCGGGCCCACCCGCTCGGTGGCCGCCGCCAGCTGGACCGCGCTGGGCGCGCTCATGCTGCGGGACCTCGTCGTGCTGCGCAAGCACTGGTGGGAGTTCGTGCTGCGCACGCTCATCCAGCCGTTCCTGCTGTGTTTCGTGTTCCTCTACGTGTTCCCGAAGATCGGGCAGGGTATCGGCGGGCACGGCGCGGTCGCCCAGTCCGCGTTCGCCACGATCCTGGTGCCCGGCGTGGTCGGCATCTCGGTGATGTTCCAGGGCGTCCAGTCGATCGCGCTGGCCATGGCCCAGGAGTTCGGGTTCACCCGGGAGATCGAGGACCGGGTGCAGGCGCCGTGCCCGATCTGGCTGGTGGCGGTGGCCAAGGTGCTGTCCGGCGCGGCGCAGGGCGTGCTGTCGGCGGTCATCGTGCTGCCGATCGCCTCGGTCGTGCACGCCCCCGGGGTGAATGTCCATCTCGACCTGCACTGGTGGGTCATCGTCACGCTCGTGCCGATGGCCTGTGTGGCCATGGCCGGGCTCGGGCTGGTCCTCGGCACCAGCTTCGAGCCGCGCAACATCGGGCTGATGTTCGGCTTCATCATCCTGCCGATCACGTTCCTGGGCGGCACCTACTACCCCTGGACCAAGCTCGCGCCGGTCACCGTGGGCGGCTGGCACTGGCTGCAGACGATCGTGCTGATCAACCCGCTGATCTATGTGAACGAGGGGATGCGGGCCGCGTTCACCCGGGCTCCGCACATGCAGCTGTACGTCATATACCCGGTGGTGCTCGCGTTCGGCACGGTGTTCCTGGCCATCGGGCTGCGCAACTTCCGGCGGCGCGTGCTGTCCTGAGTGTCTTGCGGCCTGGCGGGTTCGATAATCCGTGACGGCTGCGCCGGGCCGGACTAACCGGCCGCGTCCTTCTCCACGGACGCGTCGAAGATCTGCTGGATCGAGGCGTCGAGTGTGGCGTTGAACTCGCTGTCGGTCTGGCCGGCCGTGAGTCCTTCCAGCAGTGCGCGGGAGAAGCTGGCGATCATGCTGGGGTCCCTGGCCAGCCGCTCACACGCCTCGTCCCGGCTGTAGCCGCCGGACAGCGCGAGGACGCGCAGCACCCGCGAGTCCGCGGCCAGATCCGCATACAGCCCGGGCTGGGTCGGGATGGACAGCTTCAGCATGAGCGGCCGCGCGCCCGGCCACGCCTTGATCCGCTCGGCCAGGGCATCGTGCAGCAGGTGCTCGGCCTCGTCCTTGGTTGGGCTGGTGATGCTCACCTCGGGTTCCAGGATCGGCACCAGGCCGGCCGCCGAGATCCGCATGCCGTATTCGAACTGCTGGTCGGCGATCGCCGCGATGCCCCGCTCGTCCGCGTTATTGATCACCGACCGCATTTTCGTGCCGAACATCCGGTGCTGGTTCGCCCGGGCGAGCAACTCGTCCAGCGTGTCGATCGGCTTCATCAGCTGCACCCCGTGCTCCTCGCCGGCCAGCCCCTTGTCCACCTTGAGATAGGGAACGACCTGCTTGTCCTGCCACAGGTACTGCCCGGTCGGCACGCCGTTCATCTGCCGGTTCATCGTCTGCTCGAACAAGATCGCCGCCAGAACGCGCGAGCCGCCGAACGCCGGGCTGGTGATGACCCGCGTGCGCATCTCGTGCACCAGGTCGAACATCTCCTCCTCCGAGCCGTACCGGCTCTGCGCGATGCCGTACTCGGCGAGTGCCTTGGGCGTGCTGCCGCCGCTCTGGTCCAGGGCCGCGAAGAACCCGCGGCCGGAGCCGATCTTCTCCAGCTGAGCGTCATTCATGACGCCATCGTGCCACCAGGGACGCTGGGTCCGGGAAGTGCATCACGAGCCGGGGCGCGAGGTCGTGCAGCCCGGCGTCGATCTCGGCCTGCCAGTGACCGCGCAGTTCCGGCCCCCAGGCGGCCTCGGGAAGCTCGGTGAACCCGTGCCGCGCGTACCAGGGCCCATTCCACGGCACGTCACGAAAGGTCAGCAGCGTCACCCCGTGGCCTCCTCGGCGTACCACCTCGCCGAGGAGCCGGCCGCCGATGCCGCTCCCGGTCAGGTCGGCCCGCACCGACATCTGCTCCAGATGAGGATGGCCGTCAAGCTCGATGACCGCGGCGAACCCGACCGGCGGCTCGCCCGTCACCAGGATCTCCGCCTGGCCGGCTATCGCCTCCTCGACCGTCATCGGGCCCGGTGGGAAGACGATGCCGATCTCGGCGAACATCGGCTCGCCGGACAGCTCGATGGCCGGGAGCCCGGCCAGGTCCGCGGGCGCCGCCGCCCGCACGGTGCGGCTCACCGGGCAACCCTACGGGCAGGCCGGGCCGTGTCCCGAGCCAATTAACCCGGCGGGTGATCGACCCGCTTGGTTACCCGCTGGTAGCATCCGCGCCATGCCTGGATCCGCGGCTACGCCGCCTGAGCCCGCCCCGCCGCCGTCCGTTGGTGATCTGCTGCTGGCCACCGTCCCGATGGCCCGGACCATGGGAATCGAATTCGGCGAGGTCACATCGGAGCGCGCGGTAGCCCGCCTCCCCGACCAGTCCGCCCTGCACAACCACGTCGGCGGGCCGCACGCCGGCGCCCTGTTCACCCTGGGCGAGTCGGCGAGCGGCGCGGTCGTGCTGGCGGCGTTCGGCGACCTGCTCGGCCGGGCCGTCCCGCTCGCGGTCAGCGCCGATATCGGCTACCGCAAGCTGGCCCGCGGCGCGGTGACCGCCACCGCGGTCCTCGGCAGGCCGGCCGCCGCGGTGGCCGCCGAACTGGACGCCGGGCAGCGGCCGGAGTTCGCCGTCGCGGTTACGATCGGGTCCGCCGACGGCACCGTGACCACCGAGATGACCGTGACCTGGACCCTGCGGCCGAATCGCTGACGACATGACAATCCAGGAACTGATCGGCCGGTTCTATGCCGACCTGTGGAACCGGTGGGATGACGCGGCGGTGGAGGGGGTGCTGGCCGGCGACTTCAGCTTCCGCGGGTCGATGGGAGACGAGACCAGGGGCCGGGACGGGTGGCGTGGCTACCGGGACGCCATCCGCGCCGGTTCCCGGGACTTCCACAACGAGGTGACCGACCTCGTGGCCAGCGGGAACCGTGCCGCCGCCCGGCTGCGCTACACCGGGCGCCACACCGGCCCGCTGGCCGGCCTCGCCGCGACCGGCCGCCGGTTCGAATACGCGGGCGCCGCCTTTTTCACCAGCCGGGACGGCCGGCTCACCGCGGCCTGGGTGCTGGGGGACCTGGACGGGCTGCGCCGACAACTGCGGCCCGGGTGATGCGGCCCCGCCCCACCCGCTGACGACCGGATCGTCTGCATGTGACCGTCAGAGGAGCTACAGAGGAAACGGTCAGAAAAACATAGGCATACTTAAAGAGGCTTTAATGCCGCTATACAGCAAGTGGTCAGGGTTATCGCCGATTATTCATCTAGTGCCTCCCGCGCCGTGACGTTGCCCAGCGCGGGAGGCATCAAGAGCGCGCCCTGCCGGGCGGGGCTTCCCCCGGGCCCGCCAGCCTGGCGGGGCGCGTTCGCCCCAGGGAACAACGCGGTGAGATCGCTGCCTACGAGCTCCGGATCCCGACGATCTCCGGGCGCAGTTGCGCATCCCGGGCGTAGCGCCGCAGCAGGCGGCGTTCGTCGGGGGTGGTGCCGCCCCAGACGCCGGCCGGCTCGCCGGACCGCAGCGCCCAGTCCAGGCAGTACGCGGCGACCGGGCACCGGGCGCAGACCTCCCTCGCGGCCGCTATCTGGTGTGCCCCCAGGCCTGTCTCACTCAGCGGGAAGAAGATTTCGGGGTCGATGCCCGCGTCACGGCACGCGGCGAGTTCGGGCCAGTCGCCGTTCATTCTGGGCTCTGTGTACATGCTCCCGCCCTTGCCTCGGAACGACCTGTTACTACAAAGTGTAGTACTACATTCTGTCGAATGGCAGGGGCCGGCGATGATCGGCATGGATTATCGGCGAGCATGGACATGGCCGCCTTGGCCAGCGCGGCCGGACCGGGAAGGAGCGCACGGCATGACCGCAGACATCCGTCAGATCCGGCCGGCCGACTACTGGTCGGTGATCTCGGTCATCGACGACTGGTGGGGCGGCCGCCGCATGGCGGGCAAGCTCCCGCGGCTGTTCTTCGAGCACTTCACCGGCACCAGCTTCGCCGCCGAGCGCGACGGTGAGCTGACCGGGTTCCTGATCGGGTTCGTCTCCCAGTCACGCCCGGCCGAGGCCTATATCCATTTCGTCGGCGTCCGCCCGGACGAGCGCGGCAGCGGCCTGGGCCGGGAACTCTACGAACGGTTCTTCGCGGCCGTGCGGGCGCGGGGCTGCGTTCTGGCCCGTTCGATCACCTCGCCGGTGAACCGGAGCTCGGTCCGGTTCCACCAGCAGATGGGGTTCGGCATCGAGCCGGGCGACAAGGAAGTGGACGGCATCCCGGTAACGTCCGGGCATGACGGCGGCGGCCAGGACCGGGTGCGGTTCGTCAAGCACCTGACCGCATGACGGATGCCCGGCATCCCTACCGGAGAGGCGAACCGTATGGCAGAGCGAGGGAGCGGCAACGAGCCGGCCGGCGAGATCGAGCTGATCGGGGTGTGTTTCGACGGCTCAGGCCGTGCTCGCGGGCAGGCGGACGCGCCCGCCGCGCTGCGCGAGGCCGGGCTGGTGACTGCGCTGGCAGGACGCGCCGAGGCGACCGCCGATGTGGTCGTGTCAGCACCGGTGCCCGAACGCGGCCGGTTCGGCCTGCTGAACGAGCGCGCCTTGCTGGAGATGGTGGCCGCGGCTCACCAGCGGGCAGGTGCGGCGCTGGCCGGCGGCCGCTTCCCGCTGCTCTACGGCGCCGATTGCGCCGTGCTGCTCGGAGCCGTCCCCGCGCTGGCCGACACGGCCGGATCGGCCGGCCTGGTGTTCATCGACGGCCACGAAGACGCCACGCCGATGGCGGCTTCCACGTCCGGCGAGGCCGCCAGCATGGAGATCGGCCTGCTGCTCGGCCTGGCCGGCGGCCAGCCGCCCGAACCGCTGCGGTCCCAGGCCGGCGTGCTGGCGCCCGAAGCGATCGTGATGGCCGGGATGCGCGACGAGCAGTACCGCCGCGAGGATGGAGTCGCCAGCATCGCCGGCCAGGTACGGCTGGTCACCGTGGACGGCGTGCACGCCAGCCCCGCGGGCACCGGGAGCCAGGCGGCCCGGCAGGTGGCCTCGCGGGCGGCCGGCTGGTGGCTGCATACCGACCTGGACGTGCTGTCCGGTAATGAGTTCAGCGCCTGTGGCGCCGCGCATGACCCCGCCATGCCGGGCGGCCTTTCCTGGGCCGAGCTCACCGCGGTTATCTCGGCGGCACTGGGCGCCGGCGGCTGCCGCGGGTGGAGCATAGGCGTCTACAACCCCGACCTCGATCCCGGCCGTCACTCCGCCCGGCAGATCGTGAACTTCCTGGCCGGCGTCCTCGGCCGCTAGCTACGCCGGCTTATGCCGGTACAGGTCCCGCAGGACGCCGAGTTCGGCCCCGTGATGGATCTGCTCGTCGATCTGGTGGAGCACGAGCGAGGCTCTGTCGGCCTCGGCGAACGGCCCGGCGACCGGGCCCAGCGGCGCCCACCAGGAAGCCGCGGGTACGGCCTGCAGCAGGTCCTGCCAGAAGGCGTGGGCACGGTCCAGGGTGGCGAGGGCCTGTGCGGCGGTCGCCGGGGCCGGGTCGTCGTGCTCGAACCCGCCTGGCTGCCGCTGCACTCCCAGCCACTGCGGGTTGCGCTGGCCGCCGTAATTCTCGGTGAGGTGCCACAGCCGCCATGCGATCGTCGTGAAGGGCGGGTCGCCGGGGCCGGGGTCATCGGCGCGATAGTCCCCGGAGTCCTCCCGGCGGACACCGCAGCAGCCAGGCACCGGCTCCCAGAAGTATTCGTCGTCGGTGAGCCCGGCGAGCCTGCCGCGGGTGCGCTGGTAGGCATAGTCAGACAGCGAGATGATGTCGTCCCTGGCGTCACTCACGCTGCGCACCGGTGGGGGCCAGCCGGTAGTAGATCAGGGTCACGACCAGGGCGAGGAACGGGGCGATGAGGGTCCCGGAGATGATCGTGCTCAGGCCGCTGCGCCAGACCAGCGGCAGGGCCAGGAAGACGAACCCGAGCACGATGTCGGCCACGATCATGATCACGAACACCAGCACGAGCGTGCCGAGCACGTGCCATCCGTGGCCCCGGACAAGCTGCCTGCTGCGCCCGAACGAGTCCAGCGCGCCGGACCGCTCGATGACGATCACCGGGATGATGACCGCCCAGATGGTGATCAGCCACAGGCCGGGGATGATGATCAGGAACAGCCCGATCCCGATGCCGATCCCGGCCAGGATCGAGGCGGCAGCAACCGGCCACAGGGACGGCATGGCCGCGGACACCGTCTCGCCGATGGACAGGTCAGCGCGGCCGTCCCGCACGTCTTGCACCGCCTTGACCAGGGCGGCCTGGAGCAGGAAGGCGGCGAAGATCTCCACGATCCAGGCCAGGATGGCTCCGGCCACCCCCGCCAGGCCCAGCAGCCCGGCGATGACCGCGGTGGCCGCATAGACGACGAATGCGATGGCCAGCAGGTGCCAGGCGTGCGCCCGGTACATCTGCCAGGCCTCGGTCAGCACGCCTGACAGCGGATTCATGTCGTGATCGTACTGCCGGTGCCCGGATTCTGCCGCGATCCGGGCACCGGCGGAACTAGCCTCCCGGGGTGGGCGTCGCGGTGAGGACGACCCCCGTGGGGTCAAGCCCGTCGCCGGAGTTGGCGCCGTTGCCGCCCAGGTTGGTAGAGCCGACCCGGTGACCGGTGGCGGTATTGATGACCGTCATGACGCCGCTGGCGTCACCGGTCACCCACAGCTGCTTTCCGTTCGGCGTCAGGCCCAGCGCGTTGGGGTCACCCCGCACCACGTACGAGTTCTGCACGTGCCCGGTGGCGGCGTTGACGACGCTGACCGTGTCCGAGTCGGGGTTGGCCACGTACACCGTCGAGCCGTCCGGTGACACGGCGGCCCGCCACGGCTCCTGGCCGACATGCGTGGTCCGCACGACCTTGTCGGTGGCGGTGCTGATCGTGGCCAGCCTGGCCGCGGACGTCTCGGTCACGTACACGGCGGATCCGCCCGGCGACACCACGACCGACTTCGGCGAGCCGAGCCCGGGGACGAAGCCGACCTGCCTCCGGTTGGCGACGTTGTAGACATAGAGCCCGTTGGACGTGGTCACGTAGGCGTCTTTCCCGTCGGGAGAGAACGCGACGTCGGTCGGGTCGCCGACCACCTTGATGTGCCCGGTCACCTTGCTGGACGAGGTGTCGATGACGCTGATCCCCCACAGCGGCGACGTGGCGGTCTGCGGGCCCGATTCGATGACCCAGACCTGGCTGCCGTCCGGCGTGGCCGCCAGCGCGTCCGGCATGTAGCCGACATGGACCAGGGTCTCCGGCGGGCTGTAATTCTTCGGATCGAGCTTGGTGGTGTCGATGGCGGCCACGTTGTCAGTCGCGGCGACGGCGAACCACAGGGTGCTGCCGCTCAGCGCGATGCCCGGGTCCGAACCCGTGTAGTTGGTGTCCCCGCTGTCGCCGGGCACCGCCAGGTCATCGACGTTGTAGGTCTGCACGACCTGGCAGGTGGCGGTGCTCACGGCGCCGAAGGCCTGGTAACCCGGCTCGGCGACGTAGGCGGCGCCGGCCGGCCCATGGCACGACGACGCGGCGAGCGTGGCGTGCGCGGGATCGCCCGGGTGTGCCGGGGAGCCCGAGATGGCCAGCCCGCCACCGACGCCGGCGGCGCAGACCAGCACCACCGCGGCCGCGCCCAGCATGACGGTGCGCTTGCGCTTGGTCACGGCGATCACATCCTCACCCCGGAGCGGCCGGACTGCCGGGTGCCCGACACCGGTTTACGGCCGTGCGGCTGATGCGGGAAGGTCTGCTTGGCACCGGGAATCGCAGGCAGCGGGAAGCGGACGACCTGCTTCTCGGCGGCGACCAGTTCGGCCTGGGTGCCGGGCAGGCGCGGCGAGGCATTGGCCGTGGGGCCGAGCACGCCGCCCAGGTTCCCGGCGGCAGACCGGCGCCACGTGCTGATATTCGGGCACGTCACGCCGGTCACCGTCTCGATCAATCGAATGACGGATGTGTGGTCGAACGTGGAGTGGCTCACATACCCCCCGACAGTCCACGGAGACACGACCACACACGGCACCCGGAAACCGAGGCCGATCGGATCGGCCGTGCCGTCCACGGTGAGCCACTCCTCCGGTGTGCCCGGCGGAGCGGTCGGCGGGAGGACGTGGTCGAACAGGCCGTCGTTCTCGTCGTAGATCAGCACGAACACGGTCTTCTCCCACACCGACTGGTTGGCGGCGATGGCGTCGATCTTGCTGGCGATGTAGTCGGCGCCGGCCGCCGGCAGGAAGGCGGGATGCTCGGACTGGAAGGAGGTGGGGATGATCCACGACACCGCGGGGAGCCGGTCGTTCATGGCGTCGTACTCGAACTGGCCGGGCTGGTAGATCTTCATCCCGTTCTTGAACAGCGGAGAGGTCGGGCTGGCGTTCTGGTACTGGTCGAAGTACTCCAGGACGTTCATCCCGTAGTTGTCCTCTTCCTGGTACACCTTCCAGGGCACCCCCGCTTCGGTGAGCATCTCCGGGTAGGTCTTCCAGCTGTATCCCTGCGGCGGGACGTAGTTGTCGTAGACCGGGCCGCCGTGCTTGCCCTCGGGATCCACCATGCCGGTCATCAGGTACAGGCGGTTCGGCCAGGTGGGGCCCATCATCGAGCAGTGGTAACCGTCGCAGACCGTGAACGCGTCGGCCAGCGCCCAGTGGAACGGGATGTCGTTGCGCTTGAAGTAGGCCATCGTGTACTGGCCGGCGGCACCGTCCGCTTCGAGGTGGGCGCTGACGAAGCCGTTCATCGCCCCGTTGGCCCAGGAGTCGTGCTGCGGGCCCCAGTTGTGGCTGTTGGACGGCAGCGCCTGGGCGCTGGTGTCGTGGGTGTCGATGTGGAACGGCAGGAGGTACCCGTCGGGGTTGTTCGAGTCTGGCTGGTAGAAGAGCTTCTTGCTGACGGAGGGATCGGCGAATCCCCGTACCCCCGGCATCGTGCCGAAGTAGTGGTCGAAGGACCGGTTCTCCTGCATCAGCACCACAACGTGCTCGATCTTGGAGTGTGACCCGGCCCGGGACCGGAGCGATCCGGGTGAGGTTGAAGCGTTTCCCAGCAACGTCCGCAGATTCTTCGGAAGCGCGAACGAGGCCAGCACCACCGCACCGCTGGATCCCAGCAGCTGGCGTCTCGTGACCTGCATATCCATCAGATGTAGTTGCTCCCTCCGCTGCCGTGGGCGCGCCGTGGCAGAGTCCAGGCCGGTCCCGCCGGAGCGCCCATCCTGGAATACATATCGCAAACAGAGGTGAACCGTGAAGAAGCTGGATGAACTTATCGTGACAAAACCGCATGTCGCGTCCGCACGGTCATGACGGCACGGTCACAGCCCAGGGCCGCTCAGCCGATGCCGAGTTGCTTACGGCGTACGGCCAGGACCGTCGCGAGGACGTCCAGCAAGTGGGCGTCGACGGCCTCCGCCCAGACGGCCAGGGACGGCGGCACCGGATAGCCGCCAGCAGGCAGTGATGGCTTGGCATATGTCTATATTGGAATATGATGGACCATGGCCAGAGCTTCCACCACGTCGGATGTATTCAACGCCATTGCCGAGGCAGACCGCCGGGAAATCCTGGACACGCTGATCACCGGCGAGAAGCCTGTCGGGGCAATCGTGAACGACCTCTCGATGTCCCAGCCCCAGGTTTCAAAACACCTGCGTGTGCTCAGTGAGGTGGGACTCGTCAGGTCCCGGGCGGAGGGCCGTCGCCGTCTGTACCGCCTGGAACCCGCGCAGCTCCGGCCGCTGCACGACTGGCTGGCCAAGTACGAGCAGGCGTGGAATGCCCGGCTGGACCGGATGGACGACTACCTCCAGGAGCTACAGCAGCAGGGAGAGCAGCAGTGACCACTAACGGGCACGGCTCGGCAGTCACCAGGCGCTCGCCCACGTGGCCGGGACATCGGCGCCGCCTTCTTGGGTGATCCGCGCCGCGAAGGCGGCTTGGGCGAAGGCGACGTCGGCACGCGAGTTCAACTGCAGCAGCACGAGGTTGTCCGCCTGCGTCAGGACGTTCTCCGGATCTTCTGTGGCCGCTGGGCCGACACCAGCAGGTAGGGCCCGAGCCTGCGCGCCTGCTCGTCGCCGGCCGGGGGAGGATGGCTGCCTCACCCGCGCGGGGGGATGGCGGCTCGTGCCCGCTGGGATTTGCTGGGCTCGGCAGGTGACGCATGGCGGACTCGGTGGACGGCCCGGTGATAGACGGCATGGTGCGGATACCCGGCGCCACTTTCCTGATGGGGTCGGATCACCACTACCCCGAGGAGGCGCCGGCCCACAAGGCCACGGTCAGCGGGTTCTGGATCGACCCGCACCCGGTCACCAACCGTGAGTTCGCCCGGTTCGTGCACAAGACCGGGCACGTCACCCTGGCCGAACAGCCGCCCGACCCGGCCTGCTACCCAGGCGCCCGGCCCGAGTTGCTCGTGCCGTTCTCGGTGGTTTTCACCGCACCACGGCACCGGGTCAGCCTGGCCGACATCCGCAACTGGTGGAGCCCGGTCCCCGGTGCCAGCTGGCGTCACCCGCAGGGCCCGGGCAGCTCGACCCGCTCCACGCCCGATCACCCGGTCGTGCACGTCGCCTGGCAGGACGCGATGGCCTACGCGAAGTGGGCGCGCAAGGTCATCCCCACCGAGGCCGAATGGGAACTGGCCGCACGGGGCGGGCTGGACGGTGCCGAGTTCGCCTGGGGCGACGAGCCCACCCCGGACGGCCGCTGGATGGCCAACACCTGGCAGGGTGAGTTCCCGGCGCAGAACACACTGGAGGACGGGTACGCGGGAACCTCCCCGGTCGACGCGTTCCCCGCCAACGGGTACGGCCTGCACGACATGATCGGCAACGTCTGGGAGTGGACGTCGGACTGGTACGCCGATGACGCCGGCACGGCGCACGCGTGCTGTGTCGCGCCGCGCGGCGGCCCGGAACAGAGCATCGACGAGCGGGACCCCGCACGGATCCCGCGCAAGGTAATGAAGGGCGGCTCGCACCTGTGCGCGCCGAACTACTGCCGCCGATACCGGCCTGCCGCCAGGATGGCCCAGCCCATCGACACCTCGACCAGCCATCTGGGCTTCCGCTGCGTGGTCAGGACCCGCGGCAGCGCTGCCGGTGACCGGGCGCACTGACCCTGGCCGCCGGGCGAGCACCGAGTGAAGAGGAGCTGAACAATGACAGTGGCTACAGCCGAGGCTCCGCCGCGCCGCATGGGCAGGTACCAGCTCGACACCGGGATGGCCCGGCTGACACCCGCGGACCGTGCCGCCCGCGGCAAGCAACTGCGGGCCGAGGTGCCACGGGAAAGTCACGCGGAGTTCGACCCGCCGCCGGACCGGCCCGACCCGATCGCCCTGCTGGAAGAGCAGGCGGAGACGCGGGTGCCCGAGCTGGTCCCGGTGCGCTGGGGGCGGATGACGTCGTCCCCCTTCGCCTACTACCGCGGTGCGGCGCTGCCGATGGCCAGTGACCTGGCTACGACTCCGGTGTCCGGGCTGGCCGTGCAGGCGTGCGGTGACGCGCACCTGTCCAACTTCGGTATCTTCGGCTCGGCCGAGCGCCGCCTGGTGTTCGATGTCAATGACTTCGACGAGACCCTGCCCGGGCCCTGGGAATGGGATGTCAAGCGGCTGGCCGCCAGCCTGGAGGTGGCGGCCCGGGGTAACGGGTTCTCCGGCAAACAGCGCCGCGCGATCGTCCGGGCGGCCGTTGCCCGTTACCGGCAGGCGATGCGGCGTTTCGCCGGCATGACCAACCTGGACGTCTGGTACGCGCACGCCGACCTGGACGAGCTGCGGTCACAATTCGCAGCGACGCTTAACGCACGGCAGCGTAAGACCGTGGACAAGGGGCTGGCCAAGGCCCGGACCAGGGACAGCATGCAAGAAGTGGCCAAGCTGTGCCGGACCGTCGGCGGCCGGCCGCGGATCATCTCTGACCCGCCGCTGCTCGTGCCGATCGACGAGCTAGCCCCGTCCGAGGCGGACCAGGCGAGGATCGAGGCAGCCCTGAGCGACCTGCTCGGCAAATACCGGCGCACGCTGGAGACCGACCGGAAGTTCCTGCTCGATCAGTTCGAGCTCTGCCATGTGGCCCGCAAGGTTGTCGGTGTCGGCAGCGTGGGAACGCGCTGCTGGATCGCCCTGATGCTCGGCCGTGACAGCTCCGATCCGCTGTTTTTGCAGGTGAAAGAGGCAGAGGCGTCGGTGCTCAGCCGCTTCGCCGGCGCCAGCAGATATCTCAACCAGGGCCAGCGGGTGGTCGCCGGCCAGCGGCTGATGCAGGCGGCCAGCGACATCTTCCTCGGCTGGCAGCGCACCGAGGCCGGGCTGGACGGGCGGCCCAGGGACTTTTACGTCAGGCAGCTGCGAGACTGGAAGTTCTCCGTCGACATCGGGTCCATGCTGCCGGCCGGGCTGGAATTGTACGGTGCGCTGTGCGGATGGACGCTGGCACGCGCGCACGCCCGCTCCGGCGACCGGATCGCGATCGCCGCCTACATGGGCAGGTCGAACGTGTTCGACCGGGCCGTCACCGCATTCGCGTCTGCCTACGCTGACCAGAACGAGCGCGATTACCGGTCGCTCGCCGAAGCCGTGGCATCAGGACGGATCATCGCCCAGCCGGACACGTGAGACCAAGGCTTCACGTCAGGCCGGACTCGCTGCGCAAGGATGCCGTCGCCGGGCTGGTGCTTGGGGTCGAGAGCGTACCGGATGGCCTGGCGGCCGGGCTGCTCGCTGGCGTCAACCCGCTTTCCGGCCTGTACGCCTACATGTTCGGGACGTTCGGCGGGTCGCTGTTCACCAGCTCTGCCTTCATGGCCGTGCAGGCCACCGGGGCCATGGCCATCATCATCACCGACGTCCCGGCGGTGCACACCGGCGACCACCAGGCGGGCGCGCTGTTCACGCTGTCGATCCTCACCGGCGTGGTGATGCTGGCGGCAGGGCTGTTCCGGTTCGGATCGCTGCTGCGGTTCGTGTCGAACTCGGTGATGGTGGGTTTCATCAGCGCCGTCGGGGTCAGCATCGTGCTCGGGCAGCTGGCCAACCTCACCGGCTACCAGGCCGCCGGAGGGAACCGCGTCATCCGGGCGGCCAACACCGTGATTCATCCTGGCCAGCTGCACGTGCAGGCCCTGGCCGTCGGACTGGTGACGATCGGCCTGATACTTCTGCTCGAGCGCACCCGGCTGGGCCCGCTCGGGCTGGTCGTGGCCGTCGCCGTCACGTCGGCGGCCACCGCCGCACTGCGCTGGGGCAGCGTGGCGACCGTCGGCGATCTGGCCGTCATACCCCGCTCGCTGCCGCTTCCACAGCTCCCGATGCTCCGGCTGGTCCCGGTGCTGCTGCTGCCGGCGCTGTCGCTGGCCTTCGTGGGGCTGGTCCAGGGGGCAGGTATCTCGGCGGCCTTCCCGAACCCGGACGGCCACTACCCGCAAGCGTCCCGCGACTTCATCGGGCAGGGGGCCGCCAATGTGATCGCCGGGCTGTTCCAGGGGATGCCGGTGGGCGGGTCGATGTCGGCGTCCTCGCTGAACAAGACCGCGGGCGCCCGGTCGCGGCTGGCTCTGATGATCGCCAGCGTGGTCATGGCCGCTGTGGTCGTCGGCTTCGCCGGCCTGGTCGGCCATGTCGCCATGCCCGCCCTGGCCGGGTTGCTCATCCTGGTCGGCTGCCGGACGGTCAAGCCGGACGACCTGCGGTCGGTCTGGCAGACCGGGCCGGTGCAGAAGGCGGTACTGGCGACCACCTTCGTCCTCACGATGGTCATCGCGCTGCAGGACGCGGTGCTCGTCGGGGTCGGCCTGTCGGCGATCCTGCAGATTGTGCGGCAGTCGAACCAGGTCACGATCAAGCGGTGGCTGCTCGACCCGGCGGGGCAGCTCATCGAGTCCGACCCACCCACTCGCCTGCCAGCGGGTGAGGTGGTCGCGCTGCAGCCCTACGGCAGCCTGTTCTTCGCGGCCGCGCCGGCCCTCGAGGCGCAGCTGCCCACCGTGGACGGCGGCTCGGGCGGCTCGGTGGTGATCCTGCGGCTACGTGGCCGCAGCGACCTCGGCACTACCGTCATGGACGTGCTGTACCGCTACGCCCAGGCCCTCTCCGCGGCCGGCAGTAAGCTCGTCATCGTCTCGGCCAGCGAGCACATCACCGAACAACTCCGCGTCGCTGGCGTGACCGGCCTGATCTCCTCCGCGAGCATCTACGCCGGCGACGAGCGGGTCGGCGCCGCCCTCAGGCATGCCTACACCGATGCTCTGGCCTGGACAGAGCAGAACGGGGAGGCCGGCGAGCCCGGTCGGCGCTGACGGGGGGAGCCGCTTTTTGCCCGGCAGGGTTACCGGCCGGGTTATAGGTGGCTGAAGCCCCCTGACTCCTGCTTGGACATCGGCACGGTGACCGGGTGCCTGGCAAAGTGGGCCACGGCGGCGCGGAAGTCGTCGAGCAGCAGGGACGCCATGTCCCTGCTGACCCCGAGCCGGACCAGGATGCGCTGGACCGGGATGTCGGCCGCCGTCCCCGTCAGGGTGTAGGCGGGTACCTGCCAGCCGCGGCCGCGCAGCCGGTCAGCGAGGTCGAACAGGGTGTACCCGGGGTCCTCGCCCTCGGCGATCCGCCAGGTGACGGTGGGGATGCCCGTGCCGGGCTGGCTGTCGCACAGCAGCTCGAACGGGCCCAGCTTGGCGATCTGCGCGGCGAGGTACTGGCCGACGTCATAGGACGCCAGGTGGATCCGCCGGTACCCCTCGTGGCCCAGCCGCAGGAAGTTGTAGTACTGGGCGATGATCTGGCCGGCCGGCCGGGAGAAGTTGATCTGGAAGACCGGCATGTCGCCGCCCAGGTAGTTGACGTGGAAAACCAGGTCGTCGGGCAGTTCGCCGCGGTCGCGCCAGACCACCCAGCCCACGCCCAGCGGAGCCAGCCCGAACTTGTGCCCCGAGGTGCTGATCGACTTGACCCGGGGCAGCCGGAAGTCGAACAGCAGATCCGGTGCGCAGAACGGCGCGAGGAAGGCTCCGCTGGCCCCATCCACGTGAATCCCGACGTCCAGGCCGGTCTCAGCCTGCAGCCGGTCGAGGGCGCCGGACAGGGCTTCAACCGGCTCGTACGCCCCGGTGTAGGTGACGCCAAGGGTCGGCACAACCATGATCGTGTTTTCGTCCACACGCTCCAGCATCGTGTCTGGGTCCATGGCGTAGCGGCCGTGGGCCATCGGCACCTCGCGCATCTCAATGTCCCAGTAGCGGGCGAACTTGTGCCAGACCGTCCGGGGCATGCCACAGGTCGGCCAGCATGTGCACGCACCGCCGCTCGATCTCCGCGGTCTGCGGGTACTCGTCCTTGTCGATCATGTTCTTGCTGACCGACAGCGCCATCAGCTCCAGCAGCTCCGGCTCGGCCCAGGTCTGGCAGAACGTGGCCAGGTTCTGCCGGGCGTTGCCGTCGAGCATCAGCTCGTCCGACACCACCTGGAACGCCTCTCTCGGCGGTATCTCGTCCGGCGGGAACCTGTACTTCGGGACCGGCTGGGTCAGGTCGCGCCCGACGAACACGCATTCCGCCAGCCGGTCACGGATGGCACGCTGCTCGTGCAATGGCATGGTCATTCTCCCCTTGCTCAGGTGCCCTTCGGCGGCGGGTTACGGCCGGAGCAGCGCCCCAGATCGCGGCGTACACGGCAAGTCTCCGTTTCGCGCTCACCGGCTGCCTCACCTGCGGAGGGTGACGCCCGTGATGGGCAGATCCTGAACCCATGACTCGCCCGGCCGGGGTGATGCCCGACGGTCAGGACACCGCGACACTTATTGCGCAACGAAACGGACCGAGCGGACGGAAGGTGTCATGGGCGAGCCGTTCAAGGGGACCATCAACCTCGATATCCGGGACTCCGAACCCGACTGGGCGCCGTTCGAACCAGCCAAGGCACCGGACGAGGCGCCGAATGTGGTCTACATCGTGCTGGACGATGTGGGGTACTCGGCGATGGGCTGTTACGGCGGGCCGGTCGACACGCCGAACATCGACCGGATCGCCGCCCGGGGGGTGCGATTTACCCAGTGGCACACCACGGCGCTGTGCTCACCCACCCGCTCGTGCCTGCTGACCGGGCGCAATCACACGCGCAACTCGATGGCCTGCATCACCGAGGCTGCCTGCGGGTTCCCCAATGGCAGCGGCACGATCCCGGCGGAAAACGGCATGGTGCCGGAGATCCTCGGCGAGCGTGGCTGGAACACCTACATCGTCGGCAAGTGGCACCTGACCCCGACCGACGAGATGAACCTCGCCTCGACCCGGCGCAACTGGCCCACCGGCCGCGGATTCGAGCGGTTCTACGGCTTCCTCGGAGCCGAAACCAACCAGTGGTTCCCCGAACTCGTCTACGACAACCACCCGGTGGACCAGCCGAGGTCACCTGAGGAGGGATACCACCTCACCGACGATCTCACCGACAAGGCCCTGGAGTTCATCAAGGACGCCAAGGCGATCGCGCCGGACAAGCCGTTCTTCCTCTACTACGCGCCCGGCGCCTGCCATGCGCCGCACCACGCGCCGCGGGAGTGGATCGAGCGGTACGCCGGGAAGTTCGACGGCGGGTATGAGGCGGCCCGGGAGCAGACGCTTGCCCGGCAGAAGCAGATGGGCCTGGTACCGGCGGACACCGAACTGCCGCCGCTCAACCCGATCGGCACGCCGGGCGGCCGTACCGGGCCCGACGGCAAGCCGTTCCCTGTGGTGGACTACACCAAGCCGTGGGATTCCCTGTCCGCGGACGAGAAGCGCCTGTTCGCCCGGATGGCCGAGGTGTACGCGGGTTTCCTGTCGCATGCCGACCACCACATCGGGCGGCTGCTCGACTTCCTGGAGCAGACCGGCCTCCAGGACAACACGCTGGTGGTCCTGGTCTCCGACAACGGCGCCAGCGGTGAAGGCGGGCCGGACGGGTCGGTCAATGAGAACCTCCTCTTCAACGGCATCCCCGACGACCTTCAGCGGAACCTGGCGATGATCGACGAGCTCGGCGGCACGAAGACCTACAACCACTACCCGACCGGGTGGGCGATGGCGTTCAACACGCCGTTCAAGATGTGGAAGCGGTATGAGTTCAACGGCGGGACGTCCGACCCGTGCATCATCGCCTGGCCGTCGGTCCTCGGCCATGGCGGCGAGATCCGGCATCAGTACCACCACGCCGTCGACATCGTGCCGACGATCCTCGACTGCCTCGGCGTCGCGGCGCCGAATGTGATCAAGGGCCACGTGCAGAGCCGGCTTGACGGGGTGAGCATGCGCTACAGCTTCGGCGACCCGTCCGCACCGTCGGCCCGCAAGACCCAGTTCTACTCGATGCTCGGCTCCCGGGCCATCTGGCACGACGGGTGGAAGGCGGTCACCACGCATCCGACGGTCAGTGGCTGGAGCCACTTCAACGACGACACCTGGGAGCTGTACCACACCGACACCGACCGGTCTGAGCTGCACGACCTGGCGGCCGAGCAGCCGGACAGGCTGCGCGAAATGGTGAACCTGTGGTTCGCCGAAGCCGGTGCCAACGGTGCTTTCCCGCTGGACGACCGTACTCCGCTGGAAGTCCTCAACACGCCCAGGCCGCAGCTGACCAGCCCGCGTAACCGGTACATCTACTACCCCGACGTCGCGGATGTCCCCGAGACGCAGGCGGTGAATATCCACAACCGCTCCTACAGCATCGGGGCCCAGGTGGACCTCCCCGGCCCCAGCGCCGAGGGAGTGATCTTCGCCCATGGGTCCTGGTTCGGCGGCCACGCCCTGTACGTGAAGGGCAACCGGCTGCACTACGTCTACAACTTCGTCGGCATCACCGAGCAGAAGGTCACCGCGACCGAGGACCTGCCGGCCGGGGAAGACCTGATCCTGTCCGCGTCGTTCGACAAAGACGGCGAGGATCCGCCCGGCGTCGCCACCGGCATCTTGTCCCTCTATCACGGCGGCCACAAGGTCGGCGAGGGCCGGATCAAGAACCAGCCCGGCTACTTCGAGCTGGCCGGCGAGGGCCTGTGCGTCGGCCGCGACAACGGCGCCGCCGTCACCGATGACTACCCAGGCGAACGGCCGTACCGGTTCACCGGTGGCACCATCAGGCGGGTCGCAATCGATGTCAGCGGACAGCCCTACCTCGACCTCGAACGCGAAGCCGCAGCCATGCTCGCCCGGGAGTAATGCGCCCGGCTACCGGAGTCTGGCTTCATGACGAACCTGGAACGGCTGGCCCGGTGGGTTCCCATCAGCCGGGGTGAGTCACGTCCGGCGGTCAGATCAGCTGCAGCTGGCGGGCGCGGCGCACCGCCTCACCACGGTGACCTGCCGCCAGCTTGCGGTAGGCGCTCTTGAGGTGAGTCTTGACGGTGTTCGTGGAGATGTACATCTCGCTGGCGATCTCGGCGGTATTCAGCATGGTCGAGGCGTACCGCAGCACCTCGCGTTCGCGTGCGGTCAGCGGCTCCACCACCAGGACCGGTGCTGCGCCCGGCTCGCTCACCGGAACCGGGCGCTGACGGCCTGAGGGCGTCAGGCCGGCCACGCGCTGGTAGCACCCGGCCAGCTCAGGGGCATCCCGCAGCAGCTGACCAACCCAGTCACGCTCCAGCATGAACGGCAGCCTGAGCTGCTGGCGCTCAGCCAGCCGCAGCGCGGCCGCGAATCTCCGCTGACCTCGGGCCGGCTCGCCCCTGCGGTAGCTGAGCCGGGCATCGATGAGCCACGCCTGCACGCGTACCCGCTCCAGCTTCGGATCGGATGGGGCTAGCGCGGGCGCGAGCGCATCCCCCGCCTTCTCGCCGTTCCCGGTGGCCAGCCAGGCGTGTGCACGTGCGACCGCCGCCTCAGCTGAATGTGCGCCGTCGAGCCGCTCGGCCGCGGTGATCGCTCCCGGGATGTCACCAGTGGCCACACAGGCCCGCGACTCGGCGTGGCTCAGCATGTGATCGAGCCAGGCTGGGGCGCACCACCCGGCCCGTGCCCTGGCTATGAACCGCTGGGCCACGCTGGCGTGTCCCTCCGCCAGGGCGGACCAGGCCACCAGCAGGCAGGCGGCCGCTCCGACCAGCCGGTCGGGGTCGGTGGCCAGGGCGGCATCCGCCTGGGTGAGCCAATGACGTGCCTCGCGCAACTCGCCGCGCTCCAGCCGGACCCAGGCCGCGGCGACGAGGGCAGCCGGTTCCGGTCGCTGTGCGGGCGCTGGCAGCTCGCCTGGCGTGACCGATGCCGCCTGGCCGGCGAGTTCGGCGGCGCGGGCCAGCTGGCCGCGCGCGGCTTCCACCAGGGCGAGGAGGCCGAGGCACCCGATTTGCGGGGGATCGGCATCCGGGGGGAGGGAAGTGCTCGCCGTTGCATCGAGGATGCGGGCAGCCTCGTCGAGACGGCCGGCCCCAAGTTCCCCGGCGGCACGGCCGCACAGCACCAGCCCGCGGATTCCCGGATGCCGCGCGAGATGGTCCCCGGGGACGTCGCCGAGCAGCGTCCCGGCTCTGGATGAGGCACCTGCCGCCATCGTCAAGTCTCCCGTGCGCCGGCCCGCGGTGATGCGGAGCATGGCGGCGGTCAGCCGGGCCGTGACCGCTTGCCCAGCGGGAAGCTGCCCGAGCAGGCTGTCGGCCGCATCCAGCGCCGTCATGGCGGATCCGGGCTGGTCTGCGGACAGCGCCAGCGCGGCCGCGATCAGGTACGGCGGCGCCGATTTCCACGTCTGGCCGCCGGGCATGCCGGCGAACTCGCCGCTCAGCGACGGCTCATCCTGTGGCCCGGCGAGCTCGCCGATCGCCAGCGCATCGACCACCATCGTGGCGGCGAGATCCCAGTCGCCGGCCTGCGCCGCATGGCGCACCGCTTCGGCGAGCCTGCCGTTCCCGGCAAACCACCGGGCGGCCCGGCGATGCAGGCCGGGAACCCGTTCCGGCTCCTTGCGGCGCAATTTGAGACGCAGCACGTCCGCGAACACCTGGTGGTACCGGTACCACCCCGATTCGAGTGGCTGGATGAACGCATTGCTGTCCGCCGCATCGAGCAGCACCCGCCCAGCCTTGTCATTTCCTGCGAGCTCGCAGGCGGCGTCGGGATGCACATGCTCCAGGATCGACGTGCTGAGCAGGACATCCTGCACCTCGGGCGGATGGGCGTTGAGAACCTCCTCCACCAGGTACCCGGCCAGCGCACTGTCCTCGGCGATCAGCTCCCTGACCAGCTGATCAGGGTCGGGATGGGTGTCCATGGAAAGCGCGGCCAGGCGCAGGCCCGCCGCCCAGCCTTCCGTCCGCCCGGTGAGAAGTTCCAGCGAGCCCGGCAGGAGCCTGTTTCCGTGCTGGGCCATCAGCTGCCCGGCTTCGGTGATGCTGAACGCGAGATCGCTGGCCCGGATCTCCCCGAGCTCACCGGTCAGCCGGTAGCGGTGCAGCCGAAGCGGTGGATCCAGCCGCGAGGAGACGGCCAGGCGGAGGCCGGCGCCGGTGTTCCGCAGCAGGAAGTCGAGCCCGGCCAGCACTTTGCGCTCGGTCACCAGGTGGAAGTCGTCGAGCACCAGGACAATCGGTGGATCCTGGCCGGCCAGAGCCGAGGCGAGCTGGAGAAGCAGGGAGTGGCCGTCACGGGCCCGCGCGGCATCCAGGGCCGTTTTCGGCACGCGGATACCGGCCCGGCGCAGGGCCGCGACGACATAGGACCAGAAGGCCACCGGCCGGTTGTCGTGCTCCTCAAGCGAAACCCACGCGACCGGTCTGGGCTCGGCCGCCGCCCACGCCGCGAGGGCCACCGTCTTGCCTGCGCCGGGCGGCCCCGTTACGACGGTCAGCAGGCGCCATCGGATGCTCTCGCCGATCAGCGCGCTGATGCGTGCGCGTGGCACCGCCCAGCCTGGTATGCCCGGCGCCGTGATCTTCGACTTCAGAATCGGATCGGCAGTGGAAAACACCGGGCGCCTGGCACCCGCCGCCGTCCGGTTGGCCGCATGTGTCGCCATCGGACCTACCCCGCTCCATCCGGGATGCGCAGACCGTCGATGGCCCCCGGGCGAGGGCCGGGGCCTGGGTCCATGCCCCATCGCATCCCTGGCTCTCAGCAAACGCCTGCCGGCCGCCCCCGGGCATCCCACGATTGGTATGAAAGGCAGGCGTCATCCCTCAAGCAGGGCAAACTCACGGGAGCGGGCCACCGCCTCACTGCGCGACGAGACCCCCAGCTTCCGGTAGATCGAGTAAGCCTGCGACTTGACGGTGTGCGGCGACAGGGACAACTCGGCGGCAACCTCGGGGAACGACAGGTGGCTGGGGAGCAGCGGCAGCAGGCGGAGCTCGGCGGTTGTCAGGGCTGAGGCTCCCGGTGTGCACCGACCGCGTGCCCTGGACACGCGGGCTTGCAACTGCCGGGTCTCGGCGACCAGATTGCCCAGGTCCGGCCGCCGGTGGAGTACCTCGCCGATTTCCCGCAGCAGGGTCTCAGCGCCGGCGGCGTCACCGAGCGCAAGGTGGGCGAGACCAAGGTGGATCCGGGCCTGGACAGCCAGCTGGGGCATGGCATAGGTCAGCAGATGCCGCAGCAGCCGGGCGGTGCTGAGTTCCTGGCGCGCGGCCGGCAGGTCGTCGTGATGCAATGCTGCGCGGGCATGCACGGCACAAACCAGGGGTGTGGCGTAGCTCTGTTCGATACCTGCCTGCCGCAATACAGCGCGTGCCTGCCCGGCCAGGGCGCCGGCACGGTCCCAGTCCGAGCGGGCCATCGACACCAGGGACCGTTCGCACAGCGTCACGGCCAGGGTTTCATGCGCGCCCGCTTGTTCTCCGGCCGTGACGGCCTGCCGGAACAATGCGTCGGCAGCACTCAGGTCGCCGGAAAGAACACGCCCGAGTCCTTGGTACAGCGCCGGCGCCGGCGTCACGATGTTCGCCTCCGCACACCGCTGTCCGGCCTCCACGGCGTCGGCGAGTACCTGCTGGACGCCGCGACGGCACATGAGCGCGCGGAGTATGGCCGCGTGTGCTTCGGCGGCGGGGTCCCCGCGCCGTGGGCCATCGCCATATTGCCAGTGGTCGACCACGTCAGCCCACCGCTCGGCATCCACCGGCCGGCCCATCATGGCAGAGAAGAGGCCGGCCAGCACGGCCGCCATCGGGTGCTTCGCCATCCCGCCCTGGCGGTCGAGCCACTCGAACCATCGCTGGAGCGTGCCGAACTTGCCCTGGCGATGGGTGCGCACGCCGAGCTTTTCCACGAGGCCAGCGGCCAGGTCGACGTTCCCGGCGGCGATGGAGTATTCCAGCGCTTCCTCGGGCCGGCCCTGGTCCAGGCACCATCGAGCGGCACGCCGCCGCAGGTCGCGGGGCAGCTCAGGCTCGTGGCGTTCCAGTTCGGCCAGCAGCATGCCGCGGAACAGGTGGTGGTAACGGAACCACTGTCCGCGCCCGTCCAGCGGCACCAGCAGCAGGTTAGAGCGCGCCAGTTCTGCCAGTACGGCGGCCGAGCCGTGCATCTCCAGCACTGCCTCACACAACGGCCCGGACATGCGTTCCAGTACCGCGGTCCGGGTCAGGAAGGCCCGGTGCCGCCGGGAAATCCTGGTCAGGAACTCCGACTCCATGTACTCGCTGACCAGCCGGTCATCCCCGCCGAAGGGGGCCACCGCGCCTTTCAGCGAGCCTCCTTCCCGCAGATAAAGGGCGGCCAGGTACAGGCCGACCGCCCAGCCTTCGGTGGTCCGGTGAAGCGCGGTCAGGTCATCCTCGGGCAGCACAACGTCGGCCGCGCGCAGCAGCGCGGCCGCGTCCTCGCGGCCCAGGGACAGGTCCGCGGGGCCAATCTCCACGATCCGGCCTCCGGCGCGCAGCCTCGCGATCTGCAGCGGCGGCTCGCTGCGTCCCGCCAGCACGAAGCGCGAGCCGCGCGGTACGTGATCGGCCAGCATCGACAGTGCGGAACGGCACTCCCGGTTGTGCAGCAGGTGGACGTCATCCAGGACCAGCACTACCGGCACGGTCATCGAGGCGAAGGCATGGCCCAGCCTCGGCACAACTGAGCCGGGCACCGAACTCGCGGGCGAGGTCAGTGCATCAAACACTCGCTGGCCAACTGGCTGCGCCGCATCCAGTGCCTCGGCGACGTAGCTGAGCAGGACCTTGGGATCATTGTCTGTGTCGTCTACGGACACCCAGGCGAACGCCTGGCCGCTGGACTCGGCCCACTGCGACAGCAGCGTGGTCTTTCCGTAACCCGCCGGTGCCACCACCGAAATGATGGGACAGGGGCCTTCTCGTGCCAGCCGTTCGATCAGCGACGCGCGCCGGATGGTACCGGGCCGTATCTCGGGGCGGCGGAGTTTCGAAGCGAGCAGGTCTGCCGGCATCGCACGGACGGCGCTCACCTGTCAGCCCTCCAGCAGGGCGAGTTCCCTGGACCGGGTCACCGCCTGGCTCCGCGAAGCAGCGCCCAGTTTGCGGTAGATCGAATACGCCTGCGATTTAACCGTGTGCGGAGAGAGCGACAACTCGGCCGCGACCTCAGGAAACGACAGGTGGGTAGACAGCAGCGGCAGCAGGCGCAGTTCTGCGGTGGTCAGGGCCGAAGGACCGGGGGTAGCCGGACGGTTCTCCCGTGCCAGCTGCGCGCGCAGCGCTCTCGCGTCGCCGACCAGGATGCCCAGCCCCGGGCGCTGCCTGAGCAGTTCGTCTATCTCCCGCATCAGCGTCCTGGCACCGGCCAGATCCGCGAGCGCGAGATAGATGCGGGCCAGCTCGATCCGCGTCGTAACGGCCTGGTGGGGGACCACATGGGTGAGCAGGTGGCGGAGCCGCTGAGCATTGGTGATCTCCTGCCGTACCGCCGCCATGTCTGCGCGGTGCAGAGCCAGACGTGCGCGGACGGTACTGATGAGGGGCATGATGAAGCTGTTCTCGGTCCCAGCCTCACGGATGATCGATCGTGCCTGCCCGGCGAATGTCTCCGCCTGGCCCCACTGGCCCCGGGCTATGGCGATCAGCGACCGGTAAGACAGCGCCGCGGCGAGGACATCGGGCGCGCCGACGTCGCCGTTGCCGACGGCCTGCTCGAAGTATGCGTCGCCGCCGTCGGGGTCAGCGCACAGCATCTGGGCGATTCCCCGGTAGAGCGCGACCACCGGGAGCATCATGCCCGCCGCGGCAAAATTGCGGGCGGCCTCGTCGGCGTCTGCGCGCATCTGCTCGGCCCCACGCCGGCAGAGAATGGCACGGAGCAGGGCGGCCCACCCCGCCGTCGGGCTGTCACCGGGGTTGCCTGCGTTCCGGCTGTGCCAGCGGTCGACCACGGCGGCCCACCGGTCGGTCTCGGCCGGGCGGCCCGTCTGCCCGGCGACAAACGCCGCCCAGACGGCCAGGGCCGGGCGTTCTTCGATCGCGCCCCGGTCATTCAGCCACTGGAACCACCGCTGCAGCGTGGTCACCCGGCCTTGCCGGGACGTCGCCAGCCAGAGCTTCTGCACCAGCCGGGCGGATTCAGCCACGTCACCGGCGGCCATGGAATACTCGAGTGCCTCCTCCGGCAGATCATTGTGCGCAAACCAGGCAGCAGCGCGCCGCCGCAGTTCCGGAATCAGGCCGGGCCCCCGGCGCTCGAGTTCGGCCAGCAGCATGTCACGGAACAGGTGGTGGTACCGGTACCAGTGTCCCCGCCGGTCCAGCGGCACCAGCAGCAGATTCGACTGTGCCAGGGCTTCTAGGGTCACGTGGCCGCCGGGAGTGCCGAGAACGGCCTCGCACAGCGGGCCGCACATGCGCTGCAGTACCGCGGTACGGGTCAGGAATATCCGCTCTGCCTGGGAGATCCGCGCGAGGAACTCCGATTGCATGTATTCGGCGACGAGCCGGTCATCGCCGCCGAAGGAACCCGTCGTGCCCCCGAGCGAACCGCCTTCCCTCAGGTAGAGCACCGCCAGGTACAGCCCGACCGGCCAGCCCTCGGTCCGGCGGTGCAGCTCAGCTACCTGGTCGTCGCTGAGCCCCACGCCCGCACCGTGCAGCAGTGAGGAAGCCTCCAGGCGGGTGAGCGCAAGATCTGGCGGGCTGATCTCCAGGATCCGGCCCTCGGCGCGCAGCCGTGCGGTCCGCAGCGGCGGTGCGGACCGTCCGGCGAGGACCAGCCGCGACCCGGCGGACACATGGTCGGCCATTACGGACAGCGCGGCACGGCATTCGGAGTTGTGCAGGAGGTGCACGTCATCCAGGACCAGGGTGACGGGGACGTGCATTGACGACAACGCGGACCCGAGCCTGGGCACGACCGAGCCAGGCACCGAGCTCGCCGGGTCGGCCAGCGCGTCGAACACCCGCCGGCTGACCGGCTCCACCGCATTCAGCGCCTCGGCGATGCAGGTGAGAAGGACCTTCGGATCGTTGTCTTCCTCGTTGACGGACAACCACGCGAAGATCTCATCGCTGGCCTCGGCCCACTGCGACAGTAAGGTTGTCTTCCCATAGCCCGCGGGCGCGGCCACCGAGACGATCCGGCGGCCGTCATTCTGGCTCAGCCGGTCGATCAGTTCGGAGCGGCGGATGGTCCCAGGACGCACGGGCGGGCGGGAGAGCTTCGCCGTCATCAGGTCGTAAGGCAACCCGCTCCCTGGTCAGCTAGTGGGCGCGCTGACGCACGCCACTACTCCATCGCCGGTATAGGGCCGGCAAAATCCCAGCTTCTCATGAGTTTCCGGGCTATTGAATCAGACAAGCCGGACAATTGTGTCTCCCCGGAGCGCCGGTGCTGCGGCCAGAAGTGGCCCCGGATCCGCAGCGCCGGCCGGCTGCTGCCGGTCATGGCGAGGACGTGAGGTCTTCGCTGCGCGCCTCGGCCGTGGGCCGGCGGGGACAGCCTGGTCCGGCGATACCGGGTCGAGGAGCACCTGGATGCCCCCGGGCTGTGACGATGGAAATACCGGCCTGTGTAACCGCATCGAGACGGCCGCCGCTGCGGCCGCTGCGGCCGCGGGGGCGGCAAGCGCCCAGGATCAGCCCCATGCCGAGGAAGACTTGATTCGTGGTTATGCCACCCGCTGAGACCGCCTATCCGGCCGGCCCCGTGCCGTGGTCGAGCTGGTGATTGAGGTTGATCGCGGCGCTGATGAGCGATAGATGGCTGAAGGCCTGCGGGAAGTTGCCGAGCTGCTCACCCGTGCTCCCGATCTCCTCCGAGTACAGTCCGAGGTGGTTGGCGTAGGTGTGCATCTTTTCGAAGGTCAGCCTGGCTTCGTCGAGGCGGCCGGCCCGGGCCAGCGCCTGGACGTACCAGAACGTGCACAGTGAGAACGTGCCCTCGTCGCCGGCCAGCCCGTCCGGGGAAGCGGCGGGGTTGTACCGGTAGACCAGGCTGTCGGACACCAGTTCGCGGTCCATCGCTTCCAGGGTGGACAGCCACATCGGGTCGCGCGGTGCGATGAACCCCATCAGGGGCATGAGCAGCAGGGACGAATCGAGAACCTCGGTGCTGTAGTGCTGGGTGAACGCATGGGTCTTCGGGTTCCACCCGCGTTCCATGATCTGGCTGTAGATGCGGTCGCGTTCGGTGGTCCACTTCGTGACGTTGGCGGGGCGCCCGCGCAACGCGGCCAGCCTGATCGCACGGTCGAGGGCCACCCAGGCCTGGAACCGGCCGTAGGTGAAGTCCTTGCGGCCCCCGCGGGTCTCCCAGACCCCCTCATCGGGCTGGTCCCAGTGGTCGCACAGCCAGTCGATGATGCCTGCCAGCTTGCCCCAGCCCTTGTGCCCGACGTTCAGGCCGTGCGTCTCGCCCAGATAGACCGAGTCCAGCGCCTCCCCGTAGATGTCCAGCTGCAGCTGGTCAGCTGCGCCGTTGCCGATCCGGACGGGCCGGGAGCCGCGCCACCCCTCGAAGTGGCCGAGCGTCTCCTCGGTGAGATCGGAGCTGCCGTCCACCCGGTACATGATCTTCAGCGGGCCGCTATCCCCGCTGGCCTCGCCGGTCCGGTCCCGCAGCCAGGCGGCGAACGCGGCGGCCTCCTCGGCATAACCCAGGCCGAGCAGCGCGTAGATGGAGAACGAGCCATCCCGGATCCAGGTGTAGCGGTAGTCCCAGTTGCGCTCGCCGCCCGCCTGCTCGGGCAGGCCGGTGGTCGGTGCCGCCACAATCGCGCCGGTGGGTGCGTACGTCATCAGCTTGAGCGTCATGGCCGACCGGGCCACCATCTCGCGCCAGCGCCCCCGGTAGGTGGATCGGTGCAGCCAGCCGCGCCAGAACTGCGCGGTCTCTTCGGTTAGCCGCTGGATCTCTTCGGGTGGTATCCGCCGGGGCGCACCACCCATTGACTCGAGCACCACGCCGCCGGTCTCGCCCGCCTGTAGCGTTCTGGTCCAGCGGAGCCCGTCGGCGTCGCGCTCGAGGGTCACGCCCAGGTCTCCCGTGGAGGTGCCCGGGGCCAGGACCGGGTGAACGGTCAGCTCCATGCCGTCGGACTGGAACACCGCCCCGTCCTCGGTGACCTCCAGCTTGTGCGGCCGGCGGCCGTAGTCGAACCGTGGCTGCAGGTCAATCGCGAACCGCATCGTGCCGCGCACCACCCGCACCTGGCGGACCAGCCGGTGCCGGCCGGTGGCCGCGCCGTGCGCGACGGGCATGAAGTCGTGCACCTCGCCCACACCGTCGGGGGTCATGAACCGGGTGATGAGAATCGCGGTGTCAGGAAAGTAGAGCTGCTTGCTGACATAGTCGTCCCGGTCGGGCGCGATCCGGAAGTGCCCGCCGCGATCGGCGTCCAGCAACGATGCGAACACGCTGGGGGAGTCGAAGCGGGGGCAGCAGAACCAGTCGACGCAGCCGTCGGTGGTCACCAGCGCCGCGGTCTGCAGGTCGCCGATAAGCCCGTGGTCGCTGATGTTGGGGTAGCGCTCCATGGTGTCTGTCTCCGTCCTGCGTGGGGCACGGCCTGCGCTGGCCACTCCCGCCCGGCCCAGCAGGTGCCCGCCGGACCGGTCACCAGGCCACTATCGGCAGGGCCGGGCTGGTGCCGCATCACTCCGCCGGGGTGAGCGCGGGCAGCCGGGGCGGCCAGCGTCTATGCCGTCGTGCGATCACCCGTTCCGGAGGATGCCCGGGACGGCAGCCGCGACGACAGTGAAGGTCAGGTTTTGACGCCGAGGACGGCCGAGGACGGATGCCATGACTGAAACCGGAGTGAACGGGAACTGGCCGCAGCTGAGCTCCGGCCCACTGATCACCGGCGGGGCGCTCGTCGGCGTCGGTGCCATGCTCGTCTTTGCCGGCATCGCCGTGGGCACCTCCCACATCTTTGCCGCGACCCGCCGCTGGGTCCGCGAGATGGAGGTTCCGCCGGGCGAGCTGGCCCGGCAGCACTGGGCCCGGGCCAGGACCGCCGCCGCCGCTGGCGGCGTCGCCTGGCGGAACGGCCGCGCGGCCGTCGAGCCCGCAGGCCGTTGATGGCGAATGTCGACCTCGCCAGGTGGCGGTTCGCGTTCACCTCGATCAACCACTTCTTCTTCGTTCCGGTCACCATCGGGCTGGCCTTCCTCACCGCCTTGCTGCAGACGGCATGGCACCGCAGCGGGCGGGACGAGTACCTGCGGCTGACCCGGTTCTTCGGCACGCTGCTGGTCGTCAACGTCGCGATCGGCGTGGTAACCGGGCTGGTCCAGGAGTTCCAGTTCGGCATGAACTGGGGGGCGTACTCGCGCCTGGTCGGCAACGTCTCTGGCGCGCCGCTGGCGGTGGAGGGGCTCCCCCCGCTTCACCCGCGCCGAGTGATGGCCGGGGAACCCAGCCGGGAGCGGTCCGGCCCGCGAGCGGCAGCTCACCGCCATCCTGATTAGGCGCGCGGGCGCCAGATGAGCCGCTGGACGCGAAGCGCGGCGGCCCCAACGAGGATCAGCAGGCCGACGTTCAGCAGCAGCTGGAACAGCGACCCGTGGACCCGCGGCCAGTCTTCATACGCCGCTGCCAAGCCCAGCGCGGCAGCCGCGGGGATCGTCGTGACCGAGATGAATACACCGATGAGGGCGTTGGCACGGGCCTGGGTCAGCGACACCACACCGACGATCCCGGCCAGCACGGCGACGATCACGGAGAACAGGTTCGGCTCGTCGATGAGCTGGGCCACCGGCCGCACGCCGAGCAGGAAGGCCTTCGGCGTGTGCCCCGACCAGCGGATCGCCACGCCGAACAGGACCGCCGCGGCCACCGCCGCGGTGAACCCGCCGAGCAAGGCGGACAGCCCCCGGCGAACCGGGAGCAGCCGGCGCTGATCGATGCCCAGCGCGACCGCGATGATCGCGCTGTATTCGGGACCCACCACCATGGCCCCGACCACGAGGATCTGCGAGTTGGTCAGGATGCCCACGCAGGCGATCAGCCCGGCGATGATCAGCAGGGCGTAGAAACTCGGCGGGTAGACGCCGCCGGCCCGGATTCGCGCCTCCACCATCTCCCAGACGGGGACGACCTCACCGTGATGCGGCCGCCGCCGCAAGGGCCCGCGCACCGGCCCGGTGATGACCGCGTCCACGGTCTGCACAAGAATCGAGCCCCGTCCGTCAAGGTGGAGGTCACGCAGCCGCCGGAACACCACGTTGGCCGAGCCGGTCTGCACGTCGAACTGCACGGCGTCACCATCCGGCCGCCGGGCCGCGCCCGCCAGCACCACCAGATTGACCACTCCCGGATCGGTGATCAGCGTCTCGACCAGCCGGCCAGTCAAGTCCGGCGGGCTCGCGATGCGGATGTGCAGCACCAGACGATTGTCGGCCCGGTCCCGCCGCCGGGGATCACCCGCGCCGTATGGCCGCCGGGCCCGTCATCCGGCGGCATCACCTATGCGGAGTGATGGCAGAGGCTCAGCCGCGGCGTTCGTATGGGTGGCACAGACACACGCGGTGGAGGAGTCGAGGTGGCCGCAAACGGAGTGGACGCGCTGGTGATTTTCGGTGCCACCGGGGATCTGGCGAAGCTGGAGACCTTCCCGGCGCTGGTGGGACTGGTGGAGCGCGGCGTCCTTGACGTCCCCGTGGTCGGGGTGGCAAAGAGCGGTTGGGGGCTGGCGCAGTTCCGCGACTACGCCGAGGCCTCGCTCCGGCTCAACCACATGGACCCCGATAGCCCGGCCGCGGCCAAGATGATCGGCCTGCTCCGTTACGTCGACGGTGACCTGGGTGATAAGGCCACTTACGAGGCGATGTCACAGGCCGTCGGCCCCGGCCGCCGGGTGCTGTTCTACCTGGAAGTGCCGCCGCCGCTGTTCGGGCGGATCGCGCAGGGGATCTCGGCGGCCGGCCGCGCCGCGGATGCCCGGGTGATGGTGGAGAAACCGTTCGGCACCGACCTGGCCAGCGCGCGGCAGCTCAACGAGACGATGCACAAATACTTCCCCGAAGAGTCGATCTACCGGGTAGATCACTGGCTGGGGCTCGACCCGGTGGAGAACGTTCTGTTCGTCCGTTTCGCCAACTCGGTCATCGAGCCGCTGCTCAACCGGACCTACGTGCAGCGCATTCAGATCACGATGGCCGAGGCATTCGATGTGGCCGACCGGGGGAGGTTCTACGACAGGACCGGCGCGATCCGGGACGTGGTGCAGAATCACATGCTCCAGGTCCTGGGCACTGTGCTGGCCGACCCCCCGGACGGCCCTGGCCTCGCGTCCTGGCGGGACGCCAAGTCCCGGGTGGTCGCCGCGCTGCGGCCGCTGACTCCCGAGGACACGGTGCGCGGTCAGTACCAGGGCTATCACGAGGTCGATGGCGTCGAATCGAAGTCCACAACGGAGAGCTACGTGGCGGTCCGGCTGGCCGCCGACACCTGGCGCTGGGCCGGCGTGCCGATCCTGATCCGGGCAGGCAAGTGCATGCCGGTCACCGCCACCGAGGTGGACATCCGGTTCCGCCGCCCCCCGCACGACGTGTTCGGCATCGAGCCGTTCGCGGTCGCCAACACCTTGCGCTTCCGGGTCTGGCCGGAGACGCAGGTCAGCCTGACGCTGGCCGGCAAGAACCCCGGCGCTGGCTGGGAACCGCAGGCCGAGCAACTGGCATTCGCCATGCGGCCGGGGTCGGACATGCGCCCCTATGACCGGCTGATCGGTGCCGCGCTGGACGGGGACCGCTGGCTGTTCGCACGCCAGGACACCGTGGAGGCGGCCTGGCGGGTAGTGGACCCAGTGCTCGGTGACGTCACCCCCGTGCACCCGTACGCCAGGGGGAGCTGGGGTCCCAAGGAAGCCGACAGGCTGCTGCCGGACAAAGACACCTGGCACGATCCGGCGGCCTGACAACTTACCGGAGCATCCAATGACGAACCCGCCAGGGCGGCATCGTGTCGTGATCGTCGGCGGCGGGTTCGCCGGCTTGTTCGCCGCCCGTGCCCTCAAGCGCAGCCCGGTCTCCGTGACACTGATCGACCGCAACCAATATCACCTGTTCCAGCCGCTGCTCTATCAGTGCGCCACGGGGATTCTGTCCGAAGGCAAGATTGCCGCCCCGCTGCGCAGCGTGCTCAAGAAGCACAAGAACGTCGACTGCGTAGCGGCCGAAGTCGTCGATTTCGACACGGCGAACAGGATGGTCATCGCCCGCCGCGCGGGTGGTAACCGGATCGAATTCGGTTACGACGACCTCATCGTGGCCGCTGGCGTGCGCCAGTCCTACTTCGGCCACGACGAGTACGCCCGGTGGGCCCCGGGCATGAAGACGATCGCCGACGCGCTCGCGATACGGCGCCGGGTGTTCGGCGCCTTTGAGATGGCGGAAACCGCCACGAGCCCAGCCGAAAGGCAGAGCTGGCTCACTTTCGCCCTGGTCGGCGCCGGCCCCACAGGTGTGGAACTCGCGGGGCAGATCAGGGAACTTGCCAGCAAGACCCTCCGCGACGAGTACCGCAGCATCAAGCCCGAGGATGCGCGGGTCTTGCTGTTCGACGGCGGTGACGCACCGCTGGCCGCGTTCGGGCCGCAACTGTCGGCCCGGGCTGCCAAGAACCTGCAAAAGCTGGGTGTTGAGCGGCATATGGGCTCACGGGTGACCGACGTAGGGCAGGGCTGGGTGGAGGTGCGGGACCACACCGGGCAGCAGGCTCGCTACGACGTCGGCACTGTGCTGTGGACGGCCGGGGTGGCGGCCCCTGCCGTGGCGGAGGCGCTCGCGAAGGCCACCGGCGCGGAGCGCGACAGGGCCGGGCGGATACTCGTCGGGGACGACCTCACGATCCCCGGGCATCCCGAGATAGCCGTCGTGGGCGACACCATGAGCCTGGGCAAGCTGCCCGGGGTAGCCGAGGTGGCGATGCAGTCCGGCCTGTACGCGGGGCACCGGATCCGGCGCAGGGCAGCGGGGCAGACAGCGGAGAAGCCGTTCCGCTACCACGACCTCGGTTCGGCCGCCTACATCTCGCGGGGCCGCGCCGTCGTCTCGGCTGGACCGCTGCACACCGGCGGCTTCCTGGGCTGGTGTGTCTGGCTGTTCATCCACATCGCCTTCCTGACCGGCTACCGTAACCGGGCCGGTGCGGTGCTCAGCTGGTGGTTTGCCTTCACCCGCGACATGCGCCGCGAGCGGACATTCACCACCCAGCAGATCGACACGCAGCGCGACGTCTACGCGCCGCCCGGGCCGCACCAGACCTGAACTGGCGCCCGGGCTAGCCCTGTGCCGGATTCTCCTCGTGCAGGCGCCGCACCTCCAGCACCTGCACGCCCAGCGTCTCGAGCCTGGACAGAAGCCCGTACAGTGCGGCCTGGTCGGCCAGCGGTCCGTGCAGGACCGTTTCTACATGCTTGACGGATGCGCTCAGCCGCTCGAAGTCGAGCAGCGCCTCAGGCGGGAGAGTGCCCGACACCCGGATCTCGTAGTAAAGGGATGCCACGGCAGGCCCCCAAAGGTCTCGAAACGCCCATAGCCCTTCCACAGTGCTGCCGATCGGCCCGCTGCGCCCCACTCGAAGCGGGTGATTCGTCACCCTGGTGAGATCCAGGCGGGGTGATGACGAATCACCCATGCTCATGCGAGAACCAAGGTGATGGTCTGCGAGCCGGCCTTGGCCGGTGCCGTCGCCAGGTGTGTTGCAACTCGCTGAGCACATAACCCGCGGCGGGCGATGGATCGTGCGTGGGCAGGGGGGGAGCGACGGTGACCACCGCGGCTACGCCGGTGGCGGCGGGTTCAGCACGACAGGCGGCGGGGGCGGCCGATCCCGTCCTGGCATCCAAGATCACCATGCCGGGGGTGCCGAGCTGGCTCGTGCCGCGCCCCCGGCTGGAGGAACGCATCGCTCAGGGTGCGCAGGGCCCAGTCACCACGGTGACCGGTCCTCCGGGTGCTGGCAAGACAATGGCCCTCGCGCTGTGGGCCGCGGCCAGGCCGCCGGCGGGCGCGCTGGCCTGGGTCACCCTCGACGACTACGACAACCGGCCGAAGGTTTTCTGGTCCTATGTCCTGGCCGCGCTGCGGCGGGCCGGTGTTGCCGTCCCCAGGGCTCTCGCCGCTGCGCCTCGGCGTTACGCGGTCGACCACGAACTGCTTCTCCGGTTCGCATCGCTGATGGCGGCGCAGGAGCCGCCGGTGACGCTGGTGCTCGACGACATGCACCTGCTCACCGCGCCGAAGGTGGTGGACGGGCTGGCGTACGTGTTGCGCAACGCCAGGCCGGGGCTGCGGCTGGTCGCCGGCTCGCGCATCGATCCGCTGCTCCCGCTGCACCGGTACCGGCTCGCGGGCGAGCTCACCGAGATCCGCGCCAGGGACCTCGCGTTCAGCATTCCCGAAGCCGAGCAGCTCATGGCGCGGCATGACGTCGTGCTATCGGCGGAGTCGCTGGAGCGTCTTAGCAGACGGGCCGAGGGCTGGGTGGCGGTCATGCGCCTGGCCGCCATCTCCATGGCCGGGCACCCCGACCCGGAGCAGTTCGTCAAGGAACTGATTGCCGAGGACAGCGCCGTGGCCGGGTATCTCGTGGAGGAGGTCCTCAACACCCAGCCCGTCCAGGTGCGGAACTTCCTGCTGCGGACCAGCATCCTGGACCGGATGAGCGAGGACCTCGCCGCCGAGCTCACCGGCGACGGGAGCGACACCAGCGTGCTTCCGGAACTGGCGCAGGCGAATGCTTTCGTGCAGCGGGACGACGGCGGCTGGTACCGGTATCACGCGCTGTTCGCCGCGGTGCTGCGGCTCAAGCTACGGCGTGATGACCCGGGCCAGGTCCCGGGCCTGCACCTGCGGGCGGCCGGGTGGTACCGGAGGAACGGCTCTCTCCGGGAGGCGGTCCGGCACGCCGCCGACGCCGGGGACTGGCAATTCGCCGCCCGCACGGTGCTTGATGAGCTCGCCGTGGCCCAGCTGATCGAGCCCGGGGGCGACGAAGCGCTCACCGGCGCCTTCCGGCAGATGCCGGGCGATGGCAGGTGGACCGACCCACAGCCGCTGCTGGTCACCGCGGCCATCGGTGCCGCCCAGGGCCAGGACGCCCGGAGCGCGGCCTTCATGCGCGCAGCCGAGGACATGCTCGCGGACCGGTCCGGCGAAGAGGAGATCCCATCTCGCCTCGCCGCCGCGCTGATCCGCCTGGCGCTGGGCCGGCGCTGCGGAGACCTCGGCGCCGCGGCTGCCGCGGCCGACCGCTCACGGCTGCTGCTGAACGCGATCCCCGCGGATCAGCTCGCCCGGCAGCCGTCCATCGAGCCATACGTGCTGGCCGGGTATGCGGCCGTGCGGTTGTGGTCGGGTGACTTCGCGGAAGCAGCGGCCACGTTCGAGGCGGGAGCGGCGGCCGCGCGGACTCCAGACAGCGAGAGCGAGCTCGCCGCATGCATCGGTCACCTCGCGCTGATCGAGGCGCTGAGCGGACGGCTCAGCCGGGCGGCGGAGCTGGCCGAGACGGTGGTCAGGCCGGAAGACGAGACCGCCCGGCCGGCCGGGCCGAGGACCCTGGCGGCCGAGGTCGCGCTGGCCACCGTGCACCTGGAGCGGAACGAGCTGTCGCGGTCCCGCTCGTGGTACCGGCGGGCGCGGGAGGCACTGAGATCCCGGCCGGACAGGCTGATCGACGCGGCCGCGGGCCTCACCGCCGCCCGCCGCTGCCTGGCCGGGGGGCACGGCCGGGCTGCCCTGGAGATAGCCGCGCGCGTCCGGCAGGGCTGGTCGCCGCCTGCCTGGATCGGGCACCGGCTTTTGCTGCTGGACTCGTCGGCCTACCTGATGATGGGAGACTTCCCGTCCGCGGCGGATGCGGCCAGCAGGGCCAGCCCCGCGTCTTCACTCGGCGCGGCGGCTGCGCTCGCCGCGGCACGGCTGGCGGCCGGGAACCCCGAGGCCGCTACGGAGGTACTGGCCAGCGCGCCGTGGACGGAAGAGACGACGGACAGCGTCCGCCTCATGGCGTGGCTGACAGACGCGCAGCTCAGTTTCGGCCGAGGCGAGGACGCACGCGGCCGGCAGTCGCTGGAGCAGGCGCTGCGGCTCGGGGAACCGGAACAGCATCGGCTTCCCTTCGTGATGGAACGAAGCTGGCTGAGGCAGGTTCTCCGGCGCGACCCGGAACTCGCGCACCGCCACCGCCGCCTGCTGGAGCCTGGCCTGGCCGGCAGCGGCCAGGCCGGCGCCCTGCCGCCCGCCGGGGAGCCAGCCCCGGTCATCGTGGAAGAACTGAGCGCTCGCGAGCGAGAGGTGCTTCAGCACGTGTCCGCGCTGGAAAGTACCGCTGAGATTGCAGCTGCGATGTACATCTCGGTGAACACGGTCAAGACGCATCTAAAGAGCATCTACCGCAAGCTGGCCGCGACACACCGTGGAGAGGCCGTCCGCAACGCACGCCGGCTCGGCATGCTCTGATCGCTGGCTGGCATCGCGGTGTGGCTACGGCGCCGCGCTCCCTGAGCGATCGGACGACATGTCGGCGGCGACGCGGTCAATGGCGGCGCGGACGGCATCCGCCGCCGTGCTGACCTGGGCGGTGCCCACGGTGGGGAGCAAGGCGACCAGCACGCCGACGACCTCGTCAGGCGTGACGCCGCAGTCGAGCGCGGTGGAAATGTGCCGGTCGTAGTCCGTGCCAGGCACCCCGGCCGCGATCAGAGCGGCCAGCCGGACCAGGGCATGAGTCCTTGCGTCCAGCCCAGACTCTTCGATGTTGCCGGCGGCCGCGTCGGCAGCCGTTCCACCGCTGGCCCCCTCCTGTGCTGTGATGCTGGCCGGCCACTCCGCGAAGCCTGCCCGGCCGCGGCGGTGGTTCATCCGCTGGTTCCGACGGCGGTCCATGGGCGCAGCACGTCCGCGCCGAGCTCGTTCAGGCTGACGATGTGCAGCCCGAAATCCTGGAACCGGTCCAGCAGCCCGTAGAACTCAGACTCGTCACGTACCGACGCCATGATGCACGTCCAGCCCCGGCCCGACTCCACTTGGTGCTCGGCGGCCAGGCCCACCAGCAAATGCCTGCATTCGCCCCGGAGAATGATCCGGTACCGGTGGAATCTCCCGGCGGTCACGGTCACGGTACAGTTCCTCCGTCGCGGGTTTGCCTCTCGGCTCCTGGACTCCCGGGCCGCTGAGACTCTCAGCTTCGCTGAACGCCGGACAGTACATCTTCTTTGTACCCTGAGTAAGGGTGAGATGTTCTCACCCATCCCGCCCGTTCACCCGGGTGACCGGGCATTCCTGCGGCGACATCAGAGTACGTCTGCCTTTCTGGCCTGCATGACCGCTTCGCGCCTCGTGGATACGCCCAGCTTCCGGTAGATCGCCTGAGTGTGCGTCTTCACCGTGTTCGCCGAGACGAACAGGTGCTGCCCGATCTCGCGGAGGGACAGCGTGCCGCCGAGCAGCCGCAGTACGGTCAGCTCCCGTTCGGTCAGGCGCTCCGCACCAGCCGCGGCTGGTTTCGGGGTGGCCAGCCGGTGTTCGAGCGCCTCCAGCCGGGCCAGCTGGGCCTGCGCGCCGTCGGGCAGCGCGGTCAGCGTGTCCCTGGCCTCGCTGGCCAGCCGCGCCGCTCCTTTCCGGTCCCCGAGGGCGAGCAGCACAGGCAGGAGCCGGAGGGACGCCTCCAGGGTGGGCCACGGGCTGATCCCGGAGCTCTGCCTGCGCAGCCGCATGACTTGTTCCAGCTCACCGCGGGCTTCGTCGAGCCGGCCGTCCGCGGCGTACACCGCCCCCGCGGCCACGTGAGCGAGGGTGGCGGACGGCGTCCGGCTGAGGTCGTCGCGCTGCGCCAAGTCATAAGCGGCCTGCATGAGCTGGCGTGCCCTGGGCAGGTTGCCGGATTCTGCTTCGATCAAAGACAGCGTGGACAGGCTCACGATACGCGTCACCGGCAGGGACGCCTCGCTGCGCACCGCCTCCTGCAGCGGCCCGGGCGCGGTGGGATCGCCGGACAGGTACAGGCTGAAGCCAAGCGCCATCTGGGCCAGGGCATACCAGGGTGACGCCGGGTCGTCCTCGATTCCGGTGGCCGTGACCGCCGACTCGCGCATCACCCGGACGCCTTCGAAGCCGTAGACGGCCCTCAGCAGAGCGGCGGAGAACGTCAGCGATGGCATCCCGTCCGGCAACACTCCCTCATGCTCGGCCGCATCGATGACGGGGAGCCAGCGCCGTGCCGTATGCCGGTCGCCCGACAGGGCGGCCGCCCAGGCCGCGCAGTGCGCCGCCAGGGGACTGGCGGCGATCTGATCATCACCGAGTGAGCGAAGCCAGCCGAGAACCGTTGCCACCTGCCCGCAGTAGGCGTACGCCAGCCAGTAGCTTGCGATGAGCCCAGCGGCCAGGGCCGGGTCACCGGCGGCGATCGCATGACCGATCGCCTCGTCTGCCGACCCGTGCCGGTGATGCCAGTCACTGGCCCTCCGATGCAGGCTGGGCTCCAGGCCCGGCTCGGCGTGCGCCAGGTGACTGCGGAGCACCTGTTCAAAGAGGTGGTGATACCGATACCACTCCCGGGTGTCGTCGAGCGGCACGATGAAGAGGTTCTCCCGCTCGAGGACGTCCAGTATTTCCGTGGCGTCCGCGGAGCCGCTGACGGCTTCGCACAGGGGTGCGCAGAACCGGCTGAGAATAGACGTTCGCCGCAGGAATTCCTGGATCTCACGCGGCTGGCGGTTCAGCACTTCATCAGCCAGGAAGTCAACGATGAAACGATTATCTCCGGTGAACTCACGGACGAAGGCATGCGGCGAAGGATGGCCGCGCAGCGAGAGCGCGGCGAGGTATACGCCGGCCGGCCATCCCTCGGTCCGGCCTGCGAGATCGGCCAGATCACGCTCGTCGAGCACCACGGCGGACACGGAGGTCACGAGCGTGGCCACTTCCCGCGGTGTGAAGCGCAGTTCGCGTGCCCGGATCTCGGTCATCTCACCGGTCACCCGCATCCGGGCCAGCGGCAGCGGTGGGTCGGCGCGCGTGATGAGAACGAGCTGGACAGGCGGCCGGAGGTGGTGCACGAGGAACGCGATCTGGTCGTGGCAGCCGCGGTCTTTGATCACGTGATAGTCGTCGAGCACAACGACAACGGGGGCCGGCAGGGTGGCCAGCGCATTGGCCAGAAGCGGCAGCACGGTCTCTGTGACCTGGGGATCCTGCACGCGCAACGCGCTCAGGATGTCCTCGGCGGCCAGCCCGGGACAGGCACGCTGCAGCGCGCACACCACGTGCCACCACAGCCTGCACGGGTCGTTATCGGCCTGGTCCAGCGAGATCCAGGCGAACGGGCGGCGCTCCAGCGGGCTGGAGCACCACTGCGCCACTAGGGTCGTCTTTCCGAACCCAGCGGGCGCGTCCACCAGCACAAGCGTGCCGGTCCCGCTGGCCAGGAACCGGATGAGTTCCGGCCGGTCCATCCATTCCGTGCGTGAGCCCGGAGGGTAGAGCTTTGATTCAATTGGCGCTTCAAAGCTGGCCCTGGCACGCGGCAAACTGGGGGCAGCGCCCAGTTTTCGGTTGGGTGGTGCCCCGTCCCCGCGTATTGGGTCAGTCAACTCTGCCTAATCTACAGTCCGCCAATTGCGGTAGCCAGGGATGAATCCTGCCGCGTAAAAACGCAATCGGTTGCGGTATCTCTTTTACGTCCTTGTGCCATTCCGTGGTTGTCTCAGGTGGCCCTGCCGTATCACCCGTCCGGGGTGGGGCGCGACGGGCGGCGGACTGGTGGACTGGTGGACTGGACGCAACGGTCACCGGCAGAAGGAGAAGTGCACGTCATGGCTGATCTGATCGCCATCGGATATCCCGATGAGACCACCGCCGATGCGGCGGCCGCAGAGGCGCAGAGGCTAGCGAAGGACCTCATCATCGAGCCCGACGCGATCGCCGCGATCGTGCGGGACAAGGAAGGCAAATACCACGTCCACACCAGTCACCACTCGGTCGGCGGCGGTGCCACCTGGGGCATGTTCTGGGGGATGCTGTTCGGCCTGCTGTTCTTCGTACCGGTCCTCGGCATGGCCGTCGGCGCCGGGCTGGGTGCCCTCATGGGCAAGGTGACCAAGAGCGGCGTCGACCGCGCGTTCCAGGACCAGGTGCGCGGCATGATCAAGCCGGGTAACTCCGCCCTGTTCTTGATGGTGGAGAAGGTCACCCCGGACAAGGCCGTCGAGGCGATGAGCAAGTACGGCGGCACCGTTCTGAAGACCTCGCTGTCCAAGGAAGGCGAGAAGGAACTCCAGGACGCCCTGCACGGCACGGCGTAACGCCCCCGGCACTCAGCGGCCGGCTGCCCGTCCGGACGGGATCTGGGAGCCATGACATTCTCATCCCCGGCCGGGCGGACAGCCTCGCCTGGGGCCCACGACGAACCGCCGGAGCCACCCGGCCGGTTCGGCCTGCTGCTGCTCCTTCTGATCGTGAACTACCTGCTGGCGGCGTTCAGCATCCAAAAGCTCGCCGAGCCCCTCCAGGTGGTGCTGTTCGCCGCGGTCATCCTGCTGGCGCTCCGTAACTCGCCGCTGAGGCGGCGCCAGGTGCGCATCGCCGTTGCCGTTGTGCTGACCGGCTCGCTGGCGGGCGTGGCGGCGGCGCTGACCGGCGCCCGGGCCGGCTACGGCTGGGCCGAGATCTGGAAAGCTCTCATCCTGCTGTTCAGCGCGGTCCTGATCGTACGCCGGGTGCTGGCCCGGCGCACGGTGACCATCCAGAGCATCTACGGGGCAATCAGCGCTTACCTGATCGTGGGGCTGATGTTCGCCGCTTGCTATGCGGCGATTCAGTCGCTGGGCACAGCGCCGTTCTTCGTTCACGGGGAGTCGGCCAGCCCGCAGATATTCCAGTACTTCAGCTTCACCACGCTGACCACGCTCGGCTACGGGGACTTCACCGCTGCGGGTGACGGCGGCCGGGCCATCGCCACGCTCGAAGCCCTTATCGGCCAGGTGTTCCTGGCCACACTGGTCGCCCGCCTGGTCGCCGCGTTCCGGGCTCCGGGGGAGCGGGACGGCTGACCGCAGAAGTGATCATCCAAAGCGGGTGATGCCCGCGGCGCCGCCTGGCCGCACACTGCGAGCGGGAACGGCAACCTGCTGACCCGAAGCACGGCTCCGCTGCCAGGCGGCATGACCCGGACGGATGTTGATAATCATGAGCGGTTCAGAGGTGGGCTTGTCGATCGGGCTGGGCATCTTGTACCTGGTCCTGCTGTTCACCGTGATGGTCCTGAGCTTCCGCAAGGGGCACTGGGTGCTCGGCATCATCGGCTTCTTCATCCCGATCGCCTGGCTGATCGGGGCCATCCTGCCTGCGAAACACCGGTGAGACCGGCTGCTCGCGATCGCCAGCTGGTTACGCGTGCTTCGGTTCGCTGACCCGCGCATCACGCGCCTCATGCCACAGCAGGAGGCCGCCGATCATCTCGAAGACGCCCATGATGGCGAACCAGACCCCGGTCAGCACGGCCAGGACGTTGAGCGAGGAGACCGGGCTCGCCGTCACGAAGATCCCGGCGATGACGCTAAGCGCGCCGAAGGCGATCCACCAGGTCCGTCCCTCTCGGGCGCCACCGGCGGTCCCCCGTGCGAGCTCCGCCACCCCCTGGACGATAAAGGTGATCCCGATCACCAGGCCGATCAGCGCCCGGCTCAGGTGCAGGTGGCGGATGAGCACGACGCCCAGCACGATGAACAGCAGAGCGGTGATGACCAGCCAGACCCGGTTGGAGTCCGTAATGGTGAACACACGGACCAGGTGGAAGACACCCGAAATGATCATAAGGATGCCCAGCAGGACCGCGATCACGTTCAGCGACCCCGTCGGGTGAAAGCTCACGATGAGCCCGAGAATCAACGTCAGCGCGCCGAGGAAGATCCCTGCCTGCCACGACCCGGGCACGGTCACCAGAGGTAGTGGCTGGTCGCTGTCCTGGTCGCCAATCATTTGCCTCTCCTTTTCGTTGCAGCATCTCCCGCCGCTCACCGGGTGTCGTCACCCGTTCCGGGCGATAACGATCTTCCCCGGCCGGAGGCGGCAGGCAGGGTCGCTGCAGGCGGTCCGTTCCGCGATGGAGGCGTCGCTGCGGGCGCTGCGCGTACCGGACCAGCGTCCCCGGTGAGCTCAGCTGCCGACCGGCGAGCTCGGCTGCCGAGCATTGCCTCCTGCCATCAAGCGATTGTGGATGAACACTGCCTGCGCGGGGGGCTCAGGCGTCTTCTGGCAGCTCGAGGCCGAGGGCGATCATGAGCTCCGGCGCGGCGGCCACCACCTTCGGCCCGCCGACCTGCGGGGCGATGGCCTTCAGCACGCCGAGCAGGTCGTCTGGCGTGCAGCCGGCGTCCAGCGCGGTGCCCACCTGCCACAGGTAAGAGGAGGGGGGTGCGTCGAGCGCGATCAGCGCAGCGATCTTGACCAGGGAAAACGTGCGGGGATCCAGGCCGCTCTTCTGCTGCCATTCAGCCCGCATCTCCAGACCTTCGAGCAGCAGCTCATGGTCGTTCATGGCTAGTCCGGTCAGCGTGTCCCTGGTCTGGTCCCCGACGCTGGCCCTGGTGGGCATGTTCATGATCACAATCCTCTCGGTCGGCGCGGGCGGGCCGGTGCCCGTGACCCAACCGGTCAACAGTGCCTGCTCAGCGGTCGCGCCGGCGTCACCCGCCGCGGATGGTTGCGTCGCGCTCGGCCAGTTCGCCGTTCGCGGGTGCGCGGCGGGCGGCCGGTTCGGCTTCCCTGGCGAGGAACCGCAGCCGCGCGGCGCGGGCGTCCCATGCGTAGACGACCGCGCTGCCCGCGATGAGGTCGTGCAGCGCGCGGCGTTCGCGCTGCACGAGGATCCCGGCGAACCCCAGGCCGAGGAGCAGGAAGCTCAGCGGGAACACCGCCGCACGCAGCGCGCCACGCCAGGGGTCGAGGGTGGCCCCGTCAGCGCGCACCACGCGGATGCCGACGACAGCCATGCCGAACGTCTTGCCGCTGGCCGCCCACGAGTAGCCGAAGTAGAAGAACTGCCAGGCGACGAACAGGGCGGTGACCACGGCGTTGTCCCGGTTCCAGGAGATTTGCCGGCCAGTCACAACCGTTGCCGCGTAGGAAACCGCCGCGAGAGCCGCCGCGAACACCGCCGAGCTGACGGCGACGTCGATGACGTAGGCCAGGAAGCGGGACACCGCTCCGGCGTAGCGGCCCTGGGCGGTGACCCATCGCGCAGCTTGCGCCGGGACGCTCATGTCTGCGCCTGGCCGTCGGCCAGCAGGCGCGGCGAGGACGGTCTCGGCCGGTTACGCCGCAGGGCGCGCTGCACCCAGCGGTCAATGAACTCATCCAGCCCGACGGCCTGGCTGCGCGCCGCGTCCAGCGCCTCGCTCGCCGCCCCGCCGGACGAGTGGGCGATCACCGCACCCAGGTCGGTGCGTTCCACGAGCATGTCCATGTCGACCCGCTCCAGCAGTTCGTTGACGTCGACCTGGCTGAGCAGCGCACCGACGTCGACGCGACCCAGCAGCTTGTCCATGTCGACCTGCGCCAGCAGGGTGTTCACGTCGACCTTCGCCAGCAGCTTGTTCACGTCGACCTTCGCCAGCAGGGTGTTCACGTCCACCCGGGCCAGCACGGTGTTGACGTCCACTCGGCTCAGGACCTGTTGGTCGATGTCGATCCGGCCGAGCAGTCCGTTCAGGTCTACCCGCTGGATCAGCGCGTTCACGTCAAGCGCGTTGACCAGGAGTTCGACCACACGGTCAGCCACGCGCTGGGCCAGTGTCTCCAGCGGATCAGCCATCCGCCGGCTCGCCGAGCGCAGCCGGCCGAACGGATCCACGGGGTCATTCACCGGATCACCACCAATCCGTAGATCCCATCTCCGATCATTATCGCCCCCACGGTGGCCAGAACGACGACGGCGATCGCCTGGCCATGGGCCCGCAGCCAGCCGTTGAAGGCCGTCAGGTAGCGCGTCGTCGCTGCCGGTGCGACCACGTGCAGCAGGATCGGCAGCCACACGAGGAGCACGTTGATGGCCACGACGACGACCAGGGCCGTGACGGTCAGCTCCAGCGACGCCCCGGCTGTCGCGATCACCTGCAGCGCGGCCAGGAATGTGAGACCGGGAGCGAAGATGAGGATGCCGGAGAGGAACGCGCTCAGTGGAGCTGGGTTGGCGACCATCCTGGATACGATCCCTGGCCGTGCCTGGTCCGAGTCTGGCGGCCGGGGGCGGCGCCGTGCCACGACAAGCGCTGCCACCAGCAGCAGGACGCCGAGGCCGAGCCGAAGGCCGTACCGGGGCGCACGCTGGTCCGGGTGGCTGAGGCCGGCGTTGCGCAGGATGACCAGGATCACCACCCCGGTGAGCAGGCTCATGACCACCGCACCGGCGAGATAGAAGACGGCAGTCCGCCTGGGCCGGGCCGAGCCGAGGTACACCGCGGCGACTAGCAGTGCCGTCGGGGACAGCGCTGCGAGGACCGCGAGCCCAGCCGCCTGCAGGAGCACCGGACCAGCTACCCGTGAACGAGCGGCCGGGACGGCCCCACACAGCGGGAACGCGCCGGTGTCACGGCTGGCCAGCGATCTCGGGCTGCGCGGGTGGCCTGCCGATCAGCTCGATCAGGCCGAGCGCCACTAGCAGCAGGACAACGAGCAGGATGACGACCAGGGCGGTCGGCCTGCCCCAGAAGACCAAGAGGATGGCGGCCAGTCCCACTGCCGAGATGCGGAGTCCCCGGCGGTGCGCGTAGGTCCACTGCCCCACGGGCCCGGTGCTCACCCCCTGCCGCTCGCCGAGCCTGCGCACCCAGCCGAACGCGGACGTGAACGCCGCCCTGGTCTTGGCCGCGGTCACCGACGGCCCGGTGAGGAAGGCGGCGGCCGCGACGACCAGGCCCACCACCAGCAGCGTGCGCAGCGCTGTCCTGATGAACCGGACAAACGTGTCGAACATGACCGCGGCGGCGTCGCTGGGCAGTGCGCTGTTGGGCACCGTGTTCAGGTAGATGCTGCGGAATATCAGCAATCCCGCGCCCAGTACGAGCATGGACACGGCGAATCCCAGGCCGGCCGCGATCAGCGCGCGCCGGTGTCTGCGGGCGACATACACGCCCGCGCCGATGAGCAGCAGCGCCAGGATCGGCAGCACGATCTTGAGGTCGTTGATCAGCCGGTATCCCGCCTGCGCTCGGGTCAGGTCCCTGGCCGAGAACAGGGCCAGCGTGGGGTGGATCGGCGGGAGGCTGTTCACCAGCGTGAACCCGCGCGCGCTCAGGTTCTGCTTGACGATGTTGATGAACGGGGCGAGGTCGATGACGACCTGGCCGTTGCTGACGTTGACCGCACCACCCCGCCCGGACAGGGCCTTCACCATGGTCTGGTGGGCCACCGTGTTGACCTGGATCCATGCCCGGGCGAACGCGGCGCTGGTCACGACCTTGTGCACGGTGCTGTGGATGAAACCGGTCACCGCCCCCGCGATCGACGGGGCAAAACTCCTGAGCAGCGTGCCCACCCTGGGCAGGCCCTTGCTGGTCAGCAAGGCCGCGGCCTGGTCGGTGTACCCGGTCACGTTGATGTGGCTGGTGATGGCCGTGGTCACCTTGTCGGTGAGAGCGTTCTGGATCGGCGGCTGGTGGATCAGCGGCTCGATGTTCGCGATATAGCGGCTGGTATCGGACACCTGGTTGGCCGTCCACACCGCCAGCACCGAGACCGGGGCGAGCAGGCATCCGATCACGATCAGCAGCGAGGCCACGGGGGTACGCCAGCCAATCCGGCGGCGCCGTGCCCGGTCTGCCTGCCGGCCTCGCAATTCGGTTACCTCCGCCCGCAGGCGCTCCAGTTCAGCCCGCTCGTCCGTACTGAGTTCCCGTGCCTGGGTGGTCCCCCCCGGTTCGCCTCCGGTGTCAGACACGGGTCACCTCCCCGTTCCGCCGCACGGCCTGCCCGCAGGTGCCGCGAAGCTCGCCCTCGGTATCCATTCACGCTCGCCTGGCCAGCGCGGATCTGCCTCACCCGGCCAGGGTGAATCGCGATTGGTCCAGCCCGCCCGAAGCTGGGGATGGCGCAAGTCAGGCGGCGCCGGCCGCCCGCCGAGCGGCCCCGCTCACGGGGCCCCGACGTTCGTGGAGGTCGCTGTCGTGAGCAAAGCGGTGGACCCGCGGCTGCTGCGCCACGCCCGGGCGGCCCGCGGCTACCTGGCCTTCGCCATCGGGCTCGGGGCCGTGGGCGGTGGCCTGATCCTCGCTCAGGCCGGGCTGCTCGCGCACACACTGGCCGCCGCGGCCCGGGGCAGCGGCACGACCGCCCTGGCCGGTCGCCGAACCTGCACGGCCCCGCCCGCTACCGGCTGGCCCGGTGCACGTGCGCATGCGGGGAGTCCAGGTCAGGTACGAACCCGCCGGGCCGCTCGCCCTGGATGGGCTCGACCTCGACCTCGCGCCGGGCGGCGGGTGGCGCTCGTCGGTCCCACCAGGGCGGGCAAGTCGACCGCGGCCGCGGTGCTGCTGCGTTTCTGTGATCCATGTGGCGGCAGCGTCACCCTGGGCGGCGCCGCGCTGGCCAGTTACCGCGTCGACGAGGTGCGCACCCTGATCGGCGGCTGCCCGCAGGACGCGCACGTCTTCAACGGCACCATCCGCGGGAACCTTCTGCTGGCCCGGCCCGGCGCGGCCGAGGAGGAACTGGCCGGCGCCGCGGCGCGGGCCCGCCTGCTGCCCTGGGTCCGCAGTCTCCCGCAAGGCTGGGACACGCCGGTCGGCGCTCACGGTGCGGCCATGTCCGGCGGTGAGCGCCAGCGGCTCATTCTGGCCAGGGCCCTGCTTGCCGACCCGGCCGTGCTGATACGCGACGAGCCAACCACGAACCTGGACCCGGAGATCCGGTCAGCGCTCACCACCGATCTGCTCACCGTCACCATGGGCCGCGCCACCCTGCTTATCACCCACGAACTGGAGGGGCTCGACCTCCTCGACGAGATCGTCGTGCTGGACCAGGGCCGCGTCGTTCAGCGCGCACCCATCAGGAGCTCATCTGCGCCGGTGGCGCGAACCGCGACATGTGGTCCGCCCAGCTCAGGTGCTGAGCAGCCGCGTCTTGGCCGCCTGGTACTCCGATTGACTGAGCGCACCTTTGTCACGCAGCCCGGCCAACTCGGCCAGGCTGCTGACCAGGTCATTGCCCGCCGGCTCCGGATCAGGCCGGTGCCCGAATGTGGCGTACTGCTGGGCGGCGCGCTCCGCGGCCGCGGCTTCCGCCTCGGCTTCTGCCACCGCCTGCTCTGCTTCCTGGTACGCGGAGGCCGGTTTCGGGTCCTCAGCGTGCCGAGCCGGCCCGTGGCCGACCGCCGCTGTCAGTGCACGGCCGCCTGTGATGACGTACCCGGGGTCGATGGCGCCGAGCAGCCCGGGGCGCCCATGTCGGTCCAGCGGCATGATCGCGTCCTCCTGCTACGGGACCGCCGCGGTCATTGCCGCGGTCACGGTGTCGTGCGGAACCTGCGCGTGCAGTGTCACGCCGCCGCCCGCCTGCACGACCGCGCTGGCCAGATGCCGCGTCCAGCGGTGCTCGTACACGATCACGACCGCCGACGTGCCGGCCTTCAGCGAGCCGCCTACCAGCGCCAGGTCACTCTCGCTGATCAGTGGCTCCGGGTGGATCTGAAGCGGCCCCAGCCCGGCGTTGTCCAGGTTGTCGGTGCCGTCGCTGACCTGGAGCAGCCCGTCGGGCGTGCGCCTGATGAAGACCACGTCCAGGACCGTGACGTAGCCATGCGACACCGCACCGCCCAGCACCGCGATCGCCGCCGGATCAGCCTGCTGGCCAGGGAAGTTGAGCACGATCAGCTCCACGGGCCCGACGTCCATAGCGTCCCCTCATCCGCAGCCAGTTCGTTACCGCTCGCTGCCATGCTCCTGCACAGGCGCGGACCGCGGCTCATCCCCGGTGGGTGAGCACGGGAGCACCGCCTAGCCCGTACCCGGCGCCGGTGGTGACCCGGTTGTCCGGCAGCGGCGGGTCCTCAGTGGTCAGCCAGAAGTCCACCGCGTGCCCGGCCACATCGGAGAGCGTCCACTCCGGGAGAGCTTTGTGAGCTTTGGTTTCTCGCCTCGCATGGCCTCGGCGTTGGACTTTCCGATCATCTGGATATTGCCCGCCGGAAATTCGTGAGCAGCAGCTTGGCGCTGTTCGCCGCACCAGCGCTCAGCACCACGATGTCCCCGGTGTAGACCTCGCGGTCACCGCCACGGGACACACGACGACACCAGTGACGGGCGCGTCCAGCGCTGTCGGTCTCCAGCTTCGTCACTTCGGCGCCGGTCAGCAAGGTGATGTTGTCCCGGCCGAGCACGGCCGCACGGCGATGACCTCAGCGTCGGATTTGGCGTGCACCAGGCAGGGATACCCATCGCACCAGGAACACCGGAGGCAGGTTTGCTGTACCAGGGCTCGAAGTCGTCGTATGGCAGCGGCCACGCAGGCGAAATCCCGTCCACGTGCCGGAGTTCCCCGAAGTCACCGGGGCGCAGCCGGTACAGCGCGGCACCGTACGGCTTGGTCGCCCCGCCGACGAAGTGTGCGCGAGCGTCCCCCTCCGGCCCCGGTCCCAACAATGACCACGTCATAGTGCTCGGTCACGGCGCCCCTCCTTCGCTGCTGCCATGCTCAAGTCGGGGTCTGGCGGCTGCATCACCTCATGTGGGTGACGTGCCACGAGCCCGCGGGCGCCACCATGAACCGGTGACGATGCCCGCCGACCCTGTGGCCATGCTGCGGTCCCGCAGGTACCTGGGACTGCTGGCACTGGCCGCCGTGGTCGGTGTGCTGGTTTCCGCGGTGGCCTACGGATTTCTCGCCCTCGTCAGCTACCTGCAAAAAGAGATCTTCATCCACTTGCCGCACGGGGTGGGATTCGCGGCAGAGCCGCTCTGGTGGCCGCTACCGGTGCTGGCCGTGGGCGGGATACTGGCGGCGCTGGCCATGAGGTACCTGCCCGGCAACGGCGGCCCGTCCCCGGCCGGCGGATTCAAGCTGCATGGGGCGCCCGCGCCGTCGGAGCTTCCCGGCGTGATCTTGGCGGCGCTGGCCACGCTGGTCTTTGGCGCTGTGCTCGGGCCCGAGATGCCATTGGTTCTGATCGGCGGAGGGCTCGCGGTCCTGGCCGTTCGCCTGGCCCGCCGGGACGTCCCCGATCAGGCTCGCGCTGTCGTGGCCGCCGCTGGCAGTTTCGCGGCCATCAGCGCGCTGCTCGGGTCGCCCCTCGCGGGCGCGTTCCTGCTGATGGAGGCGTCCGGGCTGGGTGGATCGATGCTAGGGCTGGTGCTGCTGCCCGGCATGCTCGCCGCCGGGGTGGGCTCGCTCATCTTCATCGGCCTGGACGCCTGGAGTGGTCTGGGCACGTTTTCCCTCGCCCTCCCCGGGGCACCGCACTTCTCCCGGCCAGATATCACCGAGTTCGGATGGGCAGTGGTTATCGGCCTGGCGGCAGCCGTGGCCGGGGTGGCGATCCGCTGGGCCGGGCGGTGGCTGTACGGTCATGTCGAACGGCAGGTGCTGATCATGGTGCCGCTGGCTGGCCTGGCCGTGGCCGCGTTCGCCATCGGTTATGCGTCGGCCACCGGGAAGGCCTCGTCACAGGTACTGTTCTCGGGGCAAAGCGGGCTTCCATCGCTCGTCCAGCACGGCGCCACCTACACCGTGGGAGCGCTGTTACTGCTCATGGCCTGCAAGGGGATTGCCTACAGCGTGTCGCTAGGCAGTTTCCGCGGCGGCCCGACATTCCCCGCGCTCTACCTGGGCGCCGCGGGCGGCATCGCGTTGTCACACCTTCCCGGACTGCCCATGATCGCCGGAGTGGCGATGGGCATAGGCGCGATGTCGGCGGTGATGCTGAGCCTCCCGCTGACCTCGGTGCTGCTGCCCGCCATTCTGCTGCCCGCCGACGGTTTCGCGCTGACGCCGCTGGTGATCGTGGCGGTGGTGGTGGCCCATGTGGCCGCGGCCAGGATCGGTCCGCGGGCCCCCGCCGCACGCAGCGGCGCCGCTCAGCCCGCTCCCGCGCCAGATCAGCCGTCGGCCGCCCCGCCGAGCCACAGTCAGCCGACTTCATCATGATCGGCCGGGGAAACCCGGTCGCTTAGCCGCGGGAGGGACTGGCGAATGGACGGTGATCAGCTGCCGAGCTGGCGTGAGACGCCTGTGAAGCAGTCAGTAGTGGAGTTCGTCGCGGCTGTGACGGATCCGGGCTCGGCCGATTTCGTCGCCGGACCTGAGCGGATCGCCGTGTTCGACAACGACGGCACGTTGTGGACGGAGCAGCCCATGTACGCTCAGCTGGCGTTCGCGCTCGAACGATCGGCCGAGCTGGGGCACCCGACCAGCCTCAAGGAACTGCATGACGGGGGGATGCCGGCCCTGGTTGAGCTGGTGAAGCTCACCCACGCCGGAATCACCACGGGCGAGTTCGAGGCGGTGTGCCAGCGGTGGCTGGCCTCGGCCCGGCACCCGCGGTCCGGCCGTCCGTACCCGGAGATGGTCTATCAGCCGATGCTGGAGCTGCTCGGCCTGCTGGAGCGCAGCGGGTTCACGTGCTGGATCTTCTCCGGCGGCGGCACCGATTTCATGCGGGCCTTCGCGTCCGAGGTCTACGGGCTGCCGCCGTACCGGGTGATCGGCAGCGTGGGGGGCACCGAGTTCCGGGCCGGACCGGGTGGGCCCGAGCTGGTCAAGAGCGCGGCTGTTCAGGTCATAAACGACGGGCCGCAAAAGCCGGGCTCGATCCACACTCACATCGGGCAGCGCCCGATCCTGGCGGCCGGGAATACCGACGGGGACCTGGCTATGCTCCAGTGGGCCGCCGGCAGCCCGCACCGCACCTTGCAGCTGGTAGTGCGGCACACCGACGGCGAGCGGGAGTACGCCTACGATCGTGATCCCATCCTCGGCAGCGGCACCGGGCAGATACTCGGCGCCGCTGCCGAGCACAACTGGACCATGATCGATATGGCTGCCGACTGGTCGGTTGTCCACCCACCCAAGCCGCGGCCGTGATGCGGCTCAGCTGAGAATCTTCGCCTTGCCCTGCTGGAACTCGGTGTCGGTGATGACCCCCTGGCTCCGCAGGTCGGCCAGCTTGCTGAGCTGGTCAGCCTGCCCGCTCCCGGCTGCCGCGTCACGCGCGTAGGAACGGAACGCCTCTTCCTGCTGCTGAGCGCGGCTGATCTCATGCTCGGTCATGTGGTGGCCGCGGGCGATCAGGTAGACGAACACGCCAAGGAACGGCAGCAGGATCACGAATATGAGCCAGCCGGCCTTGCCCCAGCCGCTCAGGTCATGGCTGCGGAAGATGTCCATGATGATCCTGATCAGGAGGAAGATCCACAGGATCCATATGAACAGCCAGAACATGGTCAGGAAGGCGTCGAGCAGTGGATAGGACGACACGCGAGCTCACCTCCGGTGCGGCTGCCCGGCATGAGGCAGCGGACTGTGAGCTGAGTCTTGGCTGACTGCTCTCCAGGCACCTCACCTCGCAAGGGTGGTTCGGCGCCGTGCCCGTCAGGGCGACTGCTTCCTGGCCGCTCGCGCCATGAACTAGCCCGCAGCGGATGATGACCCCGCCCAGAGGTAGCGATGTCCTGGTGACGGACAAGGGCGTGGGCTACCGGCCGCGCTCCGGCACCAGGGAGGACCAATGGTCGGCCAGACACTCGTTCTTGACACGCTGTAATGGGCCGGGCTATCGGCGGGTCGCTGCCGCTGGCGGTCGGGATCGCGCTCAGCCCGGTTGCGGTCATCGCGGTGGTGCTCATGCTCACCAGCCGCAAGGCCAGAGTCAACGGCCCGGCGTTCGTCCTGGGCTGGCTTTTGGGCCTGGGCGCCGTCGGTGCGGTTGTGCTGTCCATCGCTGGCTCGTCCGGGGCCAGCGAGTCCGGTTCTCCAGCCGCGTGGGTGAGCTGGGTAAAGATCGCCCTGGGCATCCTGCTGCTGTTGATCGGGATACGGCAGTTCCGCAGCCGCCCGCACGCTGGTGCCGCACCGCAGATGCCGAAATGGATGGGCACGATCGATAAGACCAGCCCGGTCGCGGCGCTCGGCTTGGCCGCCTTCTTCTCAGCTGCCAACCCGAAGAACCTGCTGCTGGCCGTCGGTGGTGCCGCCGCGATCGCCCAGACCGGCATCCCCGCTGGGCAGCAAGCCATCGCCTACCTGGTTTTCGCGCTCATCGGCACGCTAGGCGTGGGCATTCCGGTGGGGGCCTACTTCATGATGGGAATGCGCTCGGAGAAGCTGCTCGCCGGGCTCAAAGACTGGATGATGGTGCACAACGCCGTCATCATGACCGTCTTGTGCCTGATCATCGCGGCCAAGCTCATCGGCGACGCGATCAGCTCACTCGCCGGTTAGACCCGACGGGAGCGTGCCAGGGCCGGCTCCCGGAACCGATGCCCGGCGGATCAGACGTACTCGCGGTGGCGCACCTAGATCTGTTTCGGTTCGTAGCTCACACAAGTGACCTCACGGTTCGACGATGTTGAAGTCCGGGTCGCCGGGTTGCAGGACGCTGAACAGCGAGGCGAGCTGGCTCTCGTCGCCGTCCGTGGTGAGCCCGTTGCTGCGGGCAGCGTCGAGGTTGCCCTGGGCGAGGGCGGCCAGGGCCGGCGCCGGGACGCTGAGGGTGAGGGCGGCCGGCTTGTCGCTGTCCTTGACGTAGGTCAGCACGCCATTGTGCAAAGTGGTGTGGTAGGAAGTGCCGTGGTCGGGGAGGTCCCAGCGGATGGCCAGATCCGCGTCCCAGGCCTTGGGGCCGTTGACCTGGATGGCCAGGGCGTCGAACAGCATCTCGGGGTTGAGGTGGGAGACGATGTCGCCCGACGCGGTCGCGGTCGGGGTGCCGAAGTTGCCGGTCCGCAATTCCATGGCGGCGGAGAGGAATTCACACCGCCAGGTGCCGTTCTCCGCGCCGTAGCCGAGCTGCTCGAACACGTCGGCCAGCAGGCTCTTGGCCCCGGCATGGCCCGGGTCGGCGAACATCACGTGGTCGAGGACCTCGGCGGCCCAGCGCAGGTCACCCGCGGCGAAGGAGCGGCGGGCCTTGGCCACGACCTCGTCCGCGCCGCCCATGAACTCGACGTAGCGCCTGGCCGCTTCCTGCGGCGGGTGCTGCCAGAGCCGGGCCGGGTTGCCGTCATACCAGCCCATATAGCGCTGGTAGATCGCTTTGACGTTGTGGCTGACCGAGCCGTAGTAGCCGTGCGTGTGCCAGGCCTGCTCCAGGGCGGGGGGCAACTCGAGCATCTCAGCGATCTCAGGCCCGGTGTAGCCGAGGTTCAGCAACCGCAGTGTCTGGTCGTGCAGGTAGGCGTACAGGTCACGCTGAATGGTGAGGAACTCGATGATGTTCTCGGTGCCCCACGTCGGCCAGTGGTGGGAGGCGAAGACCACATCGGACTGACCGGCGAACAGTTCGATCGCCTCGGTGAGGTAGTGCGCCCACACGTGCGGGTCACGTACTTCAGCGCCGCGCAGGGTGAGCAGATTGTGCAGGGTGTGGGTGGCGTTCTCGGCCATGCACAGCGCCCGCCTGTCCGGGAAGTAGAAGTGCATCTCGGCCGGGGCCTCGGTGCCCGGCGCCATCTGGAAGACCATCCGCACACCGTCAACGGTCAGTTCCTGACCGGTGGCCGTGATGGTCACAGTCGGGTCGATCAGCGTGATCGTTCCGGTGGACGTCGTCTGACCCAGCCCGGCTCCTACCCCGCCCTGCGGGCCACGGGACAACGCGGCACCGTACATATACCCCGCGCGGCGGCCCATCGCCGTCCCGGCGTAGACGTTCTCCGCGATCGCGTGCTTCACGAAGCCCTCAGGTGCGATGATCTGCACCCGGCCCACATCCACGTCGTCCTGGGACACCACCCCTTTTACCCCGCCGAAATGGTCGACGTGGCTGTGGGTGTGGATCACCGCGACCACCGGCCGGTCACCGCGGTGCTTGCGGTACAGCGCCAGCGCCGCCGCTGCGGTTTCTGTCGAGATCAGCGGGTCGATGACGATGATCCCCGTCTCGCCCTCGACGACGCTCATGTTGGACAGGTCATACCCCCGGACCTGGTAGATGCCGTCGGCCACCTCGAACAAGCCCTGCCGGGCCACCAGAGTGGACTGGCGCCACAAGCTCGGATGAACCGTGCCCGGCGCCTCCCCGGCCAGGAAGCTGTAGGACCCGTTGTCCCAGACCACCTCACCCGCCTGTTTGCGGACGACCGGGTCACCAGCATCGACCAGCCCCCGCTCAGCAGCCCTGAAATCGGCGGTGTCCCCGAACGGCAGCCCAGCACCGTCGGACATCCCAAACCAGTCCCTTCCATCACAGGACCCGGTGCTCCCAGATCCACGGCATGAAACCCTGGCCGTCGCAGCACACCACAAGCCTTGCTCGGTCGGCTCACCCCACATGGATGAAAGGCGCCGGGACGCTGACATGGGGCGACGCCAGCCGCAACCCTAAAAGCCGGGATAAACGCCCGGTCGCTGACCACTCAGACGATCGCGAAGCTCTCAGCCCCGGCAGATGGACGCGGCTTCAGCCCTCCCGTCAGCCCTGGAGAGCCAGACCGGGACCGGCGGCAGGACACGGCAAGCTTCCGCCCGAACCAACACTGAAGGAAGCGCTACGAGGGAGCCCACAGACCCCCGACACTTGAGGTGGGTTCGGGTGTCCTCGATTGTCAAGAGATCACACTGGCTGGCGCGAGCGCGCCTGGCAGGATTCGAACCCGCGACCCGCTGCTTAGAAGGCAGCCGCTCTATCCAACTGAGCTACAGGCGCTCGGTGACTCATTGTGCATAGTGAAGGTCACGCGCAGGCCACACTATGGCGTGGGCCCTATCACGGTCGGCGGGTCGGAATGCCTATCGTCAGGATATGTGCCAGGTGCGACATGGTGGTCATGGGAACGCTGGGGCCAGGCGGCTCAATGAGTAATGCCCAATGAGGGGTGCACTGCTGGTCGCCGGCGCGAGCAGCGAGGTCGGCAAGAGCGTGATCGCCGCCGGGCTGTGCCGCTGGCTGGCCCGCCAGGGTGTCCGGGTGGCGCCGTTCAAGGCGCTGAACATGTCGCTGAACTCGTTCGTCACCCCGGAGGGGGCGGAGATCGGCCGGTCCCAGGCGGTGCAGGCCGCGGCGGCGGGCATTGAGCCGACCGCGGATATGAATCCCGTCCTGCTCAAGCCAGGCGGCGACGGCCGCACGCATGTCGTGCTGGGCGGCCAGCCGCTCACCGAGGTGGATCCCGCCGGGTACCGGGCGCAGTCCGCCGGGCTGTTCCGGCACGCGCTGGACAGCCTGGCCAGGCTGCGCCGCGAGTTCGACGTGGTGATCTGCGAGGGCGCGGGCAGCCCGGCCGAGATCAACCTGCGGGACACCGATATCGCCAACATGGGCCTGGCCCGGGCGGCCGGGCTCCCGGTCATCGTCACCGGCGACATCGACCGGGGCGGGGTGTTCGCCGCCCTGTACGGCACCCTCGCCCTGCTCGAGCCAGCCGACCAGGCGCTGGTCGCCGGGTTTGTGATCAACAAGTTCCGGGGGTCCGCCGCGTTGCTGAGTGGCGGCCTGGACCAGCTCACCAGGCTGACCGGACGCCCGGTGCTCGGCGTGGTCCCCTGGCAAGAGGGTCTCTGGCTGGACGCGGAGGACTCGCTGTCCCTGGACGCCAGGGACCCGGCCGAGGCGCAGGCGGACTCCGGCGTGGCAGTGACTGGAGATCGCGGCATGGACACCGGGCCGGACGTGCTCCGGGTCGCCGTCGTCCGGCTGCCCAGGATCAGCAACTTCACCGATGTGGACGCGCTCGCCGCCGAGCCGGGCGTGCTGGTCAGGTTCGCCACCCGCCCGGCCGAGCTGGCCGACGCCGACCTCGTCGTGCTGCCCGGCTCCCGCGCGACCGTCGCCGATCTCGGCTGGCTGAACGCCCGCGGCCTGGCCGGCGCGATCGCCGCCCGGGCGGCCAGGAACCAGCCGGTGCTTGGCATCTGCGGCGGCTATCAGATGCTCGCCAGCCGCATCGACGACCGGGTCGAGTCCGGCGTCGGCGTCGTCAGGGCACTCGGGCTGCTGCCGGTCAGCGTGGAGTTCACCGCCAGCAAGACGCTCGGCCGGCCGGTAACGCACACGACGGGCACGGTGGTCACCGGCTACCAGATCCACCATGGCCAGGTGACCGTGCACGGCCAGGCCGAGCCGTTCCCCGGAGGCTGCCGGGCTGGTGCCGTCTGGGGGACCAGCTGGCACGGCACGCTGGAGAACGACGAGTTCCGCCGCGTCTTTCTCACCGAGGTCGCGACCGCGGCGGGCCGGGACTTCCGGCCCGCGCCGGGCACCGACTTCGCCGCGGTGCGGGAGGCCAGGCTGAACCGGCTCGCCGACCTGACCACCCGGCACCTGGACACCACAGCACTCAGCCGCCTCATCACCGGCGGCCCGCCAGCTTCGCTGCCACTCATCCCACCGGCGGGAAGCTACCCGCCCGCACCCGGCGTGCAGGCCCGGAGCGGCCAGTGCTAGCCGTGTTGCTCGCACTGGCTTCGGCGGTCAGCTACGGCGTCTCGGACTTCACCGCCGGCCTGGCCTCACGCAGGTTCAGCATCATCACGGTGACCTTCCTGGCCTCGGTATGCAGCCTTGTCCTGACGCTCGCGGTGCTGCCCTGGGTCGCCTCGGCCACCTTGTCCGCCGCGGCGCTGGGCTGGGGCGCGGCTTCGGGCCTGGGTGGGCTGTGCGGGGCGCTCGCGCTGTACGCGGGCTACCGGCACGCGGCGTTCAGCGTGGCCGGGCCGCTCAGCGCGGTGAGCGCGGCAGGACTGTCGGTCATCGTCGGCATCCTGATCGGGGAGCGGCCCGCGGCCATGTCGCTGGCCGGGATCGGGGTCGCGCTGCCGGCCATCGTCCTCGTCTCGCTCACCGCCGGCCGGCCAGGGCCGGACTCGTCGGCCGCTGCCACGCCCGCGTCGGACTCGTCGGCCGTTTCTCCGGCCACGCCGGACCCGCCGGCCGCTGCCACGCCGGCGCCAGAATCCCCGGCCGCTGCCCCGGCCACGTCGGAGTCCCCGAACGCTGCCTCATGCGGGCCAGCTCCACCAGCCGCCGGCCCGGACGCCAACTCGACCCGCCGCATGAGTGAGCTGACCCGCTTCGCGGCGCGCCTGCTGTCCCGCGGGGCCTGGCCGGGCGTCGCGACAGGACTGGTGGCCGGCGTCGGGTTCGCGCTGCTGTTCATCGGGCTCGACCGGGCGGGCCAGACGGCCGGCCTGTGGCCCGTGCTGGCCAGCCAGGCCGCCGAGATCGTCGCGATCGTCGGCCTGCTCGCCTGGCGGAGAGGGCTCCACGGCGGCCCGCCCGGCGCCGGAATCCCGCCCGGCACCGTGGTGCTCGCCGTGCTCACCGGGGTCACCGGCGGCGCCGGGACTATCTTCTACTTCTTCGCCACCCACCACGGCTTCCTCGCCATCACCGCGGTGCTCACCTCGCTGTACCCGGCGGTGACGATCGCGCTGGCCAGGCTGGTCGCCAGCGAGCGGCTGTCCGCCGCCCGGTTCGCCGGGCTGCTGCTGGCTGGCGTGGCCGTCACGCTGATCGCGCTCGGCGGGACGGCCTAGTCCGTTGGCAGCGGCGTGACCATCCGCACCGCCACGGCGTACAGCCGCCGCTCGGCCACCGCACCCACCGGCCAGTCCGACACGACGGCTATCAGTTCGTCCGCCTCCTCCTCCGCGGTGCCCGGGTCCCAGCCCTGCTGCGCCAGGCTGGACCTGATGGCCTCGACGTAGTCCTCCCGGCTGAAGCCCGGGACGTCGCGGACCATGGCGGTGGTGGTGGCGCGATGCGAGTTCAGCCCGGCGAAAGCCCGGCCACAGCCGCACCCGCCATCAGGATTCTCCAGGTCAGCCGCGCAAACCATGCCGAAATGCACGAGTTCCCCTTCGATGCACCAGTGGAAGTCGTTGTCGCGCTGACCTTGTGTACGGGAAGTCGCGGTAAGCATCTTCATGATCAAATCCTTTGCCGGTCGCGGGCGGGATCGGTTCTGCAACCCGGGCAAAATTGATAGCAGTCAGCACCGACAAGCTGGCGCCGCGGCGAACCGTTTCCCGCCAAGTCAAGCCTGGTCACCGTCAAGGATCAAAATTTTTTTCATTATGAACGGTGGCCAGCTTAAGCACGGCGCGTGTGGTCTGTGTAGCCTCATGCCGAGGCCATGGCCAGCCGAGGAGGTCCTCCCATGCATCAGCCGCCCGTTCCGCACGTCGCCAGCACCGACCCGGAGATCGCCGGGCTCATCGATGCCGAGGCGCAGCGCCAGTTTGAGAAGGTCCGGCTGATCCCGTCGGAGAACTACGTCTCGCTCGCCGTGCTCGAGGCGGCAGGCACCCTGCTGACCAACAAGTACTCCGAGGGCTACCCGGGGCGGCGCTATTACGAGGGCCAGCAGGTCATCGACGTGATCGAGAACCTGGCCAGGGACCGGGCCAAGGCGCTGTTCGGCGTGGACCACGCCAACGTGCAGCCGTACTCGGGCTCCCCCGCGAACCTCGCCGTGTACCTGGCCCTGGCCACGCCAGGCGACACGATCATGGGCATGGCGCTGCCGATGGGTGGCCACCTGACCCATGGCTGGTCGGTGTCGGCCACCGGCAAGTGGTTCCGGGCGGTGCAGTACGGCGTCCGTGCCGACACCGGGCGGGTAGACATGGACGAGGTCAGGGACATGGCCCGCCGCGAGCGGCCGAAGCTGATCTTCTGCGGGGGGACCGCGATCCCGCGCACGATCGACTTCCCGGCGTTCGCCGAGATCGCCGCCGAGGTGGGGGCGGTGCTGGTGGCCGACATCGCGCACATCGCCGGGCTGATCGCCGGCGGTGCCCATCCCTCGCCGGTCGGCCACGCCGGGGTCATCACCACGACCACGCACAAGACGCTGCGCGGCCCGCGCGGCGCCATGATCATGTCCGACGAAGAGCATGCGAAGGCGCTGGACCGGGCGGTGTTCCCTGGCCTGCAGGGCGGCCCGCACAACCACACCACCGCGGCGATCGCGGTGGCCCTGCACGAGGCGGCACAGGCGGACTTCCGCGAGTACGCGGCGCAGGTGGTTCGCAACGCCAAGGCGCTGGCCGCGGCGCTGAACGAGCGGGGCTACACCCTGGTCTCGGGCGGCACGGACAATCACCTGATCCTCGCCGACCTGACTCCGCAGGGCATCGGCGGCAAGCCTGCGGCAAAGGCCCTCGACCGGGCAGGTATCGAGCTCAACTACAACACCGTCCCGTTCGACAAGCGCAAGCCGTTCGACCCATCCGGTATCCGGCTCGGCACCCCGGCGATCACCACTCGCGGGCTGCGCGAAGAGCACATGGCACCGATCGCCGCCTGGATGGACGAGGCGATCACCGCCGCGGCGAAGGAGGACGAGGCGACGATCGAGCGGATCGCTGCCGAGGTCCGCGGGACGCTCGCCGCTTTCCCGATCCCCGGCTGGGCCGCCGCTTAGCGGCATCTCGTCGGCCCGTCGGCCGTCGGCTGGGTGCTGCGGTTGGCGCCGTGGTGCCGGCGGCGGGCGTCTCGGTGCCTTCGGCGGGGGCTGCCGGGCTGCTTGGCGGGACAACCCACGCGATGGGGGAGGCGGGCATGGTGGCGGTCGGGTCCACCAGCCCCAGCACCGGCTGGCCACCCCGGACGCCGCGGTAACCGCGTTCCCAGGGCCAGTGACCGCGGTCGTCCGCATGCACGACCTGCAGCGCCCGGATGCGTGGCCCGAACATCTCGGTCGCGATCCGCAGGTGTGCCGTCGGCTCCGCCACACCGATCATCTGGATGACCGGACCGCCGGTGAGTTCGATCTGCTCGCCAAGCTTGGGATTGTCGGCGTGCAGCGAGTGCGCCGCCATGTCGTTGAGCAGATGCGTGGCCCGGTGCAGCGACATGCCGGTGACCACCAGTTCCGGTCGGCCGAGCCGGGTGAGCCCCACTGTGTACGCCCACGGCGGGTGGGGCCCGTCCCGCTCGATGCCCTGCACAGCCCAGCCACAGCGGTCCATGACGTTCCGCATGTAGTCCAGGTAGTCGGCTCTGCTGCTGCCCGGATGATCACACATCCAGCACATGGCGGCTCCTTCGGAATCGGGATGCCGCCACTATCCACGCAGGCACCGACAACCCGCCGCCGCGGGTTACAAGCACAGGCCGCCGGCCCCGGCGGTGCTGCTGGCTCGCCGGGGCCTGTTCGCTCCCGGCCTCCGTACGGCCGGGACACCGACGAGGCGTTCGCCAAGGTGCGTGAGCTGCACGACGTCATCGGCAGCGTCATCCTGGCCGGCTACGACTGGCGCGGAAAGCTGGCCGCCAGGTCGCCCAGGGCGTTCAAGAGCGCGGTGTACGGCACGGCTAACTTCCTGCGCGTCCCCACCACACCCGGCAACCAGACGGAGGACGGCGAGCCCACCCTAGCCGACCGCTTCCGCGCCGAAGCTGCCAGGCTGGCCAGGTTCTACGCGCTCTGCTCGACCAGGGGTGAGCTGAACGCCTACCGGGACGACATTGCCTTCTTCGAGGAAGTCCGGGTCTGGATGGCGAACCTGGACGCGGAGGATCGGCGGGCCCGCGGCCTGTCCGTGCCCCGCGACGTGGAGCTGTACCTCCGGCAGCTCACCGCGGGAGCTATCGAGGCAGGCGGGGTCACCGACATCTACGAGGCGGCGGGCATCGGCCGGCCCGACCTGTCGCACCTGGATGCGGCATTCATCAAGAAGATGCAGGACACCCAGCATCCGCATCTCACGATCGAGGCGCTCCGCCGCCTGGTGGAACAGCAGATGCGCACGGTGACCAGGCACAATATCGTCCGCCAGCAGAGTTTCTCCGACCGGCTGGTCAACCTCATGACCCGTTACACCAACCAGAATCTGACCGCGGCAGAGGTCATCGCCGAACTTGTCGCCATGGCCAACGAAATATCCGCTGACGCACGCCACGGCGGCCAGTTCACCCCGGCGCTCAGCCAGGACGAACTGGCCTTCTACGATGCCGTCGCCGAGAACGAGTCGGCCTTGACCGAGATGGGCACCAGCGTGCTCGCCGAAATCGCCCGTGACCTGGTGCAAACGCTCCGGAACAGCGTGACCGTCGACTGGGTGTCTCGGGACGACGTGCGCGCCAAGGTCCGCTCCATCATCAAACGGCTGCTCGCCAAGCACGGCTACCCCCCGGACGCCCAGCCCGAAGCCACCGAACGAGTCATCCGCCAGATGGAAACCTTCGCCGAAGAATGGTCACCGGAATCGGACCGCTAGCATGTCAGGCGACGCGACGCCAGGAGTCACCGAAGTCGGCTATGACCTTCAGTTCCCCGCCAAGAGCTCGGACGTAGTCGCCCAGTGTTGCCAGCTCGGCCACGGCGCCGCTCTCGATAGCCGAGACCCGCTGCTGGGATACGCCCATTGCGTCGGCGACCTCGGCCTGGGTCAGTCCGGCCTTCTTGCGCATCTCGGCCAGGTACTCGGCCCGGATCTGTAGCGTTCGCCGCTGGCGGGCGTCCTCCACCGCTTGACGGTCGTCGGGATGGACGAACTCGTCCAGGAACTCCTCGCGCGTGTAAGTGAAGAACTCAGGTTCCTCGCTCATCGCCGTCCCGTTCCCTTCAGGTATGCCTGGTACGCCAGCTCGGCCGCCGGGATGGCGTCCCGGTACCCCTGCTCCCACCGGCCGGACTTGTCCCCCGCGACCAGCAGCACCGCGTTGCGCGCCGGATCGAAGATGAACAAAATCCGCACTTCGGTGGTGCCGCTGGAGCCCGGGCGCAGCTCCTTGAGGTTGTGCAGCCGGGAGCCGGAAATCCGATCCGCCAGCGGACGGCCGAGAGCGGGACCGTTGTCCAGCAGCCGGTCGATGGCTTCCGCGACGAGCCTGCGAGTGACCGGATCCCCTGACCGCAGCACGTGCAGCCAGTCCCGGACCTGGCGCGTCATCACCAGTCTGTGCGGCATGATCTTCTTTTCGTCTAGGGTACAACAGTCTTGTTGTGCCGCATATGCCCGGAGGTAGGGGAACGGTCATCCCATGCCTCGGGGAATGCGTGGTGACCCGAAGCATCCCGCCGGGTACTGACAGTCCCCAGATGACGTCCGGCCGCCACGGCGCGGGTGCCTCGCGGGGTCAGGATGCGCGGCATTCCGCCACCTCGGACCTGGTGTGCGGTGCGGTCGGCGGTCAGGTGGCGGCAGCCGTTCAGCAGAAAGCCGCCCGGTGCTGCTGGTGACCCCTGTGCCGCATGGTGGGCCCGTGCGGCGGCTCGTTCGGTCAGCGCGCAATGGTGAGGTGGGCGAGCCTGGTGTTCACCTCGTCGATGGAGAACTTCCTGGGGTCGAACTCGTCTGCCGAGTCCAGGCCCAGCCAGTCGAGCATGTCACCATGGTCCTCGTCGCGGGGGTCGGCGAGGACGTCTTGGAGATGGGCGTACCCCCATATCCCGCCGCAGTCCTCGGGCGGGCAGGCACCCTTGCCCGCCGGGCAGGACGGGGAGACGGCCGCGGCCTCGTCCAGAGAGATGTCCTCCAGCGCGATGTCGTGCTCCCAGTCGTCACCGAAGTCGTAGGTGTAGCGCAGTTTGTCGCCAGGCGCGGAGAGAAGGTCCAGCAGGCGGACGCTCGCCTCGTCGGCGTGCCCGAGTTCGGGGTCGGGCGAGCCGTACTGCTGCCCCCCGGTGCTGAACACGTGAAGATGGCCGTCTTCCCATCCCATAGCCTGCTGGATCACCCCGTGCAGTTCTCCCAGTGTGATGTCGGCCGGGATCACGACGCGGCGCCAGACCGGCGGCTTGGTGACTCCGCACAGCGAGATCTTGATTTGGCAGGTTCCGCTGCGCTGGTCGGCCGCGGTGCGCTGACCACGCTTGGGGCGCGCCCTGCGGCCCGCAGCTGTTCCCGGCCGCGCTGAGAGCGGGTCCTGCAGTCCCGGCAGATCGGGCAGTGACGGCACCAGGCTCAGCCGGCCGGTCGGTGCTGGCTGGAGGCCCAGCTGGGTCATGATGCCGTCCGCGGCTGGGTGGCCGGACTCGCGCAGCAACGGCAGCAGTTCGGTGGCCTCGGTGCCGAGTTGCTGCTGGACGGCCGCGGCCAGCAGGAACGGCGGCAGCGCGTCGGAGAGGGCGTCCAGCATGATGGCGAGCGCATCGACGGCCAGCCACGCCTCGTCCGAGGGATCATGGGCCGCCGGCTTCCGGTGGTCGGCCAGCCACTGGCGGGCGTAGGCACCGAATCCGGGCCGCTTGGCCCACTGCCGCCATGTTCTTGCCGCCTTGGGTCCCACCTCGCTGGCCAGGGCGATGGCGGCGACGCGCTGGCCAGCGGACGCCGTTTCGGCGAAGGCCAGCAGTTCCCCGACCGCGGAGTCGGCGGATCGGGCGTCCAGCCACGGACGCATCATGGTCCACGCCACCGAGGGTGGCACGTCGCTGATCGCCGATATCACGGCTCCGGCATCCGCGTCCGCCGCGGGTGCGCTTCCCTCGAAGACCGCCGCCGCCAGCATGGAGCCCAGTGGCGTCAGCCGGAACGGACCGTCGGCGGCGGCGCCGTCCGGCGCGCTCCCGTTCGCGGTGGCTACCGCGCCGAAGGCTGCGAGTCCCACTACCGTGCCTTCGGCGTGTTCCAAACCGTCCACGCCGTCGATGTCCTCGTCGTCGATGAGACCGCCGAGGCCGAGCAGATCCGGTGAATTGTGGATGCCACCGCAGTCGGGGCAGGGCTCAGCTTGCGCCGTCTCGAACTCGCCCACCGCGGTCACTGCGGTGGCCAGATCTTCGATGGACTGGGGCTGGCCGTTCGTGTGGAGTTCGTGCAGCACGGTGAGGCAGCCGGCGCAGGGCTCATCGGGTACGCCCAGTCCAGTGACCGCCGCCGTCACCCATGCGTTCAGCAGAAGCCCTGGATCCGGTGGTGCGGCCAGATCGGGTGAGGCGTAGGCGTAGCGGCCTTGCGCCACGATGAACCCGGCATCGCTCGCCACGGCCCAGTCCAGCATGAGCTCATCGACGTCGAGCGCGCTGCGCAGGCGCTTCGCGGACAGCGGTATGCCGAGTGCCCGGCAGGCTTCGGCGGCGACCGCGGGGCGCAGCACCCCGCTGGAGGTCAGTTCCCGCCCCGCTCCGACCCAATCGGCCAGCTTGCGGGCGCGAACCAGGGCTGGGCAAGAAAGGGCGGCATCGGCTAGATCGGCGGAGATTAGGGTGGCAGACGGAGGGAGCACGCCGCCGACCCTACTCGGGTACCGCCGGGCGTTTGGAGCGCTTCCCCGCCGAATCCCACCGCTGACCATGAGACCAGAGCTGATCACACATACGGGCAGTGCTTGTCCTGTGCAACCGCGCTGGCGCTAGGAGACCTGCTGTCCCGGTTACACCGGTTCGTCTCCGTAGAGCTCCTGCCACAGGCGGCGCAGGAACGCCTCGTCGGAGCCGTCGTCATATGCCGACGCGGTAAACAGCGCGTAGTCGGGGAGCTTGTCCAACTCCCCGGACAGGAGACGACGGAACTCTTCTTTAAACCGGACGACTTCTTCCTTTGGCTCTCCGTCTTTGATCCACTCGGCGAGGTCATCAGTGTCGGAGCCACTCTCCGGGTGAAGATAGGTATCGACAACCCTGAGGAAGAACGCGAACGGTGAGTTCGGGTCCCGTCGCCAGGAATGGTTGGGGTACAAGATCACTCCATCATGGATGTTTAGGCTCCTGGCCGAGAGGAGCAGGGAACATGGTGACGGCTTCGTATCCGGTCTTAGCCTCGTTGGCCTTGAACCGGAACTCAATGGTGCCACCGCGGAAGTCCACCGGCACCAGCAATGGTTGCGGTACTGACGGTGTCTCGCCTGTACGCGTCTCCTTGACCCAGGTCTTGCGATCCTTGGCTGCCTGCTTCAAATCATCTCCTGCGAGCTGATATCCCTCGCAGTGGCGGTACCCATTTGGGCCGAGAAGGTCAGTGATGGGCAGGGTCACTGAGTCGGGCTTCAAACCTTTACTGAACGGGGTTTCCAACGCTCGGCGGACATCCGGGCGCTCTGTACCGCGTGCGAAAGCGGCGGCGAATGCGGCGGGATCGCGGATAGCTGAGGATGTGGGGCTGCAGAAGTGGTCTTTGTCGCCGGGGTGCAGCCCGTCCTTGCCCTCGGCTTGTTTGACTGGGTCAAGCTGGGCGGGGTCTAGCAGGTACTGCACGCGGAGTTGGCTCTTTTCAGCGCTGAGCCAGCCTTCGTGGCGGATGTGCGCGTGACCGCTGCCTTGGTCGAGGGCGGCGAATACCTGCTGCACTTCGGGGCGCTCGTGCCGGGCGCTGTTCAGCCAGGGCCGGTCGCCGCGCTGGGATTCGATGTAGTGGCTGGCGTCGTCCTTCGACACATCTGGAAGACCGGCGCGCTTCGGCTCGAAGCGGGCCAGTGACTCGGGGATCCGGTCGGTCTCTTGCCGGTTACCGTCCCGGGAGTCGTGCGGCTCGGGTGCCGAATCTGCGCGGCGTTCTGCGGTCTCCTCGCGGATGCGTGGTGCCTGTGGGCGATCGGCTGGGGCGAGCCGTTCCGGGGGAGCCGCCGTTGGCCGTGGCTGCTCCACGGCTCGCAGTTCGGGTGGCGGCACCCGGCGCAACTCGGACATCAGGGCTGCAGGTCAGGAATCCAGTGGCTGGCCGTACGGCCCCCACTGCGAGCGGAAGTACTCGATGATCTTCGTGACCTGGTCATGGTGGCTGATCTCGATCAGCTCGTACATGAAGTCGCCGTGCTTCCATTCAGCGATGGCCGGAGTGAATGCCCAGCTAAAGTCTTTTCTGAGACCTTCGTCGGTAAACCCATCACCATCGAACTCTAGACGCCGAACGAGTCCGTAAGGATTGTCGATTGTGCGGTCACCTCCGACGACTGCATAGAATGTGATCTTATCCGGCATCTAGTAGCCCTTCTTCGGGATGTCCGAAATAGTAGTCGCTTCAGCAGGTGCTGGAATCCATGAGCAGACCTCAGCCTGGAATGTATCGAGTGCGAGTCGCTCTTCATCAGTGGTTAGCGGATTGCGGATCCGTTCGTATGCCTCGTGCGTGACTTCCTGCTTAGCATGATAGCTTTCCGGTGTGTGAAATTGCACTTCGAACCGCTGCCCTTGTGGCGTAAGCCAGCGAGTGTTGATGCCTTTATAACCGGAATCCTCCCAGTGATTTTTGTTGTAGTGCAGTTCGTAACCACGTTCTTCCATACGCCGGCTAATGTCCTGATAACCGGAAGTATAATCTTCCTTACTGAACCGGAAAGTGTACCTTATGGCATCAGGAACGGCGTTCACTACCTCTTGGGGTGTCGCGTCCGGACCCGCCGCACTTAGCACTTCAGCTACTTTTTCTTTGAGGCGGTCTTCGCCTTTGCGGCGGAACTCCAGGCCGACTAGTTCGGCGCTGTGCGGCGACTCGTCCTTAATCTGACGAAGATCCTCAGTCACGTGTGATTCGACGCCGTGCACTTCGCTGATGGCTTCTTTCGTGCGGTCGTGCTTCTCCGGGCTTAGGAGCAGGTTGCTGTCGGTGCGCCAGGAGCCGGGTGGGTCGCCGGAGCGGTCTATCTTGGCTGCCGGCTGGCTCTCTTTGGGCCAGGAGGATTCGTGGTTGCCCCACATGCTCTTGAAACGCGGGACTTCCGTCCAGTAGTAGCGGTGTATCGCCTCGGGCGGGGGTACGGCGTCAGCGGTCTGTGCGTTGTCATCCCGCGCCCGCCCGGTTGTGTTGTCGGCGGTGCCGTGCTTCCCCCGCACTGCCGGAACGAACCCGTCGCCGGTTTCCCCAGCCTGGCCGTGGTTCTCGCCGGTCAGTTCGCTAATGCTCCAAGCCGCGTCATCGGCCTTACTGGATGCCCCGTCGGCGTCATAGTCACGTCCGCCATTGCCGTCGTCCCCGCCAGGGTTGTCATCCCAGCTTTCCCAGCCAGTGTTGCCGTCCTGGCCATGAGCGTTCCCGCCGCGCTCCTGGCTGTGCCCGCCGTCGGTGCCCGCCGGTTCGCCGGTGCCTGCACCCCATTCATTCCAGTTCGAGGCCCAGTCGCCGCTGTTTCCCCGATCGCTGGCGCCTTTGTTCTGGCTGCTGGGGACCATGCCCCACTCTTCGGCTATCTCGTCGGGGATGGGGAGTTCCAGACTGCGCAGGCTCGGTTCTGCGGGACGGCGGCTGCCATCGGCCTGGTAGGGAGAACTCGGATGACCGGGCGGCAGCGCCTCGAGCGCGCGCGTCCGGCGCTGGTTCTCGGCTGACGCCGGGCGGTCCGGGCGCGGCTCCCGGTCGGCAGGGGATGGGGTATCGGGCCTGTCGGCCCTGGCTGGCGAGTCGGGCACGCCCGGCTGGTCAGACCGCCCCGGCCGGTCGTCGGATCGGGGTGGCTGATC
>DASYAV010000132.1:0-21062 GCA_036501145.1 Streptosporangiaceae bacterium | reverse complement strand
AGCTCCTTGAGGCTGGCGCCTTGCGCGGCCGCCATCGTGTTGCCGGTGTGCCGCAGGTCGTGGAAGTGGAGTTCCGGCAGGCCGACCGCTCCCCTGACTCGGTACCAGACCTCGCGGAAGTTCGACCGGCGCAGCCGCCCGCCCTTCGGCTCGATGAAGACGAACCCGTTCGGCTTAGGATCGGCGAGGCGCTCCAGGTGGTCGGCGAGCCCGGGCACGATGTCGGCCGGAAATGCGACCGTCGGGGTGCCGGCGCGCGACTTCGGGTCGCCGTCGATGAGCCGCCCGTCGTCCATTTCCCATGTCGAGGCGGTCAGGCGGACCTCTGGTGATCGTGGTTCCGGGTGAAGACTGACCCTGACGGGGTGGCGGTCCTAATCGGCTGTCCGTGTCGAAGTTCACTCGCCACTGGGTGCTGCCTTCAGGTCCTCTGTCAGCTCGAGGATCAGTCCCTCGGGACCGCGGACGTAGGCGAGGCGGAAGAGGTCATGGTAGTCGGCGACCTCGCCGACGAGGCCGTATCCCAGTTCGCGTGCGCGGAGGACGGTCGCGTTGACGTTCGTTACTCGGTAAGCGATGTGCCGCAGGCCGTAGGCGTTCGATGGCAGTCCACGCGGCATGCCTTCTTTTTGGGGTGAGCGGAACTTGGTCAACTCGATATGCCCGCTGCCGTCCGGGGCTGAGATAAGCACGATCTCCTGCACGGTTCCGTTGAGTCCGACGATGCGGTCCACCCAGGTGCCGCGGGACTCGCCAAGGTCGTCGCGGATGAAGCCGAGGCCAGTGAAGAAAGCTGCCATGGTTTCGAGGTCATCGACGATCAACCCGACATGGTCAAAGAAAGAGATACTGGCTGCCATGAGGTCAAGGTAGTGCCCGCCGTGCGCCGAGTCGATAGGCGTTCGAGAAGGCTGTTGCGGAGCGTGCTCGCCCTATTCGCCGGTGCGGTTGTCCTTGGCAAGGAGTTCGCGGCTGGCCCGGGTGCGGAGGTCATCTTCCCTCCGCACCCCGGCCGTCATAGACCACGACGCGGGTTTTTTCAGGGCGAAGTAACTAGGTAAAAGCAGGCAAGCTACGTTGCCTTCCGCTGAGGACGGGCCGCAGAACGGCCGTTTTATACGCGGTCACCTGAGAAACAGCCCGCCCAGCGGGTCGTCAGCAGGACACCCGCGTTTCATTGGTTGCCGCATAGCGCTTGAACGATTGCAACAGCCCATGAAACGGTCCCCGGGTGAGCGACGACGATTTCCCCTGTCGGTGCCGGGCACTTGATCGGCTGGCACCACACCGCTGGCCGTATTACCGTGCCAGTCGTGCCTATCCATGATGACGAGATCCGAGCCACCGCCGGGCAGGTGCGCCGCCTGGTGGCGGCCCAGTGCCCGCAGTGGGCTGGCCTTCCGGTGACGCCCCTGCCCGGCGCGGTGGAGGGCACCGACCACGTCCTGTTTCGGATCGGCGGCGAACTGCTCGCCCGGATGCCCAAGATCGCCTGGGCCGTCGACCAGGCCGATTCCGACGCACGGTGGCTGCCCGTGCTGGCGCCCCGCCTGCCGGCGCGGATTCCCGTTCCGCTGCACCTGGGCGAGCCAGGTGCGGGGTACCCGTGGCGGTGGAGTGTGGTGCCGTGGATCGCGGGGAGCACGCCGCCCAGGCTCGGTTGCGATGACGTGCCCCTGGCCCGCGATGTGGCAGCCTTCGCGCGCGCCCTGCACGGGGTGAATCCGGCCGGAGGCCCGGTCAAGCCGCCGGGTTCGCGCGGGTCAGCGCTGCGCCACGCCGATGACGGCGTCCGCCGGGTGCTGCCCAGGCTCGCCGCGCACGACGACGGCTTCGACGTGACCGCGGCCGAGGCGGCCTGGGACGCTTGCCTGGCCGCTCGTGACTGGGACCGCGACCCGGTGTGGATCCATGGTGATCTGCAGCCAGGCAACCTGATCACCGACCGCGGCCGGCTGGCCGCGGTCATCGACTTCGGTGCGCTCGGCCTCGGCGATCCGGCGCCGGACGTGGCTCCGGCGCTGTGGACCTTCACCGGCGCGGCCCGGGACGCCTACCGGGAGGCGATCGGGTACGACGACGCTACCTGGCGCCGCGCCTGCGGCTGGGCCCTGGCACCATCGCTGACCGGCATCGACTACTACCGGCACACCTTCCCGCGCATGGCCGAGCACGGCCGCCGCATGGTCCGCGCGGTGATCGCCGAACTGGCATGACCGCCTGCACTGCTACCGGCTGTCGGTACGCGGAGCGGCGAACTCGGTGTGGGCTTGCCGGAGGGCCATTTACGTCGCCGCCGAGACCGCAGGCCGCACTGCCGTCGTGGAGTGCGTCGTGCTCGCGGTGGCATGCCTGATCATCTACTGGCGCTGATAACGACATCGACGGGCCCGTTTCTGGTGCCGGTTGTGCCATCGTGACCAGGTCCTGGGCGCGGTACTGCGCGACGGCGGCCTCGCAGACGGCCCGCACCGGCCAGCCCAGGGCCCGGGCGGCGGCTTCCGCCTCGGCCAACTCCGCCGTGACTGTTCCGAAGCCCGCGAGGCCATCGGCGGTGTCGGCCACCTTGACCGTAACGACCTGGCCGCTGCCCGGCGGTCCCACTTCCACCGCTACCGAGGTGCGGGAGGCGGTCAGCCGGTTCATCCTGGACCAGCGGACGCCAAGCGTTCCGGTGTGGGCGAAAATCGCGGCGGCCACGGCGCGACGGACCGGTTCAGCGCACAGGGCGGTGAGGACCTGCCCCGGGCGGCCGTGCCGGCCGACGATCGGGGTACACCAGCAGTCCCAGGCGCCGGCCGCCCGTACCGCCTGAAGGACCGAAGGCCACAGCCGGGGGTCGAGGTCATCGACTGTGCTCTCGACGACGGTCACGTCACCCTCGCGCAGGTCCCGCTCCACGCTGGCCTCGCCGACGACCACCCGAGTGATGTTGGGCCGGTCCGGAGTGTCCCGGCCGCCGCCGCCAGTGCCCACCGCGTGTACCGTCATGGCTGGAAAGCCGCCCGGTGCGGCCGCCGCCGCGAGCAGGGCAGCACCGGTCGGGGTGGTGCGCTCACCCGCCAGGTCGCCGCCGGCCAGGTCCAGGCCGGCCGCGGCGGCGATGCGGAGGACTGCGGGGGCCGGCACCGGGAGGCGGCCGTGCTGGCTGTTGACGAATCCGCTTCCGGCGGCCAGCGCCGAGCAGGAAACCACCGCGCCGGGCCGCAGCAGTCCGAGATCCTCCAGTGCGGCCGCCGATCCCACCACGTCGGCCAGTGAGTCGAACGCACCCACCTCGTGAAAGTGCACGTCTTCGGGTGGCTCGCCGTGCACCGCCCCCTCCGCCTCGGCCAGCAGCCGGAAGACCCGTGTCGCGAGATCCTGGCCGGCCGGGCGGAGGTCACTGGCGCCGACGTGCCCGAGCACGTCCGCGAGGCGTCGTGGGCGGTCGGTCGCCGTCGGCGTGGTGATCACCGCCCGTAGGCACGCGAGGCCGCCCCGGCGGGCGGCCTCGGTCCGCAGCCCGAGACCGGGCACGCCGAGTGAGGCAATAGCTCCGCGCACCCGCTCCGCGTCGGCGCCCGCGTCGAGCAGGGCGGCAAGCAGCATGTCGCCGGCCACGCCCGCGGTCGCGTCGATGTAGGCGGCACCCGGCCGGTCCGTCATCGGTGAACCGCGCGGATGATCTTGGCGGCGTGCGCGGCCGCCCCGAACCCGTTGTCGATGTTGACGACGACCAGACCCGGGCTGCACGAGGCGAGCATGCTGGCCGCTGCGGCCAGGCCGCCCGCCGCGACGCCGTAGCCGATACTCGTTGGCACGCCGATCACCGGCGCGCTGACCAGTCCGGCGACCACACTCGGCAGGGCACCGTCCATCCCGGCCACGACCACCACGCACTCGGCGGCGCGCAGGTCGTCTAGCCGGGACAGCAGCCGCCCGAGCCCGGCCACACCCACGTCAGCGAGGACATCCGCGCGGACGCCCAGCACGGCCAGCGTCGCAGCACATTCCCGGGCAACTTTCAGGTCCGTGGTGCCGGCCGTCACGACCAGCACGTTGCCGCGCGCGGGCGGCAGGGTCCCGACGGCGACCGTTCCGGCCACTTGATCGGCGTGTACGGCATCGCCAGGGAAACGGGTGGCCGCCTCGTCCAGGACGTCGGCGGGGCAGCGTGTCGCCAGGGCCGGTGCCTCCGGATCGCGGGCCCGCAACTCGGCCAGAAGCGCGAAGATCTGCTCGGACGTCTTGGCTTCGCCGAAAACCACTTCCGGGACGCCGGTCCGCCGCCGACGATCTACGTCCAGCAGGGCGAACTCGCCCAGCGGGACGCCCGCCGCCCCGGTCTCCGTTCCGGGCGGCACACCGGGAACCTCAGCCGGCACGGCTGACCGGAGTGACGTCGAGGTTCAGCGAACCGGACCGCAACGGCCGCTCGTCGATCTCCGCGCGCTGATATCCAGCCGCCCGGACGCAGGCCAGTACCGCCGCATGCTCGTCCGGGTCCGCCACCCGCGGCAGATCCGCCGCGCCGAGCTGCACCCGGCCGAGATCACCGAAATGCCGCACCCGCAGTTCGCGGTAGCCGCGCTGCTTCAGGCTCAGCTCGGCCCGGTCCACCTGCGACAGCACATCGGCGCTGACCGGGGTGCCGTAAGGCAGCCGCGATGCCAGGCAGGGCGACGCGGGCTTGTCCGCACTCGGAACTCCCAGGTGCTGCGCCAGCGCCCGGACCTGGTCCTTCCCCACGGACGCCTCCAGCAGGGGATGCCGGACATCGTGCTCGGCCGCCGCGCGCAGACCGGGCCGCCAGTCACCCGTGTCGTCGGCGTTGGCGCCGGACAGCACGGCGCCGAATCCGCGGCGCCGGGCCAGCACGGCCAGCCGCTCGTACAACTCGGATTTGCAGTAGTAGCAGCGGAAGCGGTCGTTGCGCCGGTAGTCGTCGCGCTCCAGCTCGGCCGTGCTGATCAGCTCGTGGCGGACGCCTACCGCCCGGGCGACCGACCGGGCGCCGTCCAGCTCCCCGGACGCGAGGGCGGGCGAGACAGCGGTGACGGCGAGGGCTTGTTCCCCGAGCGCCCGGGCGGCCAGCGCAGCGACCAGAGAGGAGTCCACCCCGCCGGAGAACGCGATCAGGGCGCTGCCCAATCCGGCCAGACGCTCGGTCAGCTGGCCGGCCAGCGTGTCAAGCTCGTCAGGCACACCGTTCCCTTCTCATGTCACCCGGGCCCGCGCCGATGTGATCTGCTCCGGCGTCGGGCCGCCCTGGTCCAGTGCCCGGCAAGCGCGCAGGATTCGTAGGGAATCCGGGCCCGGTAATAGTCAGCCATCCAGGTCACCTCAGCACGTCGGGCGCGTGGCGGGCCATTACCCACTGCCGGTTACCCATCGCCAGGCAGCCAATCCATCCCTGGCCGATCGCCCGTCATACCGCAGCTGATCATATGATCCGGACTATACGCTTGGGCACGCTCGCGCCGACCTGCCGCCGCGATCCGCTGTACTCTCAGATTCAGCTTTCGGCACTTCGGGAGGTCTCGTGCCTATCGAACAGGCAGAGTTCGGCCGCACCGGCCACCAGAGCAGCCGGGTGATCTTCGGAGGGGCGGCTCTCGGGCAGGTCTCCCAGCGGGTCGCGGACGAGACCCTGGACCTCCTGCTCTCCCACGGGGTGAACCATCTGGACGTGGCCTCGTCCTACGGCGAGGCAGAGGTGCGCATCCGGCCGTGGCTGCAGCGCGAACCGGGCCGGTTCTTCCTGGCCACCAAGGGCGACGAGCGCACCGCAGCCGGGGCCCGCGAGGAACTGCACCGGTCCCTGGACCGGATGGGCGTCGACCATGTCGACCTGTGGCAGCTGCACTCCCTGGCCGATCCGATCGAGTGGGACGTCGCCCTGAGCCCGGGCGGGGCGCTCGAGGCCGCCGTTGAAGCCCGGGAGCAGGGCCTCGTCCGCTCGATCGGTGTCACCGGCCACGGCAGCCAGATCGCCGCGACGCACCGGCGCAGCCTCGAGCGGTTCGACTTCGACTCGGTACTGCTCCCGTACAACTTCGTCACCATGCAGAACCCCTACTACGCCGGCAACTTCGACGCCCTGTACGAGACCTGCCGCGAGCGGCGGGTCGCGGTGCAGACGATCAAGTCGATCGCGCTGCGTCCCTGGGCGGGCCGGCCGCACACCCGGATGACCTGGTACGAGCCGCTCGAGCAGCAGGACGACATCGATCTCGCGGTGTGGTGGGCGCTGGGCCGCCCCGGGACGTTCCTCGCCAGCGCGGGAGACGTGGACCTGCTCCCGAAGGTGCTCGGCGCGGCCAGCCGGTTCGCCGGGGCGCCGGACGACGCGGCGATGAGCGCGCTGGCCGAGCGGACGGCGGCCGACCCGCTGTTCGTCTGACCGGGTTGTCCTTATGACATCAGCCGGTGCAGGCAGGCACGCCTGGGTGGATGCGACGGCTGGTGTGGCCGGCGATATGTTGCTCGCCGCGCTCGTCGATGCCGGCGCGCCCCTGGCCACGCTGCAGGCCGCCGTGGACGCTGTGGCGCCGGAATCGATCCGGTTGACGACCGCACCGGTCCGGCGGGCCGGGATGCGCGCCGTCAAGGTGGACGTGCAGCTCGTGGCGGAGGACCAGGTGCATCGCAGCTGGCGCGACATCCAGGTCATGCTCGAGCACGCGGATCTCGCGGCGCAGGTGCGGGAACGAGCTCGGCGCGTGTTCCGGCGGCTGGCCGAGGCCGAAGCGCGAGTGCACGGGGTCGCGGCTGATGAGGTGCACTTCCATGAGGCCGGAGGCTGGGACTCGATCGCGGATGTCGTCGGCGTCTGTGCCGCGCTGGACTGCCTAGGGGTGGCTTGCATGTCCTGCAGCGCCGTAGCTCTGGGCTCTGGCCGGGTCGCGGCGTCCCACGGCCACCTTCCGGTTCCCGTGCCGGCGGTGCTGGAGATGTCGGCGGGCTGGCGCGTGCTGTCCGGCGGCGAAGGGGAACTAGCCACCCCGACCGGCATGGCGCTGCTCACCGCCCTGTCGGAGGAGTCCTGCGACTTGCCTGCCATGTCGGTGCGCACGGTCGGCGTGGGTGCGGGCACCAGAGATGTTCCCGGGCATCCGAACGTCGTGCGCGTTGTCCTGGGCGACCGGACCGACCGGCCCGCGGAACCGGGTGATCCGGTGGTCATGTCGGTGCTGGAGACCAATGTCGACGACTTGGACCCGCGCGTGTGGCCGACTGTCCTGGCGTCGTTGCTGGATGCGGGCGCGGCGGATGCATGGCTGGTCCCGATCGTGATGAAGAAGGGACGCCCTGCTCACACGCTCGCCGTGCTCACCCCGGTGAGCAGACGTGATGTGCTGCGGCAGCTGATCTTCGAGCTGACCAGCACAATCGGGGTACGGGAAGTCGCTGTCACCAGAAGTGCGCTTGACCGGTTCTGGGTGCCGTTGCCGGTCGCGGGTGGGCGGGTTCGCATCAAGGTTGCGCATCGTGGCGGCGAGGTGCTCCATGCGACACCGGAGTTCGATGATGCTGCGGAGGTCGCGGCGGAACGATCGGTCCCGGTCCGGCGGGTGCTCGAGGAAGCCGTGGCAGCCGCGGAGCGCGAAGGTTTCGTGCCGGGAAGGCGAGTCCAGGCAGGCTTGGCCTAGGCCGGGGCCGCGATCTGGGCGGCCAGGTGTCCGGCGCCGTAGCCGTTGTCGATGTTGACCACGGCGACGCCGGGCGCACACGAGTTGAGCATGGTAAGCAGAGGCGCCAGGCCCTGTAGCGCCGCGCCGTAGCCGACGGAAGTCGGCACCGCGATCACCGGCGCGGAAACCAAGCCGGCGACCAGGCCAGGCAGCGCGCCGTCCATCCCGGCGACCACGATGATGACGCGGGCCGCCCTGAGCTGGTCGAGCCGGGCCAGTATGCGATGCAGCCCGGCGACGCCGACATCGGTAACGAGATCGGCGGCACGGCCGAGGTAGTTAGCGGTCAGCTGTGCCTCCCGCGCGATCCCGAAATCGGCGGTGCCGGCGGCGACCACCAGAACTTGCCCGCCGCGCGGAGCCGGGGGCTCAGGTGGCCAGGCCAGTATGCGCGCGTCTTCGTCGTAGCAGGCGTCAGGCAGGACACGCAGGACCGCCTTGGTGTGCGCGTGATCCGCACGGGTGAACAACGTCGTCGTGCCGGCTGCCTTGATGGCCCGGGCGACGGCGCTGACCTGGCTCGGTGTCTTGCCCTCGCAGTAAACCGCCTCGGGGTAGCCGCGGCGGCGAGCCCGGTCGTGGTCCAGCTCGATGAACGCCGCCATGGCCTCGTGGGGTTGCCAGGGCTCAGTCACGCACGACCGGCAGCAATGACATCGTGAAGGCACCGGACTGGATGCCCAGCAGATCGACGGCGACGAACCGGAAGCCGGCGGCTCTGATGGCGGTGTGGATCTGCTCTCGCGCCGGGGCGGAGACGGCTCGCACGAGTTCACCGGCGGGAAGCTCGATACGGGCCAGCTCGCCGTGGTGGCGCACTCTCGACTCGGCGAAGCCCAGGGTCCGCAGAGCCTTCTCGGCCATCTCGATCTGAGCGAGCTTAGCCTCGGAGACCTCCTGATGGTGAGGAATGCGGGACGCCAGGCAGGGTGCGGCCGGCTTGTCAGCACTCGGGAGCTCCAGCGCCCGGGCGATGGCACGCACGGCGGCCTTACCCAGTCCCGCATCGGCCAGGGGCCGCAGGACCTTGTGGTTGCTTGCCGCGCGGGACCCAGGCCGATCGGGGCGCATCATGTCATCGGCATTCTCGCCATAGGCCACGGCCGCCAGGCCGTAGGCACCGGCTACTTCATCTTCTATCCGGGTAAACAGCTCATCTTTGCAGTAAAAGCAGCGATCAGGGCCGTTAGCCCGGTAGGCGGGGTTGTCGGCTTCCCTGGTCTGAATCTCCACGATGCGGGCGCCGACAACCGTGGCCACCCGGTGTGCCGCAAGACGCTCGTCCGCCCCCAGACTTGGCGAGACGGCGAGGATGGCAACAACCTGATCAGCGCCGAGTGCCCGAATGGCCAGGGCGAGCAAGACCGAGGAGTCGACACCACCGGAGAACGCGACGCCCAGCGGCGCCGCTCCCATGAGCAAGGAGCCCACCGTCTGGGCGGCCGCCGAGAGTTCGCCGGTGAGAGGCTGATCTACCACACTGGTCATCTCGGTCACCTCAATTGCCCCTTTGCCGTCAGCTACCATCCTGTCATTGTGACGGTTTGCGCGGCTAGCGGAGCGTCCATAGCGGCGCGGCTGCGCCGTCTGACCCGAGAACGGCCTGTCCATGGTTAGCCCTCTAGGAGTGCTGCTGGAGGGCTGGCGGGCCGATCTGGCCTCGTGGGAGATACCCGAGCACATCACCGCGGCCGTCACGGAGACTCCGTGGGTGCTGCCCAGGCAGGTGTTCGCCCGCCGCGCCGACCGGGAGAGCGGCGCGCCGTCGGGGCCGTCGTATGACCGGGCGTGGGCGGCGCTGGACCCGCCGGGCAGTGTGCTCGACGTCGGGGCCGGGGCCGGGGCCGCGTCCCTGCCGCTGGCCGGCCGCATCACCTCACTCACCGCCGTGGACAGCGACACCGGGATGCTCGAACTGCTCGCCAGCCGGGCGGGGGAGCGCGGCATCACCGCGCGCTGCGTGCCGGGCGGCTGGCTGGAGGTGGCCGCCGGAGTCCCGCCCGCGGACCTGGTGACCTGCCATCACGTGCTGTACAACGTGCCGGACCTGGCGCCTTTCGTGACCGCGCTCACCGGGCACGCGAGGCGGGCGGTGATCGTGGAAGTGACGGCCCGGCACCCGCTGGTCACACTCAACGGCCTGTGGCTGAGGTTCCATGGCCTGCGGCGGCCGGAGTCCCCGGCCGCGGACGACCTGCTGCGGATCCTGGAGGAGATGGGGCTGAACCCCAGTGCGCAGCGCTGGTCCCGGCCGGCCGAGCGGGACTACGCGAGCCTGAAGGAACTGGCCGACGTCACCCGGCGGCGGCTGTGCCTGCCGCCGGAGCGGACCGGGGAGGTCGCCGCCGCGCTGGCCGAGACGGGCGCGGCACCCCAGGCGGGGCTCGCATCCGCGGGCCGCGAGGTCGTCACGATCTGGTGGCCGGGCACCGCCGACTGAACCGCGCCGGGCCTGCCTGCCCCCGGCCAGTCAGCCCGGCCGGCCAGCCCGGGGCGCGCGCGCCGGGTCAGAGGAACTTGCGGAGCTGGAGCAGGTCGAGAATGCTCGCCTCCACCTTCAGTTTCCCGGTCAGCCAGGCCTGCGCGAACCGTTTGGGATCTTCGGCGATCCACACCAGGTCGTCGCTCTTCGCGGTGAACCTGATCTGCGCGGGCTTGCTGCCCGGCTCGGCTTCGGTGATGGGGTCGGCGCCGTGCGGGCCAAGGCGGCTGAGGAACAGCAGGCTGAGATCGGGCACCCGGGCGCTGACCGTCCGCTCAGGGAAATGCGCGGCGCGTTCCTCCGTGCTCATCCCTCCGATGCGCCCCAGCAGCGCCTCCAGCGCCTTGCGGCATTCCTCCGCCGTCGCCATCCAGACCTCGCTCTCTCGGCTGGAGCCCTATATTGCCAGGCCGGCGTGGGTGATGCGCCGGCCTGTCGGCCGGGGACGGTAGCGTTCCTCGGGGAAGCAGTGCGCAAGCACGAGGAGCGTAGCGGCATATGGAACACGACAGCGGGCAGCCGGAAGTCCTGGCCGGCCCTGGCCAGGAGCGTGCGGATGACGTGCCCGGCCAGGCGGAGCTGACCGGTGTGGCCCCAGTGGACGAGGTGATCGCCGGGCTGGACGGGCTGCCCGCGCGGCCGCTCGCCGAGCACGTCGCGGTGTTCGAAGAGGCACACGCCAAGCTGCGCCAGGTGCTCAGCGACCTCGACGACAGCCCGGCGGACAACTGAGGCGATGACGCTTGCCATGAGCAGCCGGGTGCGGCTCGACGCCGAGCTGGTCAGGCGGGGACTGGCCCGGTCACGGGAACAGGCCGCCGAGCTGATCAGCGGCGGCCGCGTCGCGGTGGCCGGGCTCACCGCGGGCAAACCCGCGACGCAAGTCGCCAGGGACGTCCCGATCACCGTTAGCGAGGACAGCGGCCCCAGCTACGTGTCGCGTGGCGGCCACAAGCTCGCCGGGGCGCTTGAGGCCTTCGCCGGGCTCACCGTGGCCGGCCGCCGCTGCCTGGACGCGGGCGCCTCCACCGGCGGTTTCACCGATGTGCTGCTGCGGGCCGGCGCCGGGCACGTGGTCGCGGTGGACGTCGGTTACGGCCAGCTCGCCTGGTCGCTGCGCAACGACCCCCGGGTCACCGTGCTGGAACGGGTGAACGTGCGTGAGTTGCGGCCCGAGCAGGTGGCCGGGCCGCCCGGGGCCCAGGTACCGCCGCCCGGGCTGGTGGTGGCCGACCTGTCCTTCATCTCGCTGGCCATCGCGCTGCCCGCGCTGGTCCGCTGCGCCGCCCCTGACGCCGACTTCGTGCTGCTGGTGAAGCCGCAGTTCGAGGTGGGCAAGGGCCGGGTCGGGCCGGGCGGCGTGGTCCGCGATCCCGCGCTGCGGGCCGGGGCGGTGGCCGCGGTCGCGAACGCCGCGGCCGGCCACGGCCTCGGTGTAGCAGGCGTCACCGCCAGCCCGCTGCCCGGGCCCGCCGGGAACGTGGAGTACTTCCTGTGGCTGCGCCGCGGCGCGCCGCCGCTCGACCACAGCGAGCTTGACCAGGCCATCGCGAGCGGCCCGCAATAGTGCGGGCTGCCACCAGGAGGAGCACAAACACGGCATGACGGATGGGAAGAGGTCGGTGCTCCTCGTCGCGCACACCGGGCGGGAGCGGGCGCTGCGCAGCGCCCGGTTCGTGGTCGAGCGGCTCACCGCGGCCGGGCTGACCGTGCGCGTGCTCCCCGGGGAGGCCGCCGAACTGCACTGCCCCACCCAGGAGGTCGCGCCCGGCCCGGCGGCGGCGGCCGGCGCGGAGGTGGTGATCGTCATCGGCGGCGACGGGACGCTGCTGCGCGCGGCCGAGGCGGCCCGGCCCGCGGGCACCCCGCTGCTCGGGGTCAACCTGGGCCACGTCGGGTTCCTGGCCGAGGCCGACCCGGACGACCTCGCCGAGACCGTGGACCGGGTGGTGGGCCGCCAGTACGAGGTCGAGGCCCGGATGACGATCGACGTGACCGTGCGGCAGAACGGCAGCGTCACCGCGGGCACCTGGGCGCTGAACGAGGCCACCGTGGAGAAGACCGCGCGCATCGGGATGCTCGAGGTGGTCACGGAGGTAGACGGGCGGCCGCTGTCCCGGCTGGACTGCGACGGGGTCATCTGCGCCACCCCCACCGGGTCGACCGCGTACGCGTTCTCCGCCGGCGGGCCGGTGGTCTGGCCGGAGGTGGAGGCGCTGCTGCTGGTGCCGATCTGTGCGCATGCGCTGTTCGCAGGCCCGATGGTGGTCTCGCCGGCGTCCACGCTCGCCGTCGAGGTGATCGGCGGCACCGGCAGGGTGCCGGTCGGGCCGGACGAGGTCGGCACGGACCCCGGCCCGTGGCGTGGCGAGATGACAGGCGCCGTGCTGTGGTGCGATGGTCGCCGTAGCGTGAACCTGCCGCCAGGTGCCAGGGTGGAGGTGCGGCGGGGTGAGCGGCCCGTGCTGCTGGCCCGGCTGCGCCGTGAGGAGCCCAGCAGCGGGGCGGTCGGCGCGGGTGCGCCGTTCACCGACCGGCTGGTCGCGAAGTTCGGCCTGCCGGTGACCGGGTGGCGCGGCCGGCAGGCGGCCAGGAACCCGGGGCTGGCCACGGATGGCCGTACCGTTGCGGAGGAAGCCCGGCTGGCCCGTGACGGCTCAGCCGCCGGCCGGCCGGCGGCCCCGGCTGGAGAGGAGGTGTTACAGGGCGATGCTTGAGGAAGTGCGGATCACCGGGCTCGGGGTGATCGACGACGCCGTCCTGGAGCCCTCACCCGGGCTGACCGTGGTCACCGGCGAGACCGGCGCCGGCAAGACGATGGTGGTGACCGGGCTCGGCCTGCTGTTCGGCGGCCGCGGCGACCCGGCGCGGGTGCGGCCCGGCGCCGACCGGGCCATCGTCGAAGGCCGGCTGCGGATCGACCCGGGCGGCCACGTGGCGCAGCAGGTGGACGAGGCCGGCGGTGAGCTCGACGACGACGGCGTGACGCTGGTCATCTCCAGATCGGTGTCCGCGGAGGGCAGGTCGCGCGCCCACGCCGGCGGCCGCGCGGTGCCGGTGTCGCTGCTTACCTACCTGGCCGACGAACTGGTCGCCGTGCACGGCCAGGCCGACCAGCAGCAGCTGCTGAAGCCGGCCAGGCAGCGCGGTGCGCTGGACCAGTACGCAGGCGCGAAACTGGCCGCCGTGCTGGCCGACTACCAGCGCGTCTTCCACCGGCACCGGGAGGTGCGCGGCCAGCTGGCCGCGCTGACCGAACGGGCTCGCGAGCGCGCCCAGCGGGCCGAGGATCTGCGCGCCGGGCTGGCCGAGATCGAGCAGGTCGAGCCCTCCGCCGGGGAAGACGAGGGGCTGCTCGCCGAGGAGGAGCGGCTGGCGAACGCCGACGCCCTGCACGTGGCGGCGACCAGCGCGCACGAGGCGCTGGTCGGTGACCCGTCGGCGGGCAGCTACGACGGCGTGGACGCGGCCGCGCTGCTCACCGCCGCCCGGCAGGCGCTGGACGGCGTGGCCCAGCACGACGCGGCGCTCGGCGGCCTGGCCGGCCAGCTCGCCGACGTCGCCTACGTGATCTCCGACGTCGCGGGCGAGCTGGCCTCCTACGTCCAGTCGGTGGAGGCGGATCCGGCCCGGCTGTCGGTGGTCCAGGAACGCCGCGCCGACCTGGCCAGGCTGGTCCGCGCCTACGGCACCCAGGGCGACCAGCCGGGAACCCTGGCCGCCGTGCTGGCCTGGGCCAAGGACGCCGCTCTGCAGCTGACCGAGCTGGACGGCGACGACGACCGGGTCAGCGCGCTCGCCGCCGAGGAGGCCGACCTGGCCGCCCGCGCCGATGACCTCGCCGGGCAGCTGACCGAGCTGCGGGTGGAGGCCGCGGGCCGGTTCGCCCAGGCGGTCACCACCGAGCTGGTCGCGCTGGCCATGCCGCACGCCGAGCTGAGCGTGGCCATCGCGCAGGCCGCCGACCTCGGACCGCACGGCCGCGACGACGTGGAGATCAGGCTGGCCGCACACCCAGGCGCGCCCCCGCTGCCGCTGCACAAGGGTGCGTCGGGAGGCGAGCTGTCCCGGGTCATGCTGGCCATCGAGGTGGTGTTCGCCGGCGCGGACCCCGTCCCCACGTTCGTCTTCGACGAGGTGGACGCCGGCGTCGGCGGCAAGGCCGCGGTGGAGATCGGGCGGCGGCTGGCCCGGCTGGCCCGGCTGGCGCAGGTGGTGGTGGTCACCCACCTGCCGCAGGTCGCCGCGTTCGCCGACACCCACCTGGTGGTGCAGAAGTCCGACGACGGCCTGGTCACCCGCAGCGGCGTCGTGGCGCTCGACCCGCCCGGCCGGGTACGGGAGCTGTCCCGGATGCTGGCCGGCCTGGAGCATTCGGAGTTCGGCCAGGCACACGCCGAGGAACTGCTCGCGCTGGCCGCCGCGGAGCGGACCGCGGCGGCCCCGCGCGGTTAGCCAGGCGCCACGCGGTCAGGCAGGATCGGACAGGGACAGGCCGAACAGGCCGTCCGGATCGGTCCACCACGACCGCATGGCGAATCCCGCCGCCGCCAGCTCCGCCTCGACGCCGGCCCGCCGGAACTTGGCCGACACCTCGGTGCGCATCTCCTCGCCGTCGGCGAACTCGACGGTCAGCCCGACGCCGGGCAGCCGCACGGTCTGCGCGGCCGCCGAGCGCAGCCGCATCTCGATCCACTCGGCCGCCGGATCCCAGCGCGCCACGTGGTCGAAGGCATCGAGGTCGAAGTCGGCGCCGAGTTCGGCGTTCAGCACCGCGAGCACGTTCTTGTTGAACGCCGCGGTGATGCCGGCCTGGTCGTCGTAGGCAGCCACCAGGGTGGCCGGGTCCTTGACCAGGTCGGTGCCCAGCAGCAGCGTGTCGCCGGGGGACAGCCCGGCCCGGATCCGGGCCAGGAATTCCGCCCGCTCGGACGGCTGCATGTTGCCGATCGTGCTGCCCAGGAACGCGACCAGCCGGGGCTGGCCGGGACCGTCGGCGGCCGGCAGGCCGAGCCGGTAGCCGAAGTCCGACACCAGGGCGTGCACGGACAGGCCCGGGTACTCCCCGAGCAGCCGCCGCGCCGCGTCGGCCAGCGCCGCCTCGCTCACGTCCACCGGCACGTACCGGCGCAGCGTGCCCGCCGCCTGCAGCGCGTCCAGCAGCAGCCTGGTCTTGTCCGAGGAGCCGGAGCCCAGCTCGACCAGCGTGTGCGCCCGGCTGGCCGCGGCGACCGCGGGTGCGGCGGCGCGCAGGATCGCCCGCTCGGCCCTGGTCGGGTAGTACTCCGGCAGCTCGGTGATCTTCTCGAACAGCGCGCTGCCGTTCGCGTCGTAGAACCACTTCGGCGGCAGCGACTTGGGCGAGGCGGTGAGCCCGGCCCGCGCGTCCTCGCGCAGCGCGTCGGCCAGGAAGCTGGCCGGCAGCAGGCGCTCGATTTGCAGCCCGGTCACCGCGCCGCCCCCCGGTCGGCCGGGCCGGTGCCCGGCGGCCGTTCCGCCTCGCCGTCGCGGGCGGTGCGGAAACCGGAGAAGATCTGCCGGCGTATCGGGTAGTCCCAGTTCCGGAACGTGCCCCGGCAGGCCACCGGGCTGACCGCGAACGCCCCGCCTCGCAACACCTTGTAGTCGCCGCCGAAGAACACCTCGGAGTACTCCCGGTACGGCCACGCGGCGAACCCCGGGTAGGGCCGGAAGTCGCTGGCCGTCCACTCCCACACGTCGCCGACGAGCTGGCGGGCGCCGCACGGCGCCGCCCCGGCGGGGTAGGAGCCGGCCGGGGCCGGCTGCAGGTGCCGCTGGCCGAGGTTGGCGTGCTCCGGGCCGGGCGGGCCGTCGCCCCACGGGTAGCGCATGGAACGCCCGGCCGCCGGGTCGAACCTGGCCGCCTTCTCCCATTCGGCTTCGGTGGGCAGCCGCCGGCCTGCCCAGCGGGCGTACGCGTCGGCCTCATACCAGCACACGTGCAACACCGGCTCGGCGGGCGGCACCGGCTCGGTCACGCCGAACCGGGTCCGCACCCACTGCCCGCCGTCCCGCTGCCAGTACAGCGGCGCGGACAGCCCGGCCCGCTGCCGGTGCTCCCAGCCCGCGGTGGTCCACCAGCGTGGCTCGTCGTAGCCGCCGTCGGCGATGAACTCCGTGTAGGCGGCGTTCGTCACCGGCACGGTGTCCAGGTAGAACGGGGGGAGCTCAACGGTGTGCGCGGGCCGCTCGTTGTCCAGCGCCCACGCCTCGCTGGACGTGCCCATGGTGAACCGGCCGCCGGGGACCAGCACCTCGGATGGCAGGCCCAGCGCGTCGGCCGGCGGCGGTCCTGGCGGCGGCGCGGACAGCACCGCCGTGCCCCTCCGCAGCTGATGGGTGATCAGCATGGTCTCGTCGTGCTGCTGCTCGTGCTGGGCGATCATGCCGAACGCGAACCCGCTGGCCACCAGCCGGGCCCCGGCCAGCGGTGCGTTGCCGAGCAGGTCGAGCACCCGCCCGCGCACCTCATGCGCGTACCGCCGGGCCTCCGCCGGGGGCAGCAGCGGCAGGGTCGGCCGCGCGGCCCGCGGATGCTCGAACGCGTCATACAGCGGGTCGATCTCCGGGTGCATCGGCTCGCGGCCGCCGACGGCCCGCAGCAGCCACTGCTCCTCCTGGTTGGCGATGTGCGCCAGGTCCCAGACCAGCGGCGACATCAGCGGTGAGTGCTGGCGGGTCAGGTCGGTCTCGTCGACGCAGTCGGTCAGCCCGCTGGTGCGCACGCGGGCGGCGACCAGTTCCCCGGCGATCCGCTCGCGCAGTGCCTGCGGGTGGATCTCCGGTGCGGGAGATCCGGCAAGCGCTGTCATCTGCTCTCCTTCGGCCTGTTGTTGTCGTCCCTGTCATCCGCGGGGCACCTGCCCCGCAGCACGTACCGTTCGGCGAACGCGGCGACCGCGTGCCTGATGGCGGCCGGTGCGCCGGCCCGGCTGAGCGCGGCGTCCGCGGCTTCGAAGCAGGCCCGGGCGGCCCGGCCGATCCGGGCGTCCGCCGGGCCGTGCTTGGCCGCCTGCAGCCACGGGCTGGCCCCGTTGTGCTTGTCCGTGACGGTGACCGGGCCGGCCTGGGCCCAGACCGGCTCCGTGGCGGCCATGGCGGCCTCGGCCGCCCGCGGGTCATCGAGCAGCGCGGTGACCACTGCGGTCGGCACCACCCAGCCGTCCGCGGGCTGTGCGTCGATCATCCGCAGCTCCATGTGCCCGTGCGGGCGCACCGGCGGGAACAGCGTGGTCAGGTGGTAGGCCAGGTCGTCGGCGGTGGGCCGGCGCTCGCCCGCGCCGCGCAGCCAGTCGCGGAAGGTGAGGCCGGGCGGTGCTTCCCAGCCGGCCGTGCCGTCCCGGCGGATGCACATGAGCTCGGCGTCGAGCGCGTAGGACGCCCAGGCGTCCCGCGGGTCCACCTCGCCGCCGTGATCCTGGCCCGGGACCGGTTCGGCCCCTGCTGGTGCCCGGGTCCGGCTGGGGTCAAGCCGGGCCCAGACCGCCTGCCTGCCGCACCGCCAGCCCGCCACCTCGCCATCGCGCTGCGGGGAGTTGGCGAACGCCGCCACGAGCACCGGCCCGATCGCGTGCAGCAGCCGCCACCGCGACCGGTAGCCGCTGGCTCCCTGGGCGTCCTGGCCGGCGTCCACGCACACCTGCACGGACGCGGTGTTGCACATCATCATCCGGCCCTCGGGGCCGCGACGGTCGAAGAACTGCTCCATCGCCGCGTACCGGGGCAGGTCGAGGACGCGTTCCGGAGGCCGGTGCGGGTCGATCCCGTAACCGGTGAGCCGCAGTCCCGCCTCGCGGGTCGCGTCCCGCAACGTGGCCAGGTCCGCACCTGCGGCTGCGATGCAGCCGCCAAGACTGGGGGCGGGCGCGGAGCTGAGCTCCAGCTGTCCGCCTGGTTCGGTGCTGAGTTTCCCGCCGCCGGGAAGTGCGGCGTGCGGGTTGCCCGTGGTGAGACCGGCCAGGGCATGCATGACCCGGTCCGGCGGAACCCGCAGGGCTGGGTTGCGTTCGTCGCTGACCAGCCATTCGAGTTCGACGCCGACCTGGCCGGGCGGGCCGGTTTTGAAGCAGATCCCGTGTACGTGGGCCTCCGCGTCCTCCTCGGACAGCGGCGGCCCGGACTGACTGCCGGGCCGGCCGTCAGGAACGCGCGGGGCGCCCGGGCCGGGAACGCACGCGCCCACCCCCCCGGCGGCCGGAGTGCCGGCCGGGGAGCGGTTGTTCCCCTCGTTGATCAGGGCGCGGGTGCTCCGTTCTGGTCGCCGCGTTCTGGTCGCCATCCCTTACCATGCCACAGGGTTTGTAACCCGTCGACAGGGCACGGACCATGTCAACCCACAAGGTAACCGGACCCACCGACAAAACCGGCCGCCCGGCCGGAGCGGATCCGCCGGCAGGCCCGCGAGCAGGGAAATCAGCGGCAAACCGAGACCAGGGTCACATTGTGCGGGCCAACGCCGGCCCGGCGAAGCCGTCCCGGATAATGACATGTGGTTACCGGGCCCGCGCAGTGGTAACACGCCGTGATGGCGAGTGTGGCCTCCGCGCTCGCCGTGTCTGGCAGGATGGGTAGCGCGATGAAATCCCCATCCCGTCTCCTTCCATGGGCACGCCGGGGCAGGTCAGAGGACCTGCCCGGGGTGATCGGGACGGCGCGCCTGGATCGCAAGACGAAGAACCTGACCAAGCGCCTCAATCCGGGTGACATCGCGATTATCGATCACCGCGACCTGGACCGGGTCAGCGCGGACGCGCTGATCAGCTGCCGGGTGGCCGCGGTGGTGAACGCTTCGCCCAGCATCTCCGGCCGGTACCCCAACATGGGACCGCACCTGCTGGTGGAGGCGGGCATCCCGCTGGTCGACGACGTCGGGCCGGACGTGTTCGCGCGGGCGACGGAGGGGCAGACCGTCTGGCTGGATCATGACGCGCTGTACCTGGCCGACGAGATCATCGCCAAGGGGGCCCTGCAGTCACCCGAGTCGGTCGCCCAGGCGGAAACCGAGGCCAAGGCCGGCCTGGCCACCCAGCTCGAGGCGTTCGTGGCCAACACGATGGAGTACCTCAAGCGCGAGCGCGACCTGCTCATCGAAGGCGCCGGGGTGCCCGAGCTGCGCACCAGGCTGCACGGCAAGCACGTGCTCGTGGTGGTCCGCGGCTACCACTACCGCGAGGACCTCGCCGTGCTGCGCGGCTACATCCGCGAGTACAAGCCCATCATGGTCGGCGTGGACGGCGGTGCGGACGCCCTGCTGGAGGCGGGCCACCACCCGGACATCATCGTCGGCGACATGGACTCGATCTCCGACAAGGCGCTGGGCTGCGGCGCCGAGCTCATCGTGCACGCCTACCCGGACGGCCGGGCACCCGGCCTGGCCCGGGTCAACGACCTCGGCATGACCTCGACGATCTTCCCGGCCGCGGGAACCAGCGAGGACATCGCGCTGCTGCTCGCCGACGAGAAAGGCGCCAGCCTGATCGTCGCCGTCGGGACCCGGTTCTCCCTGGTGGAGTTCCTGGACAAGGGACGGTCCGGTGCCGCCAGCACGTTCCTGACCCGGCTGCGGGTCGGCGGCACGCTGGTCGAGCCCAAAGGGGTCAGCCAGCTGTACCGCAGCCAGGTCTCCGGCTGGGCGCTGCTGATGCTCGTGCTGGTGGCCTGCGGCACCATCGCCGTGGCGGTCAAGTTCTCCCCGGCGGGACCGATCGTGGCCGGCTACATCACATCCAAATGGGATGAATTCATCTACTGGCTGACCGGATTGTTCTAGTGATTAACTTCCGTTACCACGTCGTCTCCATCGTCGCCGTGTTCCTGGCGCTGGCGATCGGGATCGTTCTCGGCGCCACCGAGCTGCAGGGTGCGACGCTCGACGCGCTCAGGGCGAGTTCCAAGAACCTGCACAACGACCTGAACGCGTCGCAGAACCAGAACCAGGCGCTGCAGCAGCAGGTGACCGCGGACACGGGCTTCGCCCAGGCCAGCGAGGGCAGGCTGCTGGACAGCCTGCTCACCAACCAGCGGGTGGTGGTGGTGGCCGCGCCGGGTGCCCCCGGCAACGTCGTCAGCGGCGTCACCTCGGCCGCGCAGAAGGCGGGGGCCGCGGTGACCGGCCAGGTGAACCTGCAGCCCAAGCTGCTCGACGCGAGCGAGAACAACCTGCAGTTCCTCAGCGCGCTGGTGCAGCAGCTCGTCTCACCGGGCGGCACGGCGCCCAACGGCACCCCGCTGCAGCAGGCCGCCCAGCTGCTCGGCACCGCCATCCTGACCAAGACCGGCCCGGCCACGTCCGGCACCGGCGGGCCCAGCTCGGGGAGCACGGTGGAGAGCTCGGCCAGCAACCGGCAGAACGTGCTGAGCAGCTACACCCGAGCCGGGCTGCTCACCGTCAGCGGCTCGCTGGGCACCAGCCAGTCGTCGTCGGCCACCCTGGCCATCGTGGTCATCCCGGCCACCCCGCCGCCCGGAGGCAACTCCGTCGCGGCCAACCAGGGCCTGATCACGCTGGCCCAGCAGCTCGACACGGCGGGCCTGGGCACGGTGATGGCCGGCTCGGTCACCGGCTCGGTGGCGGGCAGCGCGATCAATGCGCTGCGCACCAGCAGCGCCGGCGCGCAGATCTCCACGGTGGACGACGCGGACACGATGGCCGGCCAGATCGTCACCGTGCTGTCGCTGGCCGACGCGCTGACCGGGCACAAGGCCAGCAGCTACGGTGAGGACGCCGGCGCCAGCGCCGTTGCGCCCAGCCCCGCGCCCACCCCGGCCAGTTCCACCCCCGCCACCACCTCGACCGGGTCGAAAACCACGAAAACCACCAAGCGGACCACGAAGACCGGGAGCCACAAGTGACCCATCGCGCCGCGCCGGCCGGCGCCATCCTG
>DASYAV010000131.1:0-2587 GCA_036501145.1 Streptosporangiaceae bacterium | reverse complement strand
CCACCCGGTCTACGCGGGCAACCGCTGGGCCGAGCTGACCATGCTGTCCGGCGGCTCGACCGCCTCGGAGATCAACGCCGCGGGCGGCGGCATCTCCTCCACCGTGACCGTGACCCGGGGCACCGACCCCTGGACCCTGTGTAACGGCGTGCGCGAGCGGCTGAACGGCTGGCTGATGTCCGGTACCACCACCGTCGAGGCCAAGACCGGTTACCACCTGACCCGGGACGGCGAACTGGCCGACGTCCGGATGCTGCGGTCGCTGGAGAGCGAGCCGGGCATGCCGCGGATGCACGTGACGTTCCTGGCCGCGCATTCGGTGCCGCCGGAGTACTTCGGCCGCCGGGCCGACTACATCGACGCGGTCAGCTCCTGGTGCCCCGACGCGGCCGCGGCCGGCGCCGACAGCGTCGACGTGTACTGCGAAGATGGCCGGTTCACCGAGGCCGAGGCGCGCTGGATCCTCAGCGCGGGCCGCCGGGCCGGGCTGCTGCCGCGGATCCACGCCTGCGGGCAGTCCCGTATCGGTGCGGCCCGGCTGGCCGCCGAGATCGGCTGCGCGTCCGCGGACATGCTGCACGAGGCCGACGACGATGACGTGGCCGCGCTGGCCCGGGCCGGGGTGGCCGCGGTGGTCTGCCCGTCGACCTCGCTGCAGACCCACGGCGCCCCGCCGGTGCGGGCCCTGCTGGACAAGGGTGTGGCCGTCGCGCTCGGCTCTGACCACACGCCCGGCGGCAACGGGATCACCTCGATGGCCCTGGTCGTCTCGCTGGCCGTGTGGCACTTCGGCATGAGCGTGACCGAGGCGCTGCGCGCGGCCACCATCGGCGGCGCGCACGCCCTGCGCGCCCCGGACCGCGGCGCCATGGCCCGCGGCCGCTACGCCGACATCGTGCAGTGGGACGCCGACCACGAGGGCGCGTTCACCTGGGCCTACGGCCTCAAGCCGCACCGCATCTGGCGCGGCGGCGAGCCCGTCCTGCCCGCCGGCAACATCTGACCCAGCCAGCTGACCCGCCAGCTGACTCAGCCGGCCGAGCCGAGGCGGCCCGGATCGCGGGCGCGGAACGGTATCCTCGCCCCATGCCCCTCGGGTCGGTGAACCTCGTCGTCGGCGAGGAAGAACTGCTGGTCGAGCGCTCGGTCACCGCTCTGGTGACCGCGGCGCGGGAGTCTCCCGACGTTGGCGACGACCATCACGACGTGGCCGCGGGCGGCCTGGGCGTGGGGGAACTGGCCTCGCTGACCTCGCCGTCGCTGTTCGGCGGGGGAGGGGTGGTGGTCATCCGGGCCGCCCAGGACGCCACTAAGGACGTGGCCGAAGAAATCAGCCGGTACGCGGCCGACCCGGCCCCGGACGTGGTGCTGATCCTCACCCACGCGGGCGGCAACAAAGGCAAGACCCTGCTGGCCGCGCTCAAGAAGACCAAAACCGTCGCCGTCACCGACTGCCCGAAGATCACCCGCTTCTCGGACCGGCTCGACTTCACCCGCGGCGAGTTCCGCCGGGCCGGCAAGGTCGCGGACGAGGGTGGCCTGCGGGCCCTGCTGGACAGCGTCGGCTCGGACCTGCGTGAGATCGCCGCCGCCTGCAGCCAGCTGGCCGCCGACGTCGAAGGCCCGATCGGCGAGGCCGCCGTGGCCCGGTACTACCAGGGCCGGGCCGAGGCCAGCGGGTTCACCGTGTCGGACCGGACCGTGGAAGGCCGGCTGGCCGACGCGCTGGAACAGCTCCGCTGGGCGCTGGCCACCGGGGTGCCGCCGGTCCTGATCACCAGCGCGCTGGCTCAGGGCATCCGGCTGCTGGGCCGGGTCGGCGCGGCCCCGCGCGGCAAGAACAGCGCGGCCCTGGCCGCCGAGGTCGGCGCCCCGCCGTGGAAGATCGACCGGGTGCGCCAGCAGCTCCGCGGCTGGGCCCCGGACGGGGTGGCCCGCGCCCTCCAGCTCGTGGCCGAAGCCGACATGCAGATCAAGGGCGAGGCCGCCAGCGCCGACTACGCCCTCGAACGCGCCGTCCGCAACATCGTCGCCTGCCGCAGGTGACCGGCTCGCCACAAATGACGCGCCTGCCTCAGCCGACCCGCCTGCTGCAACTGCCGCACCCTTTTTTACCGAAGGTCTGTAGTCGGCGTATCCATGACGCGCTCAGTCCCGCTACCTGATCACCTCGGCCAACCAGCACCCATGGCCGCGCGTAAACACGCGTAAACACGCGTAAAAACCGGGTGCGGCATCCGCACCCGGTTTTCGGGCTAGCGCGCCTGCGACCTGAAGCGGTCCCAGAACCTACTTGGCCTGCAGCTCCGCCGCCTGCTGGGCGATGGCGGACTTGCGGTTGGCGGCCTGGTTCTTGTGGATGACGCCCTTGCTGGCCGCCTTGTCCAGCTCACGGGTGGCCGTGCGCATGGCCTCCGCGGCCGCGTCAGCGTCGCCGGACTGGGCGGCCTCGTGGAAGTGCCGCACGTGCGTCTTCAGCGCGGACCGCACCGCCTTGTTGCGCTGGCGGCGCGCCTCGTTCTGCCGGTTGCGCTTGATCTGGCTCTTGATATTCGCCACGCGAAAGCCTCGCTCAAAATCTGCTTGG
>DASYAV010000130.1:0-1557 GCA_036501145.1 Streptosporangiaceae bacterium | reverse complement strand
CCAAGGTGTTGGCCGCGGGAGTGCCCTCGAGCCCGATGCCGCCAATCTGCCACCAGGCCCGCTGCTGCACGGCGCCCTTGCCGGCGAAGGTCTCCAGCACCGGGATGCCGGCCGGGCCGGCCAGCCGCTCGAGCTCGGCGGTGGCGCCGGAGTAGATGACGCCGCCGCCCGCGATGATCAGCGGTCTGGTCGCGGTGGCGAGCAGGCTCAGCACGGCGTCGACCTCGTCGCGGTCGGGTTGCGGCCGCCGGATGTTCCAGTCCCGCTCGGCGAAGAACCCGGCCGGCCAGTCGTAGGCGTGGGACTGAATGTCCTGGGGCAGCGAGATCACGACCGCGCCGGTGCCGGCCGGGTCGGTGAGCACCCTCATGGCCGCGGGCAGCGCGGTGAGCAGCTGTTCGGGCCGGGTGATGCGGTCAAAGAAGCGGCAGACCGGGCGGAAACTGTCGTTGACGGTCACGTCGGCCTCGAGCGGGTGCTGCAACTGCTGCAGGACCGGGCCCTGGTGCCTGGTCGCGTAGGTGTCTCCGGGCAGCAGGAGTACCGGCAGCCGGTTGACGGTGGCCAGCGCGGCGCCAGTGACCATGTTCAGCGCGCCCGGGCCGATCGAGGATGTCACGGCCAGGGTGGCGTGCCTGAGGCTGTGCTTGGCGAACGCAGTGGCCGCGTGGACCAGAGCCTGTTCGTTGCGGCCCTGGATGAACGGCATCTCGTCGCTGAGCTGGTCCAGCGCCTGGCCGAGCCCGGCCACGTTGCCGTGCCCGAAGATGCCCAGGGTGGCGGGGATCAGCCTGCGGCGCTGGCCGTCAGCGACCGAGTACTGCCGGGACAGGTACGTCACGACGGCCTGAGCGGCGGTCAGCCGCACCGGGTTGGGGGACATCGTCGATCCTTCCTTTACCAGGGCCGGCCGTGCAGGATGACCGTCTTGGTGTCGGTCATCTCGGCCACCGCCGAGCGGGGCCCTTCCTTGCCGATGCCGCTCGCCTTCAGGCCGCCATAGGGCATGAGGTCGGCCCGCCAGAGCGGGGTCCAGTTGATGTGCACGGCGCCGGCGTCGATCTCCCGGATGGCCCGCACCGCGCCGGACACGTCCGCGGTGAAGATGCCGGCGCCCAGGCCGTAGGGGGTGCCGTTGGCCTGAGCGATGGCGCTCTCCCAGTCGTCGGCCGTGCTGACGGCCACGGCGGGGCCGAACAGCTCGTCCTGGCTGAAGGCCGACCGCGGGTCGACCCCGGCCACCACGGCCGGGCTCAGTACGGCGCCGTCACGCTCGCCGCCGGTCAGCAATTTGGCGCCCTCGGTCGTGGCCTGGTGGATCGAGCGCTCAACCCGCTCGGCGTCCGCGGCGGTGATCAGCGTGCCCATGGTGGTCTCTTCGGAGCGCGGGTCGCCCATGCGGATGGCCTCCACCTTGGGCACCAGCGCGTCGAGGAAGTCCCCTTCGACGGACGGGTGTGCGATCACCCGTTGCACGGAGATGCAGACCTGGCCTGCGTTGATGTAGCCGCCGGCCGCGACCGCGGCGGCGGCCAGCTCGATGTCCGCGTCGGGCAG
>DASYAV010000129.1:0-8736 GCA_036501145.1 Streptosporangiaceae bacterium | reverse complement strand
CCACGCCACCATGAACACCCGCATCACCCAGCAAGTCGGCACCTCCTTCGGCATCGCGATCGTCGCCGTCGTCCTCCAGTCCCAGCTCGCCCACAGCGCCACCAGCGCCTTCCAGGGCGCATTCTGGTGGGCGGCCGGCATTACCATCGCCGCACTCATCCCCGCCCTCGCCCTCCCCGCCACCCGAGCAAGGGAAGGCGACTGACGTGCACCCTCCCGAGCACCAGGACCAGCACGGGCAGCCCATCACCCGGGACGCGCTGCGCGCCCGCCTCGGCGTCTCGAACCAGGCCGCCTCCGAGCTGCTGCGCCAGCTCCGCGCTGGCGATGGCCTGCCGCCGGGAACCTCCCGCGCCGCCTGACCCCGACGGCCTCCCCGCACCGGCCGGCACCCACTGGTCCGCGGAGGGCAGGCCGGGTGCTGGCACGGTGTGCCCGCGCGGGAGTACTGCCCGGCGGGCGCGCCGTGGTGCGGGCGGCGGCTCGACAGGCACCGCGAAGGCGTGGCAACCTACCGGGACGGGCTCGGCGGCAACGGGCCGGCCGGCTCGCGGCCAGCGCCCCGCTCGCCCGGTCCGCGGACTGCCCGCTGCCGGCGCGGAGGGCCTCTGTCCCGGTGCCCGGGACAGAGGCCCGGGACGGTCAGCAGAATTAGCAGACCGTTTAGCCGGATTCGCGAACCTGTCACCCTGCCACACCGCCAGCTAATACGGGTACCTGCCGACAGCGGAGCCCCTTTCAGCGGCGGACGCGCTGGACACGGCGAGGATAAACCTTCCGGTGGACTCCCAGACTGGTATAAGCGCAAAGCTCTTAAAACAATCATCCGTGGTGCGCCGCAGATGCGTGACGTACGTTAATTCCCGGCCTCCTGTCCGTGGCCCGGTATCGGTTCAGTGTCAGGTACTCACCCCTGGTCCCGTGCCCGCAGGCCCGTGCCCGCCCGGCCCCGCGAAGGCGTGCGGCCAGGTGAGTGGAGGTGCGCGAGGAGGCTGGCGGGCGGCGATGGCAGGCGCGGGAAAAGCGGCCGACGGCGGCGGAAAGGCGTTGAAGGCGACGATCGCGGAAAAGTCGCGGCACCCAAGCCCGAAAGTAAGGATTCGGTCCGGCTATCTCCGGGGAAACCGCCTGCCAAGTCGCGGTCGCGACTCGCCATGCCAGGTGAGGAAGGGGAGTCGACGTATTCTCGTGCCCCGCCAGGCCGGGCGGAAAACGGCATCTTGAATTGTCGCGGAGCCGCTTGACTTCACGTCCGGACCAGAGCAATTGTCGTCCAGAAAACACCGGCGCAGGCAAATGAAAACGGGATCGCGCCGGAGAATAGAAACGGAGTCGCCATCGTGTCACGCACCCCCGCCCCCGCCCCCGCCCCGCACGCGGCCCGCAGCGCCGACGCCGCGACGGACCCGGCCCCCGCGCCCCCCCGTTGCCCCGGTGGCGGCCGACAGCCCGGCAGCGGCCGTCCTGGCCGCGCTGTCGGCCGAACCCGCCGGGGCGGCCGTCGCGGTGATCGCCGGGCACGCCGGCATCAGCGTCGCCGCCGCCCGGCAGGCCCTTCTCGTGCACGAGAAGAACGGCACCGCGACCCGGGTCAAGGGCAGCCGGCCCGGCATCGCCGACACCTGGACGCCCGCCGTCCCGAAAGCCCCCGCGTGATGAGGCCCCGCCCGCCTAAACCCCCGGCGCGGGCAGCACCGCCGACGCCGGGCAGCCCGCCGCCGAGCCTGCCGGCAGCGCGGCCGACGCGAGCCAGCCCGCCCCGGTCCCCGCCGGCGGCACCGCCGAAGGCGGGGAAGCGGAGGCCGGCACCGAGCCGGAGCCGGCCTCGTCGGTCACCGCCGAGGCGGCCGGGAACGTCCTGGCCATCGCCCAGGCCGACGACGAGGCCGGCAAGGTCCTCGCCGCCGGGGACCTGGACGCGGCCCTGGCCACCCTGGAGACCGCGCGGGACCGGGCCGCCCGCGGGCGGCGGGCGGTCAAGGCCGCCGCCGCCAGCGGCCGGCGCGCCCCGGCGACCCGGACCGGCGCGCTGCGCGGCCTGGTCGAGGAGCACCTGCGCAAGTTCCCCGAGGCGGCCTTCACCCCGCACCAGGTCGGCAAGGTGCTGCTCTGATCGGCCGGCGCGGTCGCCAACGCCCTGGACAAACTCGTAAGCCTCGGCACCGCGCAGCTGGTCACCGACAAGCCCCGCGCCTACCGGCTCGCCCACGCCGCCCCGGCCCCGCCCCCGGACGCGGTCGGCGACCCCGGCACCAGCGCGGAGGCCGCGCCCAGCGCCGCGTAACGCGCGTTGTACCTGCCGTATACCCGGGACGTACCTGCGCCCGGCCAGGTAAATCAGGGCGCTGACCTGCGCCATTCCGAGCCAGGTACACCGCAGGTACACGAAGGGCCACCAGAGGTAACCGAACCTCCTGCAACAACTGTAGGGATCCAGTGAAACTCTCATCTACCTGCTGGCTTGTTGTCATCTGGAGCGCCTGACCCTGATTTCGGGTTTCGGATTGTGAGGAGAACGACTTGGCCCTCGGATCGCTGGGGGCAGGCTTAACCCTTCGGGGCTGATCCGGTAGCCGACGGCGGGGGTTGTGCGGATCACTGGCGGGTCGCCGAGCTTGCGGCGCAGGCGGCCGACAGTGACGGCGACTGTGTTCGTGAACGGGTCGGCCTGCTCGTCCCATACCTGCTCGAGCAGCGACTCGGCCGACAGAAACGCCGGGCTGGCCCTCAGCAGCGCCTCGAGTACGCCGAATTCCTTGACCGACAGGTCCACCTGCCTCCCGTCCCGGCTGACCGTGCGCCGGATCGGGTCAAGGACGACGCCGCTGGCTCGCAGCGTCAGCGCCCGGGCCGAGGGCTGCCGCCGCGCGAGCGCCCGGATGCGCAGGACGAGCTCGGGGAAATGGAACGGCTTGGCGAGATAGTCATCGGCGCCGAGCCCGAGCCCGCTGACCCGGTCGCCCGGCAGTCCCGCCGCGGTCAGCATGAGCACCATCACCCGGTTGTCGCGTGAAGTGATCATCTGGCACAGCGTGTCGCCGTGAATTCCCGGCAGGTCCCGGTCCAGCACCACGACATCGTAGGAATTCATGTCGAGCTTTGCCGCGGCGGACAGCCCGTCGAGGGCGACGTCTACCGCCATGCCCTGGTCACGCAGCCCCTCGGCCAGTACCTCGGCGAGCGGCCGTGCGTCCTCGGCTACCAGGACTCTCATGCCGGCGGGAGTCCGATGCGGACCCGCAGGCCGCCCTCGGGCCGCGCCAGCAGCTCCAGGGTGCCGTGGTGCGCGGCGGCGATGGCGGCGACGATCGACAGGCCGAGCCCGGAGCCGCGATCGGAGCTGGTACGGTCCGCGCCCAGGCGGCGGAACGGCTGTGCCAGCTCCCGTGCCAGCCCGGGATCAAGGACGCCGCCGCCGTTGTCCACGACCAGGCACGCCACCGCCTTGCAGGACGCGGTGCTGACTCCGATCCAGCCGCCGGCGTCGTTGTGGATGATGGCGTTGTCCAGGACGTTGTCCACCATCCGTCGGATCAGTTCCGCACTGCCCGCCACCCGTGTGCCTGCCGGGTCGCTGGCGCGGGTGACCGTCAGGTTCCGTGCGGCGATCGCATCGGCGCGGGTTGCCAGCGACGCGGCCGCGACGGCATCCAGCGAGAGCAGCGTGGTTCCCGGCAGGTCCCCGTGCTGTACCCGGGCCAGCACCAGCAGCCCGTCCAGAAGCCGCTCCACCTGGTCGAGCTGCTCGTACAGCCGGTCCGCCACCGCGGCGACCGGCATCGGCGCGGGTTTCGCGACTGCCACATCCAGCGACGCGCGGATAGTGGCCAGCGGCGTGCGCAGCTCATGCGCCGCGTTCGCGGCGAACCGCCGCTGCGCCGCGAACGAGCCCTCCAGCCGTTCCAGCAGGTCATTGATCGTCCCGGCCAGGCCGGTCAGCTCGTCGCGCGGCCCGGCCATGGCCAGCCGCTCGTCCAGGCTCTCCGCGGAGATCCGTCGCGTCGTCTCGGTCATTGCCCGCAGCGGCTGGAGCGCCCGCCCGGCGACCAACCAGGCCAGCGTGAGGGACACCACGGTTATCATGCCGAACGCGATCACCGAGACCTTCAAGAGACTGTCGTAGGAGGCCTGCGCGGCGGGAAGCTCGCTCGGGACCTGCGTCGCGAACATCCCGTTGAAGATCGCCAGCAGCCCCGCGCTCATCAGCACGAACAGGCCGCCGTACACGGCGGTGAGCCGCATCCGCACCGTCCGGCGTCGCAGCAGTTCCATCCCCACAGCATGCCCCACCGGGCCTAACAGCGAGATAACGGCCAGCGTTAGGCCGGTGTTACCGCCAGGTCCGTACAACAGTGCCCATGGACGCAACCACTGAAGTGACCGGGCTGCGCAGGCGGTCCGGCAAGCCACCGGCCCTGGCAGGCGGCGAGACGGGGGACGTCGCATGAACGTCACCGAGGCCAGCGGTCTGGGCAAGCGCTATGGCAGCAGCTGGGCGCTGCGCGAGTGCACGCTGGCGATCCCCGAGGGGCACCTGGCCGCGCTGGTCGGTCCGAACGGCGCCGGCAAGACCACTCTGCTGAATCTGGTGGTCGGCCTGACGGCGCCAACTGCGGGCACCGTCACCGTCCTCGGCGGCACGCGGGCCGGGTCGCTGGCGGCCCTTGACGGCATCGCGTTCGTCGCCCAGAACGCGCCGTTGCACAAGAATCTGTCTGTCGCCGACCTGCTGCACCTGACCCGTAACCTGAACCGGCGCTTCGACCAGGGCTATGCCAAAGCCCGGCTGGGCGAGCTGGGCATCCCGCTGGCTCGCAAGGCCGGCAAGCTGTCTGGCGGTCAGCAGGCACAGCTCGCGCTGACCCTTGCGCTGGGCAGGCGGCCGCGGCTCCTCGTGCTGGACGAGCCGATGGCGTCGCTCGACCCGCTGGCCCGCCTCGACTTCATGGCCGCGGTGACGAGCGCGATGGCCGGCGACGGCGTGTCGGTGATGCTGTCCTCGCACGTCCTGGTCGAGCTTGAGCGGGTGTCCGACTACCTCATCCTGCTGTCGCGCGGCAGCGTACAGGTGGCCGGGGAGGCCACTGACATGCTCGCCTGTCACCGTGTGCTGACCGGCCCGGCCGCCGAGGCCGACCGGTACGCCGGACGGCCGGGCGTGGTGCATGCCTGGCGTGACGGTGCCCTGGCCCATCTGCTGATCAGGACGAGCGCAAGCGCCGGCCCAGTGCCGCCAGGCTGGGAGGCGCACCCGGTGAGCCTCGAAGACCTCGTCCTGGCCTACCTCCGCGAGCCCGGGGCCGCCTCGCTGCCCGGACCAGCGCCCGCCGGGCACGCCGAACCGACGGAGGTGGCAAAATGACCGCACTGACCATGCCCTCGCAGCCGGGACGGGAGGCCACCGTACGGCCGGTGCCGTGGCGGAGAATGGCCTGGGTCACCTGGCGCCAGCACCGGCTCACCCTGGCCGGCGTCATCGTCGTGCTGGGAGCGGCGAGCCTGTACCTGTACACCACGGGCGGGCAGATACGCGCCGACTCTGACCTCATTGCCGCCAGGAGCGGGATGTCCGTCACCGCGGCCCTCTTCCAGCTGATCCCAGCGCTGATCGGAGCGTTCGTTGGCGCGCCGGCGGTGGCCAGGGAGCTGGATACCGGCACCTTCCGGTTCACCTGGACCCAGGGTTTCGGACGGACACGGTGGACCGTCGCCACGCTGGCGCCGCTCGCGCTCACGGTCACGGTCGCGGCCGGAGCGTTCGGCCTGGCCTTCTCCTGGTGCTACGGGTCCCTGATCGCCGGGAGAGACGGCTTTGTTGCCTTGAGCCCGCTCACTAACATCACGTTCGATCTGCGCGGGGTCGCAGTCGCCGGCTGGACGCTGGTCGCCTTCGCGATCGGCGTGCTAGCCGGCGTCCTCATCCGCCGGGTCGTCCCCGCCATGTTCGCCACCATTGCCGCGTGGAGCGGGCTCGCCCTTGTGACCGCGGTCTACCTACGCAGGCACTACGAGCCGCCTCTGGTTACCCATACCCCCAACCTGCCTTCTGCTGACTGGGTGCTGACCCAGTCGTGGGCCCAGGGCGGCAAGCCGGTTAGCTCCTCCGCCATCAACCAGATCCTGCAGAAGATCGGCGCAACGATCGCCACGCCGGGTCAGCTGGGCTCGGCACCCGCTCCGGGCGCGGAAAGCGCGCCTGCCAACGCGGAAAGCACGAATCCGGTGCAGTACCTCCTCCACCACGGAATTACCTTCTCCGCGAGCTACCAGCCAGCCAGCCGGTTCTGGTCATTCCAGTGGATCGAGGGGGGCTGGCTGCTGGCCCTGTCACTGCTCCTCATGACCGCGACCGTCTGGCTGGTCCGCCGGCGAGCAGCCTGAGCGCGACGCGCCGGGCCGCCAACGGAAAAGCGGCGCCGTGGCGGCCCGGCGCGGATACTTCCCAGCCCTCGGCGAACTTTTTCCTCCTCAGCGATGGCCTCTCTCATGATCTCGAGCACCGTGTGGTCGAGGCGGTGCTCGACTGCGGAAACGGGTTCTGGGGACGGATGTGGCGAGGGGCCGAGTTCGATAGCATCCGAGTCGCCAGCAGCGGGCTGCGCCGGCGGCCCCGGTCCTGGAATCGCCAGCTGACCAAGGGCTACAACGGCTGGAACGAGGACCTCGTGACCAAGTTGTCGCCGTGCTCGACGAAGCCACCGGCCGGGGGTGGACCCCTCCTGCCCGGCTGCCCGACGTGTCGGCCATGGCGGTCCTGCTCGACGTGCGCCGCCGTCCCCGGCAGAGGCCACCATCAGCCTGGACCGGGTCACCGTCGCGGTAACCGGGCTGTTCGAGGCGAGGCAGGAGTGAGGCAGCCTGCCCGTCGGCGGCTCGCTCGTCCGGGCTCGGCAAGCCGCCTGGAATCGTCGCACTGCGGCTGGCCGGGGGCAGCCACCTGGAGGCGTTCTTCACCTGCCTGTACTACGCCGCGCTGCGGCCCTCGGAGGCGGTCATGCTTCGCGAAGCCGACCTGCACCTGCCGAAGAAGGGCTGGGGGAGGATCGACCTGGCCGGCTCCGCGTCCCGGGCGGGCACGGCCTGGACCGATCACGGCACCGCCCATGAGACCCGCACCATCCCCATCCCGACCGAACTCGTTAGGCTGCTGCGCGCCAACATCAAGCGGTACGGCACCACCCACGACGGGCGGATCTTCCATACCGCGAGGGGCGGCATCCTCCAGGGCTCCGGCTACGTGGCTGAACTCCGGGGTGCCCGCGACCGAGGTCGCCCGCCGGGCCGGGCACGGCGTCGCGGTCCTGCTGTAGATCTACGCCTACTGCATCGACGGGTAGGCTGATGCCGCCAACCAGCGCATCACCGACGCCCTCGGCACCACCGAGCCTGAGCCAGGCCCCGGCGATGAAGAAGACGACGACAGCGAGCCGGCAGCTTGAAATGCCAGGTCAGCAGCCAGACGCCGGGCAGAGCGATCAGCAGACCGCTCCTCCAGGCGGTCGGCACACCGCTCCTGCGCCCGCCGTCCGTGCCCGTCCGTGGATTCCGGGCCCTCCGGCCTCGGCACGCACGGACGCATAGCGGACGGCGGCGGCCCGGAATCGAGCCTCGAAGCGCGTCCACACTGGTCAGCGGCGTCCGGCTCGGCTAGGAGGAGCGTGCTGTAAAACCGTCGGCTCGGCGGCCAGGGGTACCCGCCGCGACGGGGACTTCTGCTACACCGGCCGCATCAGACGGCCCAGAGACTGTCACGCATAGGCCCCACAGTAGGGCCTATGCGTGACAGTGAGCGCTATAGACCGTACGTCGCTTCGATCGTGAGGCGGCGGCGTGTTGGGGTATTACTACGTACCAATAGAGCGGAGCGAATGCGCATTGGCAGGGCTGGTCACGCCGTGGCCGGCCACGCTGGCGCACGTCCGCGTGGCTAGTGAGCAAGCGTCAGCTGCGTGGCATGGTGTGGCATGGATTGAGGCCGGTGCTGTCGGCTGCGCTGTACGGCGGGTGGCATCCGCGTGGCCGTTGCGCAGGTCGCGGAGGGCGCCGGGGTTCCGGTGTTCGTGAATTGCTGGCCGTGAGCGACGTCACGATCGGGCCGGTCCGGACGCCGCGGGAGCTGGACCTTGCCTGCCGGTTCCTGCTGCGGGTCTTCCCGTCCCTGGAGGCCGGGTGGCGCGATCCGCGTTTCTTCCATGAGCGGCTGGCCGGCGAGTCGCCGGTGATGCTGGCCGCGAAGCGGGAACAGGAGATCGCTGGCGTCGCGCTCGGCCATGTGGATGGTGGCGGGCTCGGGACGGTCGATCACCTCGCGGTCGCCGCCGCCGAGCGGGGCGGGGGCCTGGGGCGCGGGCTGCTGTCGGCGCTGGAATCGGGGGCTCGCGGCCTGGGCGTGCGACGGCTCACGCTCGGAAGCGTGGAAGGGGCAGTGGGTTTCTATGAGCGGTGCGGCTACCAGGGACGTCTCCTGCTCCAGTTCGTCCCGCCCGCGCGCCGTGATGAGGTCGCTGCGCTCTTCGCTGACTTCGCGCTCCTGGAGACGCAGTGGCAGGGCATCCCTCAGCTGTGGGTGCAGACGCCCAGGGTCGACAAGACCTTGACCGATCGCGTCATGGGACGGGACGGGGTGCACGCCCAATGGGTGATGGACAAGGACTTGGACCTCCTCCTGCGGACGCCTCGGTCGCGAGGCTGACTTGGTGAATAGCCGGCAAGACGGATCCGCCGCGCCTGTCAGCG
>DASYAV010000128.1:0-51500 GCA_036501145.1 Streptosporangiaceae bacterium | reverse complement strand
CGCGATGATCTCGTCCCGGGTGTCCTCGTCCAGGTTCCCGGTCGGCTCGTCGGCCAGCAGCACCTTGGGCTCCTTCACCAGCGCCCGGGCGATCGCCACCCGCTGCTGCTGCCCACCCGACAGCTCCGACGGCAGATGCCGCGCCCGGTCCCCCAGCCCCACCGAGTCCAGCGCCGCGGCCGCCCGCTGCCGCCGCGCGTGCGCCGCGATGTGCAGCGGCACCAGGGCCGCCTCCACGTTCTCCTGTGCCGACAGCGTCGGGATCAGGTTGAACGTCTGGAAGATGAACCCGATGGCGGCCGCCCGCACCTTGGTGAGCTGGGCCTCGCGCATCGCGGTCAGGTCCTGCCCGTCGAGCTCCACGATCCCGGAACTGGGCCGGTCCAGTGCGCCGAGCATCTGCAGCAGCGTCGTCTTGCCATGCCCGGTGCGCCCCTGCACCGCCAGCCACTCACCATCCTCGATCACCAGATCCACCACACGCAGCGCCGCCACCACGCGGCTGCCCTTCTGATAGTTCTTCGTCACCGCCGACAGCTTGTACATGCGTGTCCCTCCTATTCGACCCGGGTAAGCGCGTCGGCCGGGCGCAGGCGCGAGGCACGCCAGCCGCCGAACCCGCCGGCCACCAGCCCGCCGGCCACGGCCAGCAGCACCGCGATCACGATGGCCGTGATAGTGACCGGCGCGGTCAGGTGCACGGCAACGGTCTGGCTGGCGTCGGCGAGCCGGCGGAAGGCGTTGCCGGCCCCGCCTGGAGCGCCGCCGCCGCCGCCGGGGAAGCCCCCGCCGCCCCCCGGGAAGCCGCCACCGAAGACCCGCGAGCCGCCCGGGCTGGCCGAGCCGGTGGCCGATCCGACCTGGGCGGTCAGCGGCGGGGCGAACTTGCCGACGAGCGCGGCGCCGGCGAAGCCGAGCCCGACGCCGACCAGGCCGCCCACGATGCCGACGACAAGCGACTCGCCCATGACCTGGCCGACCACCCGCCGGCCGGGCCAGCCGAGCGCCTTGAGCGTGCCAAACTCGCGCACCCGCCGGGACACCGCAGCCATGGTGAGCAGCGCGGCGAGCCCGAACGCGGCGATGAGCACCGCGACGGCCAGCCACTTGCCGAGGTTGTTGGCCAGGCTGGCCGCGCTGGACAGCGAGCCGGTGACCTGGCTGGCCAGGCTGCTCTGGGTGGTGACGGTGGAGCCGGGCAGGTTGGCGCTGATCGCCTTCTGCACGCCGCCGATGTCCGACGAGCTGGCCGCGGCCACGTAGATCGTGTTGACGTCGCTCGTCATGGCTTTGCCGTTGCTGCCGGTGGCCAGGGCCTGCGCCCGGGCCAGCGGAATGTACACGTCGGAGCCGTTGCTGCCGGACGGCTCGCTGACGATGCCGACCACCTTGAAGCTCTTCTTGGCGATGGTGACCGTGGAGCCGGTGGCCAGCTTGTTCTGCGTCGCGTAGTTGGAGTCGACCAGGGCCACGTCCGAGCTCGAGTCGGAGCTGCGCAGGGTCCGGCCCGAGGCGATCTTCCCGGAGCTCAGCGGGCCGAGCTCACCGGTGCCGAGATCCACCCCCTGCACGCTGAACGACTTGGGGCTGAACGATCCGCGGAAGCTGCCGCCGCCCCCGTTGCCGCTGCTGCCGCCGCCCCCGCCGGGGAAACCGCCGCCGCCGTTCCCGCCGGTGCTGAACGCCGGGATCTTCCCGGTGACCTTGGTGTCGGTGAGGGTCAGCCCGCCGGCCACCGCCGCGACGTCATGCAGGTTGGCCACGGTGCTGACCGAGGAGTCGGCCAGCGTGCCGAGCCCGGCAGCGCTCAGCGTGTCCACGTCGATCTTCGTGCCTGACTTCGGCCTGCTGCTGCCCGAGCCGAACCGGCCCCGGAAACCGAACGACCCGGGCGCGCCGGAGCCGGCCTTCGGCGTCTTGGTCACGGTGATGTCGGTGCCGACGCCGTACAGCGAATGCAGCACGCTGCCCTGGGCGTTTTTGACCCCGGCGGAAGCGGCGGTGACCGTGATCACCAGGCCGATGCCCAGTGCCAGGCCGAGCGCGATAAACACCGCCTGGCGCATCCGCCGCCGCAGTTCACGCCGCAGGTAGGTGAAGAACATCGTCGGGGTTCCTCCAGGACCGGAAAGCGTGGGCTTGGCGAGAGGGTGCGGCCGGCGCCAGAGACGCTGGGTCACCTGCACCGGCGCACTCATCGTGGCGGCGTTTTCTTGGCGATCGCTGAAGGCCCTCTGAGGAAAACCCGGCTGTGGCGGCTATTCCTGAAGGGCCAGGCGCCAGCCGTCCAGGAAATTTATGAACCTAGATAGCGGAGCGCGGCGATGACCCGGCGGTTGTCGCTGTCCGAGGGGGCGAGGCCAAGCTTGGCGAAGATGCTGGCCACGTGCTTCTCCACCACCTTGGGCGAGATCACCAGAGCGGCGGCGATGGCGGCGTTGGAGCGGCCCTGCGCGACGAGCGCGAGCACCTCGCGCTCGCGGGCGGTCAGCGTGGCCAGCGAGTCGGCGCGGCGGCTGGCCCGCAGCAGCTGGCGGACGACCTCGGGGTCGAGCACCGTGCCGCCCTGGGCCACCCGGGAGATCGCCTCGATGAAGTCGCTCACCTCGGCCACCCGGTCCTTCAGCAGGTAGCCGACGCCGGCCGGGGTGCCGGCGAACAGCTCGGTGGCCGCGGCGACCTCGACGTACTGGGAGAACACCAGCACGCCGACCTTGGGGTGCGCGGCGTGGATGGCCTGAGCGGCGCGCAGCCCCTCGTCGGTGTGGGTGGGCGGCATGCGCACGTCGATGATGGCCACGTCGGGCCGGTGGGAGTCGACCGCATGCCGCAGCGCGTCCGCGTCGGCCACCGCGGCCACGACGTCGTGGCCGCGGCGGGCCAGGGTCTGGGTGAGCCCGTCGCGCATGATCGCCGCGTCCTCGGCGATGACGATGCGCAGCGGCGCGGTCTGCGGGCCCGGCATCAGGCGTGTCCCGGCAGTTCGACGGTGACGATGGTCGGCCCGCCGGCCGGGCTGTCGATGTCCAGCTTGCCGTCCACCGTCCGCACCCGTTCGGCCAGCCCGGCCAGCCCGCCGCCGGGGACCGGGTGGGCCTGCCCGGCGCCGTTGTCGGTGACCGTCATCAGCAGCCTCCCATCGGAGTCGGTCACGCCGACGCTGGCGCGGCCCGCCCCGCTGTGCTTGGCCACGTTAGCCAGCAGTTCGGCCGTGCAGAAGTAGGCGATGGCCTCGATGGCCGGCGAGGGCCGGGCGGAGATGCTGACGTTCAGCGCCACCGGGACCGCGCTGGCCTCGGCCAGCGTGGACAGCGCCGGGCCGAGGCCGCGGTCCAGCACCGGCGGGTGGATGCCGCGGGCCAGGTCCCGCAGTTCGGTGAGGGTCTGCTTGGCGCTGGTGTGGGCGGCGGTGACGAGGTCGAGGGTATGGCCGTCGCCGTCGCCGTCGTGGCCGCCGCCGGCCGAGGCGAGGTTCTCCTTGATCTCGCCGAGGGCCAGGGCGAGCGCGGCCAGCCGCACCTGGGCGCCGTCGTGCAGGTCGCGCTCGATGCGGCGCAGCCGTGCGGCGGACTCGTCCACCGCCAGGGCGCGCCGTTCCTGCAGTTCGCGGGAGCGTTCGGCGGCGGCGGCGATCCGCGCCTGAGCGTCCCGTTCGGCCTCCAGCCGGGCCGCGCGGTCCTCCAGCGCGGCGTAGTGGGCCCGCCGGTAGGCCATCGAATCGCCCAGCACCCAGGCGGTCAGCACGACGCCCGCCAGCCCGGCGCCGGCGCCCAGCAGCGGCCCGGAGGGGCGGGCGCCGGGCATGTGCGCCGGCGCCCAGCGGGACAGCACCAGGGCCGCGCCGAGCAGGCACAGCACCAGCGCGGGCACCGACACCCGCCGGGGCCGGTAGGCGGCCACCGTGTACAGCAGCACCGGAATGGCCAGGTCGGCGGCGCCGCCGGGCTGGAGGGCGTGCACCGGCGGGGGCCCGCCGCCCGGCGACACTCCCAGCGTCACCTGTGCGAGCCCGATCACCGCCGCGACCGCGAACGCGGCCACCGGGTACCGGCGGCGGAACATGACCGTGCCGGCCAGAGCGGCGCTCACCAGCACCGCGGCGGCGACGGCGAGAGAAGCACCCGCGCCTCCCCAGCCGTTGGAACCGCCCGCGAACAGCAGCAGCGCCAGCAGGCCGTCGACCAGCCGCGGGTGGCCCCGCAGCCAGGCGTACAGGTTGTACATGTCCCCAGCGTAGGAGCCACCCTGCGGGCCGTGCGGGCCCTGCGGCGGGTCAGGCGTCACGCTTGCGGAACAGCAGCGCGCCGGCGGCGAGCAGGATCACCGTGTATCCGGCGAACACCGCCAGCTCGCCCCACGCGGAGAACACGTGCGGGGACTGCAGGCCCCGGTTCACGGTGGACGTCATGCTGTTAACCGCGTCCCCGCCGGGCAGCCAGCGCACCACGTCGTTGTACCAGGGGGTGGGCAGCGCCTTGGCCAGCTGCGGCAGCAGCAGGAACAGCGCGTAGGCCGTGGTCATCGCGCCGGCGGTGTGCCGGATGATCGCGCCGATGCCGTAGGCCATCATGCCGGTCAGGAAGACGAACAGCGCCGTGACGAGCACCGCGCGCAGCGCGTTCGGGGTGGATAGCGTCGCGCTCTGATGCGTGCTGGACAGCAGGACCTGGCCGATGAAGAACGAGGCCACGGTGGTGACCACCGATACGGCCAGGGTGACCGTGCCGAACACGGCGGCCTTAGCCGCGTACAGCACGCCGCGCCTGGGCATCACGGTCAGCGACGTGCGGATCATCCCGGTGGAGTATTCCGAGGTGATGGTGAGCGCGCCGAGCACCACGATGACCAGCTCGCCGAGCAGGATCATGCCGGCCACGCTGTCCTGTGTGGCGTCGATGCGCTGCTGCGGCGAGAAGTGTGCCGCGGTACCGGCGCAATCCGCGATGCTGAAGCCGATCCCGGCCGCCATCAGCACGATCAGCGTCCAGTAGGTGGACCGAACCGAGCGGATCTTGGTGAGTTCCGAGCGGAGCGTGCCCGCCAGGCCGGCCCGGCGCCGCGGCGCGGGCCCGGCGGCGGGACGGGTGTGGGTGGTGGTTACCGCGGTCATGACAGGCTCTCCGTTCCGCTGGGCACGGGCTCCCGGCCGCCGGCCGGGCCCGCCTGGTATTCGACGCTGTCGGCGGTCAGCTCCATGAACGCCTGCTCCAGCGAGGCCCGGGTGGGGGCCAGGTGATGCAGCCGGATGCCGCCGGCGAAGGCGATGTCGCCGACCCGCTCCGGGGTGAGGCCGTGCACCTGCAGCTCGGCGGGCCGGCCGCCGGCCGCCGCCGTCCCGCCGGCCGCGGCGACCGCCTTGGCCAGCGCGTCCGGCTGGGGCGTGCGGACCAGCACGGACTGGCCGGAGCTGCGGGCGATGAACTCGGCCATGCTGCAGTCGGCGATGAGCTCGCCGCGGCCGATCACCAGCAGGTGGTCGGCGGTGTTCTCCATCTCCGACATCAGGTGGCTGGACACGAACACGGTCCGGCCCTCGGCGGCCAGGCCGCGCATCAGGTTGCGGATCCACAGGATGCCCTCGGGATCGAGGCCGTTGACCGGCTCGTCGAACATCAGGATCTGCGGGTCGCCGAGCAGCGTCGCGGCGATGCCGAGCCGCTGGCTCATGCCGAGCGAGAAGTTCTTGGAGCGCTTGCCGGCCACGTCGGACAGCCCGACGATGCCCAGCACCTCCTCCACCCGGCGGGCCGGGACGCCGTTGGTCTGGGCCAGGCAGAGCAGGTGGCTGCGGGCGCTGCGCCCGCCGTGCACGGCCCGGGCCTCGAGCAGCGCGCCGACCTCGTGCATCGGGTCGGGCAGCTGCGGGTAGGGCTGGCCGTTGACGGTGACGGTGCCGCCGGTCGGGTAATCCAGCCCGAGGATCAGCCGCATCGTGGTGGTCTTGCCCGCGCCGTTCGGGCCGAGGAACCCCGTCACCCTTCCCGGCTCGATGCTGAATGACAGATCGTTGACGGCGGTCTTGTCGCCGTATCTCTTGGTCAGGCCCCGTGCCTCGATCATTGGTTTCCCTTCCGCCGCCGGGTGCCCTGGTGGGTACCGCACCGATGACGCTACGGAGCCGGGCGGGCCACGGGCAGCCGGCTGCCACCCATCTTTGACCTGGGGGTTATCCCGCCCCCGGTGGCTTGCGGCGGGGTGCGCGCGGGGCACCGCCTCGGGGTTCCCTCAGGGTTGTTTCGGGGGAATCCCCCATGGTGCCCGGCCGGCCGGACGGCCCAGACTGGGCTCAATGTGCGTCGGGCCCGGCCACATGTATACGCAGTATAAATCCAAGAATGCTACCCAGCGGGATCGCCAGGTGAGGTCGCCTGACAGGACCGCCTGGCGGTGCTGGAAACGAGGACGCAGCGATGAACGTGCTAGAACTGCGCGAGGTAACAAAGACGTATGGAACCGGGGCGGCCGAGGTGCATGCGCTGCGCGGCGTCAGCCTGTCGGTGGAGGCCGGGCAGATGGTGGCGGTGATGGGCCCGAGCGGCTCGGGCAAGTCCACCCTGCTGACGATCGCCGGCAGCCTGGCGGAGCCGACCAGCGGCGAGGTGCTGGCCGGCGGCACCGCGCTGTCCGGGATGTCCCGGCGGGCCAAGGCCCGGCTGCGGCGCCGCGCCATCGGGTATGTCTTCCAGGACTTCAACCTGCTGCCCGGGCTGACCGCGGCGGAGAACGTGGCCCTGCCGCTGGAACTGGACGGCGTGCCGGCCAGGAAGGCCCGCGCGGCCGGCCTGCGCGCGCTGGACGGACTGGGGCTGGGTGAGCGGGCGTCGCATTTCCCCGACGAGATGTCCGGCGGGGAGCGGCAGCGGGTGGCGATCGCCCGTGCCATGGTGGGTGAACGCCGCCTGCTGCTGGCCGACGAGCCGTCCGGCGCGCTCGACTCAGCGAACGCGGCGGAGGTGATGCGGCTGCTGCGGGAGGCGTGCCAGCGCGGCGTGGCCGTGGTGGTGGTCACCCACGACACCAGGCTGGCCACGTGGGCCGACCAGGTGGTGCGGCTGCGCGACGGCCTGGTGGACGGCGGGCCGGCCAGCGAGGACGGCGCGCAGCCCGCGCTCGTCTCAGGGGAGGACCGGTGAGCAGCACGGCGGTTAAGGAGCGCCCGGTGCACGCGGGACCCGCCAACGGCGGCGTTCCCGCGCGGCGGGCGGTGATCCGCTGGGCGTGGCGGATGCTGCGCCGCGAGCGGCGCCAGCAACTGCTCATGCTCGTGCTGATCATGGCCGCGGTGGCGGCCACGTTCATCGGCGCGGCCGTGGCCAGCGACACACCGCCGGCCGCCAACGCCGGCTTCGGCACCGCGCAGGACATGGCCACCTTCCAGCCCGCCGGCCCGCACCTGGCCGCCCAGGTCGCCGCGCTGGCGAACCGGTTCGGCCGGGTCGACGTGATCGAGAACCAGGCGCTGGCCATCCCCGGCTCCATCGACACCTACCAGCTGCGCGCACAGAACCCGCACGGCCCGTTCGGCCGGCCCATGCTGTCCCTGGTCAGCGGGCGCTACCCCAGCGGTCCCGGCGAGGTCGCGGTGACCAGCGGGGTGGCCGCCGACTTCCACCTGCACATCGGCAGCAGCTGGCAGGTGGGTGGCGTCAGCCGCAGGGTGACCGGCATCGTGCAGAACCCGCAGAGCCTGCTGGACGAGTTCGCCCTGGTCGTGCCGGGGCAGGTGCACGCGCCCAGCCAGGTCACCGTGCTGTTCGACGGGCGCGGAGTGGCTCCGGCGAAGATCGGCCCGAACGTGCAGACCCCGCAGACGGCGATGGCCAGCAACGCGCTGAACCCGCACACGATCGTGCTCGGCCTGGCCACCGTCGGGATGCTGCTGATCGCCCTGGTCGGGGTGGGCGGCTTCACGGTCATCGCGCAGCGCCGGCTGCGCTCGCTGGGCATGCTCGGCGCCATCGGCGCCACCGACAAGCACGTCCGTCTCGTGGTGCGGGCCAACGGCGTCCTGGTCGGGGTAGCCGGCGCGGTCGGCGGGTTCCTGCTCGGCCTGGCGGGCTGGCTGGCCTACCGGCCCGCGCTGGAGTCCAGCGCGCACCACGTGATCGGCGTGTTCCAGCTGCCATGGGTGGTGATCGGCCCGGCGATGGCGCTGGCCGTGATCGCCACGTACCTGGCCGCGTCCCGGCCCGCCCGGGCCATCGCCCGGGTGCCGGTGGTGACCGCGCTGTCCGGCCGTCCCGCTCCGCCCAAGCAGGTGCACCGTTCGGCCCTGCCCGGGATCGTGGCGCTGGTACTGGCCGGGCTGCTGCTGGCCTACGCGGGCAAGAGCCGGAACGGGGGCGGCGGCCCCGAGGTACTGTTCGGGCTGGTCGCCTTGGTGGTGGCGCTGGTGCTGCTCGCCCCGATGTTCCTGTCGGTGCTGGGCAAGGTGGCCGGGCGGGCCCCGGTCGCGGCCCGGCTGGCGCTGCGCGACCTGGCCCGCTACCGGGCGCGCTCGGGCTCGGCGCTCGCCGCGATCAGCCTCGGGGTCATGATTGCGGTGCTGGTGTGCATCCTGTCCGCACAGCGGTACTCCAACGTGCTCGACTACGCGGGCCCGAACCTGGCCCCGGACCAGGTGAACGTGTACACCCCGAACGGGCCCTACGGCCCGGGCGGCCCGGGCAACGGCGCTGCCAAAGCGGTGACGGGCAGCAAGCTGGCATCGATGGGGGCCAGCGCGCGCGGCATCGCCAGCGCGCTCGGCGCGCATGGCATGGTCCAGCTCGAGACGACCAGCGCGACGCTGCAGCACGCCGGGAACGGGCGGCAGTTCAGCGGGCCGGTCTACGTGGCCACCCCGCAACTGCTGCGCGCGTACGGGATCAGCCACGTGGACCCCACGGCGGACGTCCTGACCATGCGGCCCGGGCTGTCCGGCATCTCCCGCATGCAGCTGGTCTACGGCCACTACTATGGCGGCCCGAACGGCGGCCCGCAGGGCTATCCCTGCCCGGCGAGCGACTGCCTGGCCAATCCGAAGATCGAGGAGGTCGGCGCGCTCCCGTCGGGGACGTCGGCGCCCAACACGGTGATCACCGAGCACGCTGTGCGGCAACTCGGGCTGAAGGTCATCACCGCGGGCTGGCTGATCCAGGCCCCGCACCCGCCCACCGCGACGCAGATCAGCAACGCACGGCTGGCCGCGGCCGCGGCGGGCATGACCATCGAGACCAAGTCCAGCACGCCGTCGTCGGCGGAGATCATCGACTGGGCGACGGCGTTCGGCATCCTGCTGGCACTGGGCATCCTGGCCACGACCGTGGGGCTGATCCGCAGCGAGTCGGCCGGGGACCTGCGCACGCTGACCGCCACCGGGGCGGGCAGCTTCGCCCGCCGGGCGCTCACCGCCACCACCGCGGGGGCGCTGGCCCTCCTTGGTGCGGTGCTCGGCACGGCGGTGGCCTACGTCGGGGCGCTCGGCTACTCCTGGTCCAACCCGCTGGACGGATTGTCCGGCCTGTCCAGCGTGCCGGTGACGAACCTGCTGATCATCCTGATCGGCATGCCGCTGGCCGGGACGGTGGCCGGCTGGCTGCTCGCCGGGCGGGAGCCATCGATCATCAGCCACCAGCCGATCGAGTAACCCCACCGGTCCGGCGCACCCGCGGCCCCGGAGGCAGCCCCACCGGTCTCCGGGGCGCCCGCCTCCGGGGCCGCGTCATGCTCGCCAGGCCGCCAGCCTGCCGGCCTGCGGGCCGCGCCACCGTCCCGGCAGCGCGAGTCTGGGCGGCGCGGGGCTTGGCAGCGCACTTATACTCGGTATAGTCCTGACTATGACACTGGTTAGCGTGGAGGCTGGGCCGCGGCACGGGGGCGTGCCCGCGCGGCGGGCGGTGATCCGCTGGGGATGGCGGCTGCTGCGCCGTGAGTGGCGGCAGCAGCTGCTCATGCTCGCGCTCGTCACGGTGGCGGTGGCGGCCACCGTCATCGGGGCCACGGTGGCGACCAATACGCCGCCGCCGGCCACCGCGGCCTTCGGCACGGCCCAGAACCTGGTCACGCTGCCGGGCGCCAGCCCGCAGCTGGCCGGCCAGATCGCCACGCTCCGGCAGCACTTCGGCCGGGTCGACGTGATCGAGAACCAGACGCTGGCCATCCCCGGCTCCATCGACACCTACCAGCTGCGTGCGCAGAACCCGCACGGCCCGTTCGGCCGGCCCATGCTGTCCCTGGTCAGCGGGCGCTACCCCAGCGGTCCCGGCGAGGTCGCGGTGACCAGCGGCCTGGCCGCCGACTTCCACCTGCACACCGGCGGCGGCTGGCAGGTCGGCGGGGCCACCCGCACGGTCACCGGCATCGTGCAGAACCCGCAGAACCTGGAGGACGAGTTCGCGCTCGTCGCACCGGGCCAGGTCACCCACCCGGACCAGGTGACGGTGCTGTTCGACGGGCGGGGAGCGGCCGGCGCGCAGGCGGCGATTCCCACGTCGATCAGCCGGCACGTGCAGACCCCGCAGTCCGTGGCCGCCAGCAACGTGATCAACCCGGAGACGATCTCACTCGCCGCGGCCGTGCTGGGGATGCTGCTGATCGCCCTGGTCGGGGTGGGCGGTTTCACCGTGCTGGCGCAGCGCAGGCTGCGGTCGATCGGCATGCTCGGTGCGCAGGGCGCCACGGACGCGCACATCCGGCTGGTGGTGCGGGCCAACGGGGCCGCCACCGGCGTGGTGGGCGCGGTGGCCGGCTTCGTGCTCGGCCTGCTGGCCTGGCTGGCCTACCGGCCCAGTCTGGAGTCCAGCGCACACCACGTGATCGGCGTGTTCCAGCTGCCCTGGCTGGTAGTTCTCGTAGCGATGGCGCTGGCCGTGCTGGCCACGTTCTTCGCCGCCTCCCGGCCGGCCCGGGCGGTGGCCCGGATGCCGATCGTCACCGCGCTGTCCGGGCGGCCGGCTCCGCCGAAGCAGGTCCGGCGGTGGGCTGTGCCCGCCGGGGTGGTGCTGCTGGTGGGCGGGTTCATCCTGCTGGGCATCGCCGGGGCGCAGGTGGGCGCGGCCGCCGGGATCGCGGGCGGCGGCAACGGCAACGCCGACCTGCCGCAGCTTGTCTTCGGGCTGCTCGCCATCGCCGTCGCGGTCGTGCTGGTCGCCCCGGCCTGCCTGGCCATCCTGGCCAGGCTGGGCGGCCGGGCGCCCATCCCGGTGCGGCTGGCGCTGCGGGATCTGGCGCGCTACCGGGCCCGCTCGGGCTCGGCGCTCGGCGCGGTCAGCATCAGCGTGCTGATCGCGGCGATCGTCATCGTGGTGTGCGCGGCCCGGTTCGGCAACGTGCTGGACTACGCCGGCCCGAACCTGACCTCCAGCCAGCTCATCGTGTACGCGGCCAGCAGCGGCCCCGGCGGCCAGCCGGGGCCCGGCGGCCAGGGCGGCCCGGCGGGCCAGGGCGCTCCGGCAGGCCAGGGCGGTCCCGGGCAGCAGACAATCAGCAGAAGCACATCGTCCCAGGCGGCCAGTGCCCGCGCCATCGCGGGCGCGCTCGGCTCCCGCCAGGTGACCACGCTCGAACTGGCCAACGCGACCCTGCGGCACGCCGCCGCCGGGCGCAACTGGGACGGCCCGCTCTACGTGGCCACCCCGCAGCTGCTCTCGGCGTTCGGGATCAGGGCATCCGCGTTCAGCCCGGACGCCGACATCCTGAGCATGCGGCCGGGCCTGGACACGATGTCCGGGATGCAGTTGCTCTACGGCCGGAAAGCACAGCCACCCGCTCAGGGCGTCAACGGCTACCCCTGCCCGGCCGGCGGATGCCTGGCCAACCCGGGGATCGAGGCGGCGTCCACGCTGCCGTCGGGTACCTCGGCGCCGAACACCGTGATCACCGAGCACGCCATGCGTGCGCTCGGCCTGACATCGAGCACCGATGGCTGGTTCATCCAGGCCCCGCGGCCGCTGACCAGCAGCCAGATCTACAACGCCAGGCAGACCGCGGCGACGGCCGGAATGACCATCGAGACGCAGAACAGCGTCCCGTCGCTCAGCCAGATCACCAACGTGGCCACGGTGTTCGCGATCGCGCTCGTGCTGGGCATCCTGGCCATGAGCGTGGGGCTGATCCGCAGCGAGACCGCCAGCGACCTGCGCACACTAACTGCCACCGGGGCGGGCAGCACGATCCGCCGCGGGCTCACCGCCACCACCGCGGGCGCGCTCGCGCTGGCCGGCGCGGTGGCTGGCCTGATCTGCGGCTACGTCACCGCGATCGGCTTCTTCCGCACCAACCAGCTGGACGGGCTGTCCGCGCTGGGCAGCATCCCGGTGGCCAACCTGCTGCTCATCCTGGTAGGCATGCCGCTGGCCGCGGCGGCCGGCGGCTGGCTGCTGGCCGGGCGGGAGCCGGCCGGCCTGGCCCGCCAGCCCGCGGAGTGAGTGGCCCGGGCTACGCCTGGCCGATGTCGATCACCCAGGGCACACCGAAGCGGTCCACGCACATGCCGAACTCGTCGCCCCAGGCCTGCTTCTCCAGCGGCATGTTCACCGTGCCGCCGGCCGACAGCTTCTCCCAGTAACCGCGCAGCGCGGCGCCGTCGTCGCCGCTGATGCTGACCGTGATCCCGGAGATCGGGCTGGGCTGCATGTCGCTGCTGATGTCGGCGGCCATGATCGTGTAGCCGGCGTCGGTCTCCAGCTGCCCGTGCATGACCCGGTCGGCGTCGGGGCCCTGCCGCCCCATGTCGCCGTACTTCATCGTCGACAGGTTGCCGCCGAACACGCTGGCGTAGAAGTCCAGCGCCTCGCGGGCGTTGCCGCTGAAAGTGAGATACGGATTAAGCCGAGAGGACATGGGTTTTCTCCTGCACATGTAAGGGCGCGGACCCCCGCGGACCGCGGATAGGGGCGAAAGTAGCAGCCGGGTCCGACAAGCGCCAGGCGCCGAGGATCTAGATCAGGTGCCGCCGGACGCACTGCCGACGGCTGGCTGGGGGCCGCGTCAGTTATGCAGCTTGGCTGGGTGGTGGGTGGCTGTGCAGGGTGCGGCCGGTGGGGTGGGTGGCGGTGGTGGTGCCGTCGGGGTTGGCGGCCAGCCGCCAGCCCCACCGGTGGATGGCGATGAGGTGGTGGAAGCGGCAGACCAGGTAGCAGTTGGCCAGGCTGGTGGGGCCGCCGTCTTCGCGGTGGATGAGGTGGTGCACCTGGCAGGCGTCGGGTGGCCGCCAGCAGCCGGGGAAGCGGCAGTGCCGGTCGCGCAGGATGACCAGCCGCCGCAGGTGGCCGGGGATGGCCTGGCTGCCGGCGCCCGCGTCCAGGGGCAGGCTGACGGTGGGGAAGGGCACGCCGGGGGTGGTGGTGCGCAGGATCGAGGCGAGGCCGCCGGGGCCGGACAGCACGTCGGCGGCCAGCGTGAGCAGCATCTGCCGCAGCGCCCCCACCGACCGCAGCCCCGCCGGCACCCCCCCGGCACCAGGCTCGCTAGTGCCGGGCTGGCCGGCACCGGGATCGGCGGTGCCGGGCTGGCTGGCACCGGGATCGGCGGTGCCGGGCTGGGGGACACCGGGATCGGCGGTGCCGGGCTGGGGGGCATCGGGCTGGGGGGCGGTGGGCTGGGGGGCTGGGTCTGCTGCCGGTGTGCCGGTGTCTTCGCCGCCGGGTGTGGTGCCCGGGCCGGCCGGCGTGCTGGTGTTCTTGCTGTCCGTGCCGCTGCCAGACCCCGCGTCCGTCCCGGGATCCTGGCGGTGGCCGTAGGCGTTGAGGAACAGCTGGGTCAGGGCGTCCAGGGCGGCGTTGTCCACCGTGCCGGTGACCACCGGGAACACCGTCGCGTCACACGCCAGGCCGGCGACCTCGGCGCGGGTCAGCCCGCTGCCGGCCGCGCGGGCGGCCCACGCGGTCTCCACCGCGCCGTCGCCGGCGGCGGCCAGCTGGCGGAGCTGGTCCAGGGTGACCTGCAGCTGCAGGTGCACCGGCTGCCCGGCCCGGGCCGGCAGCATCCCCGAAGCGATCAGCCGGACACAGGCCTCTTCCAGGGCGTCGTGCCAGCGCTGCCGCTGGCTGCGCACATCCTCCGGGCCCACCTTGGCACCCAGAGACCCCAGCACCGCGGCCAGGGCCGCGCTGGCCGCCGGGGTCAGGTCACCCTCCAGCCGGCCAGCGAAGCCGAACGTCTTCGCGAACAACAGCGCCCGGTCATCAAAGCCGTCCCCGTCCTCCTCCCCGGGCCCGGACCGCTGGTGCATCTCCTCGGCCAGCACGGCCAGGTCACGCAGGCCCGCCCCACCGGCCGCGGCACCCAGCAAGATCGCATCGGCGTCGGCGCGGGAGCCCTCCGGCAGCCGGCCGGTCCACTCACAGATCCGCCGCGCCCAGGAGGTGGACACGGTCCCGGCGGCCAGGGCCTCCCACACATGGGGGTGGTCGCGGAGGCGGCGCAGCCAGCCGACCGCCCCGGCGGCCGCACCCCGGGTGACCCGGGTCTGCCAGACCAGCCAGGCCCGCGTCGACCCCGACCCCTCCGGCTCACACCCACCACCAGCGTGAAACGCAGCCAGCACATTCACCCGCGCCGCCGTCGCCACCGCCTCAGCCCGCTCCAGCGCCCGCAGGCACTCCCCCTGCCCGGCCGCACCCAGCCCCGGCGCATCCGCCCGGGCCAGATAGCACAGCCCGGCGGTGACCGCCGCGATCGCCTCACCAGCCGTCGCAGGCTGCTTCGCCGGGGCATCACACACGCGGGTCACCTCCCTCGGGACTGCTGGCCTGGTCGTGCTGTCTGAGTTCAACCCTAACCGGGCCCTCTGACAAAAACGCGTTCGATACAACCCCTGTGGACAGGAATTTCACTGCTGTGGATAGAGCCTGGTCGAGCCTCCTGCGGCGGCCAGGGCTGACTGTCGTCAACGACCGGTCGAGCCGCATCCAAATGGCTAGGTGGCGAGCCGCTCAACCAGCAGGAGCAGGCCGATGACGATCATCGCGGCGCCGGAGACGCGAGATATGGCCCGGGCCGCGCCCGGCTTGGCGGTCAGGATCCGGCGAATCAGCGTGCCCATGCTCAGGTAGAACAGCGCGCAGGTGACCGTGAACACCAGGCCGAGGACGGCGAGCTGCAGCGTCAGCGGCCAGCCGACCCTCGGGTTGGTGAACTGCGGGAGCAGGGCCAGGAAAACCAGCAGCCCCTTGGGGTTGAGCCCGCTGACCCCGATACCCCTGACCAGGGTGCCACCGCCGGCCCCCGGCTTGGCCTGCACCCCGGTCGGCCCAGCGGGGGCTCCGGCTGGGGTCCCCGGCGGCTTGTACTGGATGCCGTGCCCGGCGGTCCTGGCGGAGGCGCGCACACCCAGCCAGATCAGGTACAGACCGCCGGCCACTGTCAGCGCGGTCAGCGAGGCCGGGGTCCTGGCCACCAGTGCGCCCACTCCGGCGGCGACGACGACGGTCACCGCGGTGTAGCCGATCACCAGGCCGCCCACTGCCAGCATGACCGGGCGGCGGCCGAGGACCGTGCCGATCACGTAGGCCCAGTCGGCGCCGGGGACGGCGATGAGCACGGCGGCGACCGCCCAGAAGGCGGCTATCGAACTGACGGCCACGGCAGCCTCCCCTTTCACGGTCTCCCTCAGGAGACGCTCTCAAGGAGAAACTATTTCCAAACTGCCGAAATGTGTTTCCAAGTTTCCCCACGACTCACTAGTTCGTGGAAGAATTGACTTCATGGACGCCGTGGACCGCAAGATTCTTGCGCTGCTCCAGGACGACGGGCGGCTGACCATCACCGAGCTGGCGGACCGGGTGGGCCTGAGCATCTCGCCCTGCCACCGCCGGGTGCGGGAACTGGAGCGCGGCGGGGCGATCACCGGCTACCGCGCGGTGGTGGACGCGCAGGCGGTCGGCCTGGCGTTTGAGGCGATCGTGTTCGTCACGATGCGCCAGGAGGACCACGACACCCTGGTCGCGTTCGAGGCCGGCCTGGCGGCCATCCCGCAGGTGCTGCAGGCGGAGCGGCTGTTCGGTGACCCCGACTACCTGCTGCGCATCGTGACCGGCGACCTGGCCGCCTACCAGCGGCTGCAGGACGAGAAGCTGTCCGCGCTGCCCGGGATCGCACGGATGAGCTCGACCCTGGTGATGAAGCGCGTGGTGCACGACCGGCCGCTGCCGGCCTGACAGACGTTACCCGCGCGCCCGGCTGCGGCACGATGATCGGCATGACCGGATCACCGGAGCACGCGGACGGGCCCGCTCCCCAGGCGCCATCTCAGGGGACACCTCAGGCGGTACCTCCTGCGATACCTCAAGCCCCGACGCAGGCCCGGATCCGTTCCGCCGGGCCAACCGACGCGGCCGCGCTGATGCGGCTGAAGCAGCAACTGGACGAGGAGACGTCGTTCATGCTGTTCGAGCCGGGCGAGCGGGATCCGTCGGTGCCGAAGCTGGCCGCCCACCTCGAGAAGGTGGCCGGGTCGGGCAACTCGATGGTGCTGCTGGCCGAGACCGGCGGGGAGCTGACCGGGTATCTGGAACTGATCGGCGGCAAGGCCCGCCGGAACCGGTCCACCACGCACGTGGTGATCGGCGTGCTGGCCCGGGCCAGCGGCCGCGGCGTGGGCTCCGGTCTGCTGCGCGAGGCGGTGCGCTGGTCCGCCGAGCAGGGCCTGCACCGGGTCGAACTCACCGTGATGGCGCACAACGCCCGGGCGGTCGCCCTCTACGAGCGGATGGGTTTCGTCGTCGAGGGCCGGGCCCGCGAATGCCTGCATATCGACGGTCAGTTCGTGGACGAACTCCAGATGGCCATGCTGCTGCCGGGGCCTCAGGGGTAGGCCGCGAGGTCCACCGGCTCCACTGTGCCCGGGTTACTGGAGGTGACGGGCCCACCGGTGCCGTTGATGATCGAGTTGTCGCCACCCGATCCGGCGATCCACACGGCGAAGATGTCCCGGAACCGCACACCCGGGTTGTCCGGCGCCTGAAACGCCTCGGCGTCATGCAGCGTGGCCGGCGTGCTGATGAACACCACATAGCTGCCCATGCCGTAGCCGTGGAACGAGGTGACGTGCCGGCCAACCAGGAACGCCGGATAACCGTCCTGGGTGGGCGATGCCATCCAGGCCGACTGGCTGGGCGGGTCGTAGGGCAGCTCGTTCTGGAAGAACACGTCGGTGCCGTGCTGGCCGGTCCAGGTCACCTCGTTCTTCTGGTAGTGCTCGACGGCCAGGCCGTAGCTGGTCACGCCGTTGCCGGTGACCTTCACCCCGGTGGCGCCGGTGTTGGCGGTCCAGCTCACGTCGTTGCCGTGGTCGGCGCGCCAGGCCCACACGTCGTCGATGATCGAGCCGGGGGCGTTGTCGAGCAGGCTGATCCCGGCCGAGACCGCGGTGGTCTCCGCGCCGCCGATCCGGAAGAACACGTCCTGGATGAGGTCGGGCGCGCCGCCGCCCCGGGGCGTCCCAGCCGTGCCGACCGACACCAGGACCGGTGACCTGACCGGGCCGGCGTCCACGATGAGGCCGGACACCTTCACCCCGGTGCTGGGCTGGACGGCCAGCGCGGCGTTGCCATGCTGCGGGACCAGCGTGGCGAAGCCCTGGCCGAGCACCACCGTGCCCGGCTTGCTGACCTTGATGGCCTGGGCCAGATCGTAGACGCCGGGGCTGAGGATGAGGTCGCGCCCGGCGGCCAGCGCGGCATTGATCGCCGGGACGGCGGTGCCCGGCCTGGCCACGAAGAACCGGGATAGCGGCAGGGAGTGGCCGGCCTCGCTGCCACTGGCCCAGGACGGCCCGGACGACCCATGCCGGACGGCCGGCACGAACACCTCGAACTTGCCGCTGGAGTTCGTGTACAGGAACGGCTCTTCCTCGGTCACCGGGCTCGACTTCAGCACGGTGTTCTGCTCGCACTGACCGGTGAACACCGGCGCGGGCGCGCCCCGCACGCCGGAGTAGACCATGTTCCACAGCCCCTGCGGGCAGCCGTTCTCACCGGAGATCGTGCTGTTGCGCACCAGGTACTGCTGGTTGCCGTAGAAGTCGAGGTCGCCGTTGATCTCGCTGTCGGCGATGTAGCCGCCGCTGGCGTAGTCCTCCGCCGCGCAGGTGTCCTGCAGCACGACGTTGCCGTTGATGATGACCCGCCGGATCGGGTCCGCCTGCGACGCCGACCAGGCCTCCTCGCCGTTGGTGCAGCTGGGCCCGTCGGCGTCGACGACCGGCGGCGCGTAGTCCGGCGGGGAGCTCGGGAAGTGCACGTTCAGCGTCAGATTGGACATCGACCGCCAGAAGTTGACGTCGGAGTTGCACTTGTCCGTCCCGGCCGTGCACAGGTTGTTGAACACGTCGATGGCGCCGTCGATGACCGTGGCCTGCGGGGTGGCGCCGAGCCCGGCCACCTCGGTGTAGTAGCCGACCTGGAACACCAGCGGGTCGGCGGCCGAGCCGTAGGTCCCCGGCCTGAAGAACACGGCGTACCGGTCGCTGTCGAACTGGCTGCCCACCGGCACCTGCTGGGTGGAGATGTTGTTCAGGTCGGCCTGGATGGCGGACTGGCTCATCGTGTCGCTGAACACGCAGACGCGCGGGCCGAAGGCGGGCAGGGTGGCGTCCGGGCACATCGAGGAGCCCGCAGCGGGCCGGGCCGCGGCCGCACTGCCTGGCACCGTGGCCAGCCCTGCGCCGATGGCCAGCGCCGCCGCCAGCACGATGCCGGGAGCGGCCGGCAGCAGCCGGATTCGCATCGCACGACCTCCGTCTCACCGCTCCCCCGAGACTGTCGCACGGAACGGCCGGGCCGCCCATGAATGCGGCGTGAATATCCCGGCCGCAAGGTCAAAATTTCATGAACACCCACCGAGGAGCACTCCTCCCGTGGGCGGTTGTTAGCCGGGCCGGCCGAGGGTCTGCACGGGGCGCGCCAGGGCGGCCCTACTGCGGCACGGGGCGGCTGGTGGTGCGGCCCGGCGCGCCGATTTCATCGCGGCTCCCCCTAATGTGCCTGGGCCGTGCGGCGCCCGCGCAGGACACGCGGCAGGGCGAGCCGGCGAGCCGCGCCGCTCCGGTTCCCCGCACGGCGGGCAGCATCAACGCGGCCGTGCGGCTGAGCCAGCGCCGCGCCGCGCTGCTTCTCGTCCTGGGTGGCCTTCGCCAGATCGGTGAGGATGTACATGGCGGTTCCCTTCGCCGTGGCGGTCATCGCGACCGCCTTTCACCCTGACTACGAACGGCCGGCCGCGGAAACGACACCTCCGGCCCGGTGGGTTTCCTGGTTTGGTTTGTCGTTGATTTCGGCCCGGCCGGCGGTGTGCGGATCAGCGGATCGATGCCCAGATCTTGGTGGTGGCGTCGGTGAAGCCGGTGCGGCGGTAGATCTGTTCCTCGTCCGGCTCCGCTTCCAGGAAGACCAGGCTGATGCCCTGGGCGTAGGCGGTCCTGGCGAGATAGGCGCTGAGGGCCGAGGCGATTCCTCGCCGGCGGAACGCGGCCAGGACACCAACCGCTGCCGAGGGGCGCCTGGGTGCAAGGTGCCCCACATGCTGACTCTGTGTCCGTCTGCCAGATACTCGCGTCCTTGACGGGCTGCGTAGCCCGGCTACCTGGGAACGTGGAAGTAGGAGACCGTGTCGTCCTGGAAGTTGGTGGTGTAGGCGGTGCTGCGCTTGCGGTCAATGGTCATGCCGGTCGGCTCGATGCCGACCTTGATCTGAGCGGTGACCTTCCGCGTGCGGGTGTTGAGCAGGGCGACGGTGCCTCTTGCTGGGTTATCGACGTTCGTAGAGTTAACTACCAGCGCTTCGGTACCGCTGTTGTTGATCATGATCGGGCCCGCATTGAGGTTGGAGACGTGCGGGAAGATCTTCGTGATTGGCACGAAAGCCAAGACCTTGCTGGTCACGACGTTGACCACCGACACGCCACCAAGGCCGGACACCCATGCTCGCGTGCCGCCCGGGGTAAAGGCGATCGACTGGACCGGGCCCGATTTCGGGACGGATATCGTGCGCACCGTCTTCTGCCTGGTGGTGCTGATCACCCAGATCCGGCCGGATTGGACACCGCCTGCCCAGACGGACCTGCCGCTAGGGGTCGTCTCGGCCGTCCCCGCTCCGGCCGGCAGCTTGATTGTCTTCAGCAGCGTGGCGTTTTTAGTGCGCACAACGGCGACGCGGCCAGTGGCGCCACCTGCGGAGAACATCGTGACGTAGGCGAACTGGCCGGCGGGTGTGCGTGCCGAGACGATGGCGGTCGCGCCCTTGCCGACACGCAGCCGGCGTGTGATTTTCAGGGTCTTGGTGTTCAGTACCTTCATCACGCCCAGGTCAAAAGTTCCGATATATGCACTCCGGCCTGACTGGACGAGGCCGATGGCGGTCTGGTCATGAAACCCGGTCTTCGGCTCTGCGACTTGGCGATGGGTTCCCAGGTTCAGCACCGAAACACTGCCATCGTTCAGCACATATCCCCGGGATTGCCCCTCAGCCACCGCGACGTCGGTCGGGTTGCTGCCCACCATTATGGTGCGCACTTTTGGTGGCGCCGACCAGGTGATCGCTAACCCGGCCGGTGCGGCCGCAGCCGGCGTTGTCGCACTGGCCGGCCCGGCAGCCGCGGCGAGAAGCCCGCCGGCAAGCACAAGGCAGGTAGCCACACGCCCGGCCCCGAGAACCCGCACCACTGGCCGATCCGCCATATGCCACCCCATGACACCCCCATAACACCCCGTGACTGTCGGCCCCGTAGACAAGCTACGCTTCGCCCTCTTGGCCTGTCGAGGGTCAGGTCTGCGGCGAAGCGTAATGGCCCGGCGAGCGGGCATCGCCGGATTACACCGGTGGCCGCGGGGAAAAGATCAGCAACACGCAGCCGAACACCAGGATGGCCCCGCCCACACTGACAAGCCCGATCCGGGCGGCTTGGATCTTGAAATGGCCGCTGATTCCCACGAGGAACAGCACGGTCGCCAGGAAGACCGTGGTCCGGACGTAGTTGTCGGCGTTGGTGCCAGCCTGCTCGCCGAGGGCGTAGTAATTGCTGGCGCGGGCGTCGAACGCGTTTGCCTGGGCCAGGTCAGGCTGGGTGTATTCGGGCATGTAGGTAGGGCCCTTGGGCGCGTTCGGGTTCGTGAACGGGTGTGTCTTCAGCCAGGCGTTGAAGGCGACGAGGAAGTTGGGCCGGAACCGGCGCTCGGCCACCAGTTCGGCCTTCTTGTTGCCGGCGACATAGGCGCTGAACCAGGCCTCGAACGTGGATGAGTCGAAGTTCCGCACGGCGAAGCCCTGGTAGTCGGCCCGGTTCGCCTCGGTGCGGGCCGTCGAGGCCTTGGCCAGTTCCAGCGACGCGTGCGTAGACCATTTCGCCGCCGCGAACCCGGAATAGGCGGCCAGCACGGCCACCACCGCTAGCAGGACTGCTTCGATGATGGTGATCAGCCGGTCGTGACCCGCGGGCTGGTTTTCAGTGTCCTCCGCCGGGTGATGGTGGCGATGCTCGGATATCTCCTTGCCGACCTCGCCTGGCGATAGACCCTCGGGCACCAGAACACCTCCATCCCGCCTTCAATCCACCGCAAGCCTCTGGTCCAGGCCTCACCCGAGGAGGGTGGTTCACAGCGAGGAGGAGGGTAGTCACAGCGAGATGGTCAGTAGCTGTTGTCCCAGGTGGTGGTGAAGCCCTTCTTGGCGGCCGTCAGCACGGACGGCGTGGACAGCACGTAGGAGTCGGTGGCGTCCACCATCTCGATCTCGGCGACGGTGGCGTAGCTGCCGATCGTGCCGGCCTTGCCGCTGGCCGTCTCGGTGCCGTTGGTCAGCTTCCAGGTGCCGTAGTCGGCCAGCGGCGCGGTGCCGATGGAGAACGAGGACCGTTCGGCGATCCATTCAGCGCTGGTGTCCAGGCAGGTGGCGGCGGGGCAGCTGGCCTTCTCGGTGAAGCTGTTGGCGGGGGTCGTCGCGTCGGTGAGCTTGAGCGTGTAGCTGGTGCCGCTGCGGGTCACGCTGGCGGTGATCGCGTCGCCCGGCTGCAGCGTGGTGCCAACCTCGATCGTGCCGTTCGGGTACATCTCGTACCAGGTGAAGTAGGTGGGTACGCCCTCGAAGCACCAGTCGAGCGTGCCGTCCTGCTCGACCGTGGCCGAGGTGGCGCCGTCCAGGCCGACCCATTCCGAGGTGATGGTGTCCTCCGCGGTGCAGGTCACCGCAGGCGTGGTCCAGGTTCCGGCGGCCTGGGTGAAGGTGCCGGTCTTGGTGGACTCGTCGGCGTATCCGGACCAGTTGTAGGACGCGCTCAGCGTGACGGCGCGGGGGCCGTGCTGGCCGACCGGGTGAGCGGTCATCAGCGTCGGGTGGCTGTGCCGCAGATACCGGACCAGTGCGCCGCGTGCCTGCGCCAGGAACCGGGCCGAGGGCTGATGATAGGCCTGGTGAGCGGGTGCGCCGCCGGAAGCCAGTAAGGCCGCGGCCGCGACAGCCGCAGCCCCGGCGGCGACACACGTCTTGAACATCCGCATAACGGAATCCCCCTGATTATGTGGAATCGGCCCAGAGGGACGGTAGCCGAGGCGCGGCCGGCACACAAGAGGGCCGGCCGCGGCCCTGCGGTCAGTAGCCGCGGACGGCGCGCACCGACTCCTTCAGCGAACCCATCGTGGCCAGGACGGCGGACGGCTCGTAGCCGCAGTGCGCCATGCAGTTGGCGCAGCGCGGGTCCTTGCCGCGGCCGTAGGCGTCCCAGTCGGTGGTCTCGATCAGCTCCTTGTACGTCTTCACGTACCCGTCGGCCATCAGGTAGCACGGCTTCTGCCAGCCGAGCAGGGAGTAGGACGGGATGCCCCAGGCGGTGCAGCCGAAGTCGTGCTTGCCCTCGAGGAAGTCCAGGAACAGCGGCGAGTGGTTCAGCCGCCAGCGCTTCCTGTTACCCTCCGCGAACGCCTTCTTGAACAGCTCCCTGGTCTCGGTCACGCCGAGGAAGTGCTCCTGGTCCGGGGCCTTCTCGTACGCGTAGGCCGGCGAGATCTGCATCTCGTCGATGCCCAGGTCGTCGTTGAGGTAGTTGAGCACGTCGATGACGGTCTGCGGGGTGTCGGTGTTGAAGACCGTGGTGTTCGTGTTGACCTTGAACCCGCGGCTCTTGGCCAGCTTGATGGCGGCGACCGCCTCGTCGAACACGCCGTCCTTGCAAACCGACTCGTCGTGCCGTTCCTTCAGTCCGTCGATGTGCACCACGAAGGCGAAGTACGGCGACGGCTTGAACTTGTCTATGTGCTTGGGCAGCAGCACGGCGTTCGTGCAGAGGAACACGAACTTCTTCCTGGCCAGGAGCTGGCGCACGATCTCGTCGATCTGCGGGTGCATCAGCGGCTCGCCGCCGGCCAGCGACACCATCGGCGCGCCGCACTCCTCGACCGCGGCGACGGCCTGCTCCACCGGCATGCGCTGCTTGAGTACCGTGTGCGGCTGCTGAATCTTGCCGCAGCCCGCGCACTTGAGGTTGCACGCGAACAGCGGCTCGAGCTCGACGAGCAGCGGGAACTTCGTATTGCGGCGGAGCTTCTGCTTCATCAGGTAGGACCCGATCCGCACGCTCTGGCGCATCGACACACTCATGGGTAACGAACCTCCTCAGGAGGAACTCTGTTAATTTCCCCCGCACGCGGATTCTTTTTAGCGCCTGACTTCCTTCGGCAGGCCGAACCGGATGGATTCTGTGGTGATCACCCGTTCGCTGACCCGTACCGGGCCGAGCCCCCGGAGCGCGTCGATGATCTCCTCGACCACCACGGGCGGTGCGGACGCGCCCGCGGTCAGTCCGACGGTGGACACTCCCGCCAGCCAGCCGAGCTGGATGTCGTCGGCGCCGTCAATGAGGTGGGCCGGGGTGCCGGCCCGCTCGGCGCGCTCCACCAGCCGCACCGAGTTGGACGAGTTGGCCGAGCCAGCCACCAGTACCAGGCCGGCCTCGTCGGCGACGGCGCGGACCGAGTTCTGCCGGTTGGTGGTCGCGTAGCAGATGTCGTCGCTGCGTGGGGCGCGGACCTCCGGGAACCGGCTGGTGATGGCGTCGGCGAGGCCGCTGGCCTCATCGATGGCCAGCGTGGTCTGCATGAGGAAGGCCAGCTTGCCCGGCTGCGGCGGCACCAGCTTGGCGACGTCGGCGGCGGTCTGCACGAGCACCGTGGAGTCTGGCGCCTCGCCGAGCGTGCCCTCGACCTCCTCGTGGCCGGCGTGCCCGATCAGTGCGACCTGGTACCCGTCGTCGGCGAACCGCCGCGCCTCCGCGTGCACCTTGGAGACCAGCGGGCAGGTCGCGTCCACGGTGGACAGGCTGCGCTGCTTCGCCTGCGTCCGCACCGCGGGCGACACCCCGTGCGCGGAGAACACCACGGTCGCACCCTCGGGCACCTCGTCCAGTTCGTCGACGAAGATGGCGCCCCGCGCCTCGAGGTCGCGCACCACCCGGATGTTGTGCACGATCTGCTTGCGCACGTAGACCGGCGGGCCCTGCTGTTCCAGCACCCGCTCCACGATCTCGATGGCCCGCTCCACCCCGGCGCAGAACGACCGCGGCCCGGCCAGCAGCACCTCGCGGCCTCCCGCGGCGGCCGCCCACCGGTCGAGCACCTGGCCGACGGTGCGCAGTGAGCGCAGCGCGGCCAGCCCGCCGGTGATGGTCCGCGGATGCACCAGGGGCCGGCCCGGCACGTCGGAGATGGCCCGGATCACCGCGAAGGGACGTCCCCCGCCTGCCTCCGCGTCCCCTTTCACTGCCGCAGCGAGCAGCGCGGACTCCATGTCCGCGGCCACCGCGCCGTCGCGGGCGAGCCGTTCCCTGTCGGCCGCGCGGACCAGGTGATCCACGGTGACGATCTTGCCGGTGCGGACCCGCAGCCCGGCCCGGCGCAGTTCGCCGGCCAGCAGCGGCGCGGCCGGGCAGGGCACCCCTTCGGTGGCGCCGTCGGCTACCACCTCCGTGGCGACCACCACGTCCCCGGGCCGCATGTCCGGGTCGAGGCCGGCGGCGGTCCCGGCCACGGCGAGCATCCTGGACGGCTGCGCCGCGAGGCCACTCGCGGCCCGGCGGGCCCGCGCGGGTCCGTACCCGGTGCGGAGCACCTGGCTGGCGTCGCCGCCGGCCTGACGGATGCCCCGCCGCAGCGCCCGGGCCTCGAAGCCCAGCGGCGCGCAGATGGTCAGCTTCCGGTCGGTCACGCCGCCCCACCCGTCTCCTCTGCGCCCTTCTCCGTGGCGCGCAGGTAGCGGCCAAGCGCGCTGACCGGGAAGACTAGCCGGTACAGGTGGTAGTTGATGTAGAAGTCGCCGGGGAATCCGGTCCCGGTGAACTGGGGTTCGTGCCAGGTGCCGTCGGCCCGCTGGGTGGCAGCCAGCCAGGCGGCGCCGCGCCGGACGGCATCGCTGTCCGCGGCGTGGTCTCCTTCGGCGGCAAGCAGCGCCATCAGCGCCCAGGCGGTCTGCGAGGCGGTGGACTCGCCCCGGCCGGCCAGCGCGGGGTCGTCGTAGGAGCGCAGGTCCTCGCCCCAGCCGCCGTCGGCGTTCTGGTGCTCCTCGAGCCAGGTCACCGCGCGCCGGATGCACGGCTTGCCCGGCTTCACCCCGGCCGCGATCAGCGCCGGCACGACCGCGCCGGTGCCGTACACGTAGTTGGCGCCCCACCGGCCGAACCAGGAGCCGTCCGCCTCCTGCGCCCGCAGCAGCCAGGTGACGCCGCGCCGCACGGCCAGGTGGCCGCTCATCCCCTCGTGCGCCAGCGCCTCCACGACGTGCGCGGTCACGTCCGCGGTCGGCGGGTCGATCACCGCGCCGAAGTCGCAGAACGGCAGCTTGGTCACGATCTGCCGGTCATTATCGACGTCGAACGCGCCCCACCCGCCGTCCTTGGACTGCATCCCCAGCACCCAGTCAACGGCCCGGCTGATCGCCGCGTCGGCCCGCTCGGACGTGCCGGCCGGCCACCGCTTCCGCAGCGCCAGGATCACCTCGGCGGTGTCGTCGATGTCCGGGTACCCGTCGTTGTCGAACTCGAACGCCCACCCGCCAACATCGGTCCACGGCGTCCGGATCTGCCAGTCCCCCGGCCCCGGGTTCTCCTCCCGCATAACCCAGTCCCCGGCCCGAACCAGCGCGGGCTCGTCAGGAGAGCTGCCGGAGTCCCCGAGCGCCACCATCCCCAGCACGGTGTCCCACACCGGCGACTGACACGCTTCCAGCCGCCGCACGGTCCCCGCGGCCGTCTCCTCATGAATGATGAACCGGTTAAGCCCGGCCAGCCCGCGCCGGACCACCGGATGATCCAGCCGGTACCCGAGCAGGTTCAGCGCGATCAGCGAGTACACCCAAGGCGGCTGAATCCCGCCCCAGCACCCATCCTGCTCCTGCCGCGCGATAACCCACTCCGCACACCGCCGCAAGGCAGCACGCCGAACAGCCGCAGTGGGCCCCTTCCCCCACCGCCCCATCGGATGCGCAGCCCGTTCCCGACGTCGCGCCCCCCGGAACGCGCCTTTCTCGTAAACCCGCAGCGCCCGGTCCAGCGAGTTGAACAGCAGCGACCAGGGGTCTTTGTCCTTGCCCGCGGGGGCGACCCCGGTCAGCAGTTCGTCCACGTCGAAGGCCAGCGGCCGAGATGGCTTCAGGGACCCGACGATCGCCAGCGGCACGATCGTCTGCCGCGCCCAGCATCCCCAGTCGTACACGTTCAGCGGGAACCAGGCAGGCAGGTAGATCAGCTCCGGCGGGATCACCGGCAGCAGATCCCACGACCATCGCCCCAGCATGGCCAGCCAGATCCGGGTGAACACCCGGGACGCCTCGATGCCGCCCCGCCCCCGGATCCACTCGGCCGCGGTCGCCATGTGCGGCTCGTCCGGGCTGTCCCCGGCCAGCCGCAGCGCCACGTACGCCTCGATGGTGGTGGACAGGTCCCCTGGCCCGCCGTAGAAGTTCGCCCAGGTCCCGTCTTCGCGCTGCTGGGAGCGGATCCAGCGGCCCGCGGCCGCGCTCTCCTCCGCAGTCCGGATGCCGAGGAACTCGCGGAGCATCAGGTCCTCGGCGTCCATGGTGACGTTGGTCTCCAGCTCACCCTGCCACCAGCCCTCGTCGTGCTGCAGCCCGGTCAGGTGCTCACGGGCGCGCTTGAGGGTCAGCCGGGCGGCCTCGACCGGGTCGGCCGGGGCCTCGGGCGGCCCGGCCTGCTGCTGGTCGTGCTGGGTGAGCGTCATCGGAGCCCTAACTGTGCCTCGTTGCCTTAGCTCTGCCTCGTCGTGATGAACTGGGCGATCGCGGTGAACTCGGCCCGCACGTCGTCCGGGATGTCGGTCTCGCCCAGGCACCGCTCGGCCTCGGCCAGCTGGCTGTCGGCCTCATGCTCGGTCCACTGCTTGCCGCCGCCCTCCTCGACCAGCTTCGCGGCGAGGACCAGTTCCTCCTCGGTGAGCTCGTACGGCCGGGCCAGCAGATCGCCGAGCTGGCGGCCCTGGCCGGTGCCGCTGGTCAGCGCGGCCACCACGGGCAGCGACTTCTTCCTGGCGCGCAGGTCGGCCCGGACCGGCTTGCCGGTGATCTGCGGTGCGCCCCAGATGCCGAGCAGATCGTCGGTGAGCTGGAAGGCCAGTCCGACGTGTGCGCCGAACCCGGCCAGGCTCATCGCCAGGGCGGGCGGCGCGCCCAGGTAGACGGCACCGATGCTGCACGCGCAGGCCATCAGCGCGGCGGTCTTGTCCCCGGCCATGGCCAGGCACTCGCTCAGCGTCACGTCGTCGCGCTTCTCGAAGGCCAGGTCCGAGCCCTGCCCGGAGATCAGCCGGAGCACCGCCGCGGACAGGCAGCGGGCGGCCCAGCTGCCCGGCTGGCCGCCGTCCTCGAGCAGGATGTCCTGGGCCAGCGCCAGCAGCGCGTCGCCGGCCAGGATGGCCGGGCCGACGCCGTAGACCTTCCAGGCGGTCGGCCGGTGCCTGCGCTCGACGTCGCCGTCCATGATGTCGTCGTGCAGCAGCGAGAAGTTGTGCACGAGCTCGACGGCTACCGCGGCGGGCACGCCGGCCTTGGCGTCGGCGCCGGTCGCCCGGGCCGACAGCAGCGCCAGCGCCGGGCGCAGCGCCTTGCCGCCGGAGCCCGTCGGCCGCCCTTCGGCGTCGGTGAGGCCGAGGTGATAGGCGGCCACGGACCGCACCTCGGGGGTCAGCCGGTCCACGGCGGCGGCGATCGCCGGGCCGGTGAGATCGCGGGCGACCGCCACCCCCTCCGGCATCACCGCGGTCATGCGTCCGCTCCGGCTGGGTGTGGCTCTGCGGTTGCCCGCACCGGCGCGTTCAGCGCCCGGCGCAGTTCCCGGGCCGCATTCAGTCCGCTCCGCACAGCACCCTCCATCGTGTCGGGCCATCCTGTTTGGGTCCACGCGCCCGCCAGCACCAGGCCGGGAAGGCCGGTCGCGGCCCGCGGCCGCAACGCCTCGCAGCCCGGCTGCTGCCGGAACGTGGCTCGTCGTTCCCTGGTGACGAAGAACTCGGTGACCTGCGCGGTGCGGGCCGCCGGAAGCAATTCGGCCAGCGCGGGCACGAAGATCTCGCGCAGCTTCGCGGCCGGGACGTCGATCATCTCGTCGGCGGCCGACACCGAGACTGCCAGGTACTGGCCGCCCGGCCGGGACCCGGCGAACCCCGACGGGCCGGTCCGGTCGAACACCCACTGCACCGGCGAGTCCACCGCCGCCGCGAACGGCAGGTTCATCACCTGCTGGTCGTAGAGCACGTGCACGTTGAGGATCGGCGAGGAGCCGAGCCCGCGCCACGGCGCGGAACCGTTACCGGCATGCGCGGCCGGCAGCAGCCGGGCGGCCTGCTCCGGCGGCACCGCCACGACCACGCCGTCCGCCTCGATCGCCGCACCACCCGCGACCGGCCCGCCCGCAGCCAGACCGCCCGCAGCCGGGCCGGGCGGCTGGTCCGGGCCGGTCGCCCGGCCGAGGCGGACGGTGAACATCCGGCCGATCCCCGGCAGGCTGTCCCGCGCGACCTCGATGCCGGCCACCTTGGCGCCGAGCCGGATGTCGGCACCCAGCCGGCCCAGGTGGGTCATCGCCGCCTGGCCGTGCAGGTCGCCGAGCGGGACGGCCGGCACGCCGATGTCGGCGGCGTCCCGGCTGCCGAGCAGCGCGGTCTGCACCACGGTGGCGGCCAGCGCGAGGCTGGCGTCGTCCCCCGCGATGTTCAGCGAGGACACGGTGAACAGATCCCACAGCGCGCGGCGGGCGTGCTCGCTCTGCCCGCGGGCGGCCAGCCAGTCGCCGAGGCGGACCCCGTCCACGGCGGGGTCGGCCGGGTTCACCCGCTTCATGGCGAGGGCGGCCTGGGTGACGCGAAGCCGTTCATTAAAAGAAAGCAACGGGTAGCCGGCCAGCGTGGCACCCATGTGCAGCGGGCCGGGCAGCCCGGACCTGCGCAGCCGGGCGCGGCGCGTTCCCTCCTGGCCCGGCCGCAGCACGGTCACGTCGAACCGGTCCTGCATCCGGACCGAGCCGGCCACCCCGAGCCGGTCCAGCAGCCCGCGGTAGGCGGTGCAGCAGCGCAGGAAGATGTGCTGGCCGTTGTCCACGACCAGGCCATCCCGGGTGAACGAGCAGGTCGCGCCCCCAAGCCGCGGCCTGGCCTCGAGCAGGGTGACCTCGTGGCCGGTCTCTCGCAGCGCGATGGCCGCGGTGATGCCGGCCAGGCCGCCGCCGACGACGACCACCCGGCGGGTGGCGGTCATGACGTCTCCCCCTGCGCTGCTGCCCGCGGGGCGGGCCGGATCGCGGTGCCGGCCAGCGAGCGGAGCGCCACGGTGATCTTCTCCCCGGTGGACAGCGACATCCTGCCGTTGAGCACCTCGGCCGGGGTCGCGGCGATCCGCTCCAGCAGCCGCCGGTAGATGCCGGCCATCGCGGCCGCCGAGGCGGCGCTGCGCCGGTCCAGCATCGGCAGCAGCCGCAGCCCGGTCGCGTACCAGCCACGGGCGCGCTCGGCCTCGAAGCCGACCAGCTGCGCCAGCGCCTGCGACGGCTGCGGGCCCGCGCCGTTCAGGCTGCAGCCGAACCGGGTCAGGTCCTCGGCGGGCAGGTAGACCCGGCCGTTCTCGTAGTCCTCCCGGATGTCGCGCAGGATGTTGGTGAGCTGGAGCGCGACGCCGAGTGCGTCGGCCAGCGGGGACGCCGCGGCCTGGTCGGTGGCGCCGAACACGCCGAGGGTGAGCCGGCCGACCGAGCCGGCCACGCACCTGCAGTAGTGCAGCAGCTGGTCGAACGTCTCGTAGCTGGTGCCGCGCACGTCGGCCTCGCAGCCCTCGATGATCTCCTCGAACGCGGCGACCGGGATCGGGAAGTGGCCGGCCGCGTCGGCCAGCGCGGCGTACACCGGGTCACCGGCCGGCGGCTGGCCGGCCGCCAGCGCCTGCACCTCGCCGCGCACGTAGCCGAGCGCGGCGACCTTGTCCGCGGCGGGCAGCGTGCCGTCGCCGATGTCGTCGATCCGCCGGGCCAGCGCGTACACCGCCGACAGCGCGCGGCGCTTGGCCGGCGGGAGCAGCTTGATGCCGTAGGAGAAGTTCCTGGCCTGGGTGGTGGTGACCTGCTCGCAATGCCGGTACGCGGCGGCCACGTCGATCGCGGTCATCTGCCCCTCACATAGGCCCGGGCCAGCTCGGCCAGCAACCGTGGCTTCGCCGGGTGGTGGGTGGCCGACAGCACGTCATGATCGGCGGCGCTGATCGCGGCCAGCGCGGCGCGGCCGCCCGCGACGTAGCCGGCCACCGCGACCCGGGCCGCGCCGCGCAGCGTACCGATCAGCGGCGCGCCCGAGCTGAGCAGCGCGGACGCCCGGATGACTTCGTAGGCCATCAGCGCGCGGACCGCCGGGCCGGCCGACGGCTGGGCCAGGTCGGCCTCGGTGCAGCGGTATTCGGCCAGGTCCTCGGCAGGCAGGTAGATACGGCCGGCCCGCAGGTCCTCGGCCACGTCCTGCCAGTGCTCGGCGAGCTGCAGCGCGGTGCACACCCGGTCGGACAGCTCGGCGCGTTCGGCCGTGTACACGCCGAACACGTACAGCACGATGCGGCCGACCGGGTTGGCCGACAGGCGGCAGTAACCGGCCAGCTCACCGAACGTCTGGTACCGGCTGACCAGCTGGTCCTGCCGGTTGGCCTGGATCAGGTCGCGCAGCGGCTGCGCCGGGATGCCGCACTGGTCCACGGTGGCGGCGAGCTGGCCGATGACCTCGGTGGCGGGCGGCTGGCCGGCGTAGAGCCTGCCGAGGTCGGCGTCGATCTCGTCGAGCAGGCCGATGCGCTGCTCGGCCAGGGTGCCCTGGGTGGCGTCGCTGCCCTGCGCTGGCTGATACGGCCCTGGCTGGTACGGCGCTTCGTCGCCGATGTCGTCCACGGTGCGGGCGAACCGGTAGACGGCCATCAGGTGCTGGCGGTAGCGGGCGGGCAGCATCCGCAGCGCGACAGGGAAGTTTTCGGCCGGCGCCTGGACCTCGGCGGCCGCGGTGATCCGGGCGGTGCGGTCGTCCCCTTCGGGACCAGCCGGGGTTCCGGGCGCAGGACTGACAGCGGTCCCCTCCCACCGGTTCGCTCCGGGTGCGTTGAGGGGACCGCGCCCATGACTGACTGGTGTCGCGCCGCGCGTCACGCCTCTATTTCTGCACAGCTGACAAAGAAATGCAAATAATGACGCCGGCGTCACATGACACCCGTGTCGTTTTCCCGGTCCGGGGAACTCGGAATGACACGCGCGTCACCTGACACGCGTGTCGTTTCGGCGCCCGGATGGCACTTCTTCCGATCTCGAGTGGTGGAATCTTTGCCGGGTCCGCCGAATTACTTTGCGGAGATCCGGGGAATGTGCTATGAATGCCGCCGCCCGGTTCGGAAGGGCAGTATCCGCTGGTCAGCGCGTGGCTGGCCGGCTACAGAAAGCGGCCCGCGGGCCGGCCGGGCCCGCCGCCGGGCCGCGTCACGGGCCGGGGTGCTCCTGTAGGCGGCACGCCCGGTGAGAGGCGGGCCAGATGGCTGACCGCGGGCCGGCCGGGCGGGCGGCCCGCGGTGCGGGCCGTGGCCGGCCGAGGTGGCCGGATGGGTGGCCGGTTGCGCGGCCGATAGCGCAGGTGACCGCATTCCCGGCGCGGCGTTCGGGGGGTGACAGGGCCCAGGCGGCGCCATTCCGGCGGGCGGCTTGCCGGGCCGCGGCGTTCTCGACGGTGGCGTTCCGGGTGGTGACGTTCCGGCCGGGCGGGCATGGGCTGGGACTAATATCCGGTTTTGCCGGATTATGGCCGAGCATGGGCAGCCGCGCCGGCCGCGGGTAACGTTTTTGTTTCATATTCCGGCCGCATTCAAACTCCCATCCCGCACAGCCGCCAGTAAGCGCCCGGCGAGTTTTGAATATGTCTGCCAAATGCCGCCGAAAGCATACGGCCTGGGCGCGGGGCCAGGCCGGCCCGTGCGCCGGGGCGCGCCGCCGCTCGACCCGACCCCTGAGCAGCCGGCGTGTGCGCGGCGGCAGTTCGGTGGCCGCCGGTAGGCCAGGAACTGGGCTGTGCGCACGCTGAAGGAGGACCTGACCCAGGTCAAGGACACCGAATGCGTCGACGGGTGCGCGTGCTGGCCACCGTCGCCGCCAGCCTCGGCGAGGTGATCGAGCGGGTGCCGAACCCCGCGGCCGCTGGAAGCAGCGCTAAAGGGACTACGGCACCTGGGCCGGGAACGGTCCCGCCGCACCATCGGGTCACGCGGCTACACCGAGACCCAGCACAAGATCTCCCGGCTGCAACGCCAGGTCGCGAACATCCGCGGCCACCACATCCACCGCTTGACCACGAGGCTCGCCAAGACCCACGGCGCCATCGTGGCCGAAGGACTGGATGCGGCAGGGATGCTCCGGCAGAAGGGCCTGACGGGTGCCCGCGCGAAACGGCGGGGCCTGTCGGACTCGGTTCTGGGTGAGTGGTATCCGTGCTCGAAGACCTGCCACGCCTGCGGCCACGACCCTAAGACCGGGCCCGCCCGGCAGGTGGCCATGAAACGCGGAAGGGAGGCAGCCACACCGCTGCCGAACAACCCCGAGGCGGGTGCCGGTGAGATGAGCACCATCACTCACTCACTGGCAACGGCTACTGGAACGGCTCGGCGAGGGCCGGGCTGTACGACCGCGGCACGGGGACGCTGGGGTAGACACGGTCTTTGGTCCCTGAAGTGGGGGGACTTTGGGCCGGGCCGGCCGACTAAATAGCCATTATGATGTATCCGCCGGACGGCATTTGGTCATGATAAGCCGCGTCAAAAGACGCCACCGTAAATGATTGCCTGCGCGTCCGGCATCCATGACTTCCATGGGGGGCAACCATGGGGGAAAGGTGATGTCATGGCGGAGGCCAAGACCGCGGTCACGAGGCGGAGGGCGGTCGGCACCAGGGACCGCATCATGTCTCACCTGGCGGCCGCGGGCGAGATCAGTGATGAAAGCGGCATGGCGAGCACGGTGCTGGCCAGGGAGGTGGGCTACCCAGGCAGCAGCATTGCGTTCGCGCAGCTGCTGTCGGGCATGGAGCGCTCCGGGCTTATCCGGCGCGAGGTGCGCGGCAAGCGCACCTACCGGATAACCGCGGTCCCGGGCGGCGCCACCAGGCTCGTGCCCGCCGGAGAGCGCAAACCCATGTCCCGGGCGGCTGCCCCGGCCGGGGTCGATTACGACGAGCTGGCCCGGCGGCTGCTGGTCCAGGTCGTCCGCGAGCTGGCCGGCGCTCGCCGGCAACTGGGCTGGCCGGCCGGGCCGGTGCAGAACGGGGCAGGCGCCCCGGACGCCGGGCTGCGGGCCGGCCCGGGCGGCGACCCGCCGGCCCAGCCGGTGCTCACCTTCGACGGCGGCCTGGCGGCGAAGCCGGCCGGCTTCGCCGCCGTCCTGCCCGGCGGCCAGGACGAGCCCGGTGCAGCCAGTACGCCGGGGCAGCCGGGCGGCACCGCGGACGGGCCGGGGGATCCGGACCAGGCCGCCGCCGACGCACCGGGACAGCCGGACCGGACGCTGGAGGGCACGGTGGCCGGCCTGCAGCGGGAACTGGCCAGCGCGCGGGAGATGCAGAGCACGGTCAGCGCGGAGAACGCCAGGCTGCGCGAGCAGCTGCGGGCCGCGCGGCGGAGCCTGGCCCGGCTGCGCGGGCGGGCCACCCGCAGGCCGGTGACCGAGGACCTGGACGCCGACGAGACCGGCCTGCTGGACCACCTGCTCGCCCCGGCCGGCAAACCAGGCGACGACGCCGCCGAGTAGCGCGGCTGGCTCGCCCGGCGAGCTGGCGCCAGGTGCGAGCGCGAGCGGGCGCGGCTGGCTGGCTTGGGCCGGGGCGCTTCCCCGCCGGTCCGGTGGCCCGGCCGCTAGCCCGGGGCGGTTCTGGTGGGCACTTCCTCGGCCGGTTCGGTGGCCTGGCCGCTTTCCGCGTCGCGCAGCGGCCGGGCGATGCTCAGGCCGCCCAGGGCGATCAGCAGCCCGGCGACGGCGAAGATCGTGTCGTAGGGGCCGAACGTCATGCCCGCGACGTGGGCGTGCAAGCCGCGCAGCGCCGTGCTGGCCAGGAAACCGGACGCGGCCATCGAGGAGATCGCGGCGGCCTGCTGGATCGGGTTGTTCACCGCGATCACCCGGCCGATCATCTCCTGCGGGGTGACCCGGAGCAGCAGCGGCGACAGGGCCGTGTTGACCGCGCCGATCGCCACGCCCACGAAGGCCATCACGACGATCGCGGCGGCCAGGTCGCCGGTGCGTGAGTATCCGACGATGAGCAGGCCGGCCAGCACCAGCCCGCCCCACAGCACCCGCGCGGAGCCGATCCGGCCCGCGATCCAGCCGGCGCCCAGCGCCCCCAGCACCGCGCCGGCGCCCACGCCGGCCTCGATCGTGCCGTACCAGTTCGCGGTCACGTGCAGGTTGTGCGTGACGAAGAAGACGTTCAGCGCGTTCAGCGCGCCGGTGCCGAGGGTGACCAGCAGGATCCCGGCGGTCAGCGCGACCAGCACCCGGCTGCCGGCGAAGAACCGCAGCCCGGTCCGGAACTCGTCCCAGAAGCCGGCCTGCTGCTCCGGCCGCTGGCCGGCTGCGTCGCCGGGCACCCGGATGGCCCGGATCGTGGCGAACGAGACCAGGAACGTCGCGGCGTCGATGACCAGCGCCCACTGCACGCCGAAGACGAACAGCAGCGGCGCGGCCAGCGGCGGGCCGATGATCGCGGCCAGCGACCCGGTGGCCTGGAACTGCCCGCTGGCCCGGGGCATGTCCTTCTGGTGCACGACCGCGCCGAGCATGGCGAACCGGGACGGGTTGAAGAACTGCGCGAAGCAGCTCGCGGCCGCGACCACCAGGTAAATGAGGGCGACCCGGGCGGGGCGGGGCAGCTCACCGGCCACCGACGGCCAGGCCAGCGGCAGCAGCAGCAGGATCAGCAGCGCCCGGCAGGCGTCGGCGGTCATCATCGTGCGGCGCCGGTCCCAGCGGTCCACGAACACGCCGGCCACCGGGCCGAGCAGCAGGGTGGGCACCGCGGCGGCGATCAGCACCCCGCTGACGGCGGCGGGCGCCCAGCTCAGCCCGCGGGCGATGACCGTGCTGATCCACAGCACGATCGTGATGTCCAGGACGAAGTCGCCGACGAGGGAGACGCCCTGGCCGGCCCAGAGCAGCATCCAGTTGCGGTTCCCGCGCAGGCCGGGTTCGGGGGGGGCCGGTCACCCGGCTCAGGCTAGACCGTCGCGGCGGCGCCGGGAAGCCTACCGGAAATCGCTTACCGCGGGTGGCGGCCCGGATGCGCGGCGGGTGCCGGGGCGGACCAGGCCGGCCTCGTAGGCGAGCACGACCACCTGCACCCGGTCGCGCAGCCCGAGCTTGGCCAGGATCCGGCCGACGTGCGACTTCACCGTGGTCTCCGACACGTGCAGGCTGGCCGCGATCTCGATGTTGGACAGCCCGTGCGCCACCGCGATCAGCACTTCCCTTTCGCGTTCGGTCAGCGTGGACAGCTCCGGGTAGCGCTCGGCCTGCAGCGCGCCGGACACCGGCAGCACCTGCGCGTACTCCTCCAGCAGGCGGCGGGTGACCCGGGGCGAGACGACCGCGTCGCCGGAGGAGACGGTCCTGATGGCCGCGACGACCTCGCCGGGCCGCACGTCCTTGAGCAGGAAGCCGCTGGCCCCGGCGCGCAGCGCGCCGAAGGCGTACTCGTCCAGGTCGAAGGTGGTCAGGATGAGCACCCGCACCGCCGGGTCGGCGGCGGTGATCCGCCGGGTCGCCTCGATGCCGTCCATGCCCGGCATCCGGATGTCCATCAGCACGACGTCCGGCTGGTGCTGGTGGGTGAGGGCGACGGCTTCCGCGCCGTCGCCGGCCTCGGCGGTGACGGTCAGGTCGTCCTCGGCCTCGAGGATCATGCGGAAGCCCCGGCGCAGCAGCGGCTGGTCGTCGGCCAGCAGCACGGCGATGCTCATGCCGGGATGGCCGTCGCGGGCCGGGCCAGGGCGGGCTGCAGGGTGACCCGGACCAGCCAGCCGCCGCCGGGCGCCGGGCCGGCCCGCACCTCGCCGCCGTGCAGCGCGGCGCGTTCCCGCATGCCCTCGATGCCGTGCCCGCGGCGGCCGCCCGCGGTGCGACCGGCCGCGGCCGCGGTACCGTCGTCGGCCACCCGCACGTGCAGCCGGGGCGCGTCGTAGCCGATGGTGACCTCCGCGTGCCGGGCGGCGGCGTGCCGGAGCGTGTTGGTCAGCGCCTCCTGCACGATCCGGTACACGGTCAGCTCGGCGGCCGCGCCGAGCGGGAACGGCGCACCCTCGGCGGTGAGGCCGACGGCCAGCCCGGTACCCCGGATCCGGTCCACGAGCTCGCTCAGCTGCGCCACCCCGGGCTGCGGGGCCAGCGCGGCCGGCGGCTCGTCGGTGCGCAGCACGCCGAGCATGGCCCGCATGTCCGACAGGGCGTGGCGGCCCATCTCGGAGACCTCGTTCATCGCCTCCGCGCCGCGCTCGGGGTCGGTGCGGCCGACCACCGCGGCCGCGTCGGCCAGCGTGATGACCACCGACAGGCTGTGCGACACGATGTCGTGCAGTTCCTGGGCGATGCGGGTCCGCTCGGCCGCCGCGGCGATGACCGCCTGCTGGTCGCGTTCCACCTCCAGCCGCCTGGCCCGCTCGTCCATCCAGGCCAGGTACCGGCTCCCGGAGGCCGCGGTCAGCCCGGCGAACAGCGCGGCCACCACGGTGGCGGTGAGGAACAGCAGCGAGCGCGGCATCGTGCCGGCCGGCTTCCACAGGATCGCCGCCATGACCGCCCCGGCCTCCAGCAGCCCGGTGGCCGCCACGGCCCGGATCCAGGACTGGTGCGCCGCCACCGTGTACAGCGCCACCAGCAGCGCGGCGTCGCCGAGCAGCGGGAAGCCGAGCAGCCACTGGACGAACGCCAGCGCACACATCAGCAGGAAGATCGTCGAGGGCCAGAGCCGGCGGGCGGCGACGGCGAGCACGATGGCGGCCTGCAGCAGGGCGGCGTGCCACCCGGCGAAGCGCGAGCCGGCCAGCCACACGGTGGACAGCACCAGGAGGACCACGGCCAGCAGCGTGTCGGTCGCGACCGGGTGGGTGCGCACCAGATGGCGCCCCCGGCCGAACAGGCCGTGGGTGATGTCATCGGGGGGCTGGAGCGTGGTGCGCTGCATCCCGGGAGGCTCGGTCATGAGGTGCCCGTGTCCTGTTGGAAGCTGTGTCCTGTTGAAGCTGTGTTCTGGTGAACCAGAGTCCTGTTGACGGTGTGGTGATCGGCAGGCGCGTGCTTTGTCAGTCAATTACCCGCAGAGTACCGCCTGGCCCGGCGGCCGGTCAGCCGCCGATGGCGGCATCGCCGCTGGTGACAGCGGAATGTGTGGGGCGGCGTCCGACTTGAGGATGAGCCGGGGCCAGGGGATTTCGTCCTGCGGGAGGTACCCCGGCTCGGCGGCCACCGCATAGCTTTCGTAATGGCGCAGCCGTGCACGCCCCCGGTGCCCGGCTGCGCCACATCATTCCTTCGGCCGTAGCCCCCGCCCGTGTGAGGAGCGGACTTGCCTACTCAGCTGCCCGAATCGGTGGAGCGCGCGCTACGTCTGGTCAAGGTGGATTTCGAGCCGGAACACGAACAGCCGGCCGCGGGCCTGGTACTGGCCGCGACGGCCGCCGCGCTGGCCGGCTCGCTGCTGGCGGACACGGCCCTGGCGAGGCTCGGTCCGGTCATGTTCCCCGCGACCAGGGGGTACACGCACTTCCGGTTCTCCGATTACGCGAAGCTGACCGTCATCGGGGTCATCGTCGCGTGCGTGGCCTGGCCCATCGTCACGCGGATCAGTTCCGAGCCGCGCTGGCTGTTCTTCCGCCAGGCCATCGCGATCACGCTCGTGCTGTTCCTGCCGGATCTGTACATCCTGTACAAGGGCCAGCCCGGAGACGCGGTCGCGGTGCTCATGGTCATGCACGTGGCCATCGCCCTGGTCACCTACAACGCCCTGGTGCACATCGCGAAGGTGCACCCGGCCACCCGGTCGCCGCGCCGGCGCGCGGCGCACGCTGGCGGGCGGGCCCGCCGCCGCGATGACTGGGACGACGGCTACGGCCAGGACTACACCGAGCCTGCCCACGGCTACCCGGAGCCTGCCCGCCGCTATCCCGGCTACGAGCAGGACGATCCGTACGAGGACTACTTCCGGTCCGCCAGCCCCTACGAGGACCGCAGGCGATGACGTACCCGCAGCAGCGCACCCACGCCTACCAGCCGGAAGGCTCCATCCGGCGGCTGTTCCCCGAGCCGGTCGCGGTGAAGGTGCCGGAGATCACCGCGCTGTTCTGGGTGGTCAAGATCATGACCACCGCAGGTGGCGAGGCCACCTCCGACTGGCTGTCGCTGGGCAACCGGATCGTTGGCGGGGGCATCGAGGCCGGCATCTTCATCATCGCGCTGATCTGGCAGTTCCGCACCCGCCGGTACGTGGCCGCGGCCTACTGGCTGCTGGCCTACTCGATCGCGATCTTCGGCACCGGCATCGCGGACGCCATGCACCTGTTCATCGGTATCCCGTACGCCGGCACCTCGCTGCTGTGGGCGGTCGTGCTCGCGCTGATCTTCTGGCTCTGGCACCGCAACGAGGGCACGCTGTCCATCCACAGCATCATCACCACCCGGCGCGAGATCTACTACTGGGCCACGGTGTTCGCCACGTTCGCGCTCGGCACCGCGGTGGGCGACTACACGGCCACCGCCCTGCACCTGGGCTACCTCGCCTCGGGTGTCGCCTTCGGCATCGCCATCCTGATCCCGCTCATGCTCTGGTCCGGGCTGAACCTGAACTCGGTGTTCTGCTTCTGGTTCGCCTACGTGCTCACCCGCCCGCTGGGCGCCTCGTTCGCCGACTACTTCAGCAAGTCACACCACCTCAGCGGCGCCGGCTACGGCGATGGGCCCACGGCAGCGATCGCGACGATCGTGGTGGCCGTCCTCGTCGCGTACCTGGCCATCTCGCGCAGCGACATCCAGCGGCCCGAGGAACTGGTTCCCGGCGGTGGTCCCGATGCCGGGCGGCCACGAGACCACCGCCGGGTCAGCTACTGAAAGCGCCGGTCAAAGTCTTCCAGGTCACGACAGCCGAGGGATGACCTCGGCGGCCAGCCGCTGCATCTGCTCGGCCTCGTCGAACAGCGGGTTGAGGAGGATCATCCGCGCCCCGGCCGCGGCGACGTCGCGCAGCCCGGCGACGCAGTCCCCGGCGGTGCCGGCCACCGCGACGTCGCCGAGATGGCTCAGCCCGAAGTAGCCGTACCGGCGGTCGAGGGCGGCGGCGATCCGGTCGCGGGCGATCGCGGGATCGTCGCCGATGGCGATGTAGACGCGTTTGGCGATGGTGAAGCCGCCGGGGTCGCGCCGCTGCTGGCGCTGGTCATCGCGGATGATGCTGACTTGCTGGGCGAATTGCGCGGTCGTGCATGATCCGGCGCCGATGAAACCGTGGCCGAGCCGGACGGCGCGGCGCAGCGCGTCCGGGTGGCTGCCGCCCAGCCAGACCGGCGGGTGCGGCCGCTGCGCCGGCTTGGGTTCCATCGCGGCGTCCGCCAGCTGCCAGAACCGGCCGTCGAAATCGGTGCGCGGCTCGGTCCAGAGCCGCTGCATCAGCCGCAGCCCCTCGGTGAAGCGGGCCACGAAGCTGGCCCGGTCGGCGTCGAACGCGGAGAACATCCGGAACGGGCCGCCGGCCACCAGCCCGACGTCCAGGCGGCCACCGCTGAGCTGATCGAGGCTCGCTATCGTCTTGGCCAGGTGCACCGGGTTGTGCAGCGAGCTGACCAGCATGGCGCAGCCCAGCCGGATCCGCTGGGTGCAGGCGGCCGCGTAGGCCAGTGTCTCCAGCGGGCTGAGCAACGGCAGCGTGCCCAGCACCTGCTCACCGGCCCACACGCCGGCGAAGCCGAGTTCCTCGGCCCGCTCGAGGTAGTCCCGCATGCCCGCCGGGCCGGACGAGCCGCCGCCGGCCACTTGCGGGACCGATATCGCGAATCGCATGGTGCCCCTGTCCGCGCTGCGTTATCCGGCTCAGCCGCCGAGCTTGCCGCGCAGCCACTTTCCCGCCTCGGCGATGCTGGCGTCGGCCTCGGGAACGCGCCCGGCCATCAGCTGGTAGGCGTGCGGCATCCCGTCGGCCACGTGCAGCACGGCATCGACGCCGGCTCCGCTGGCCAGCGCGGCGAACCCCTCGGCGTCGTCCCGCAGGGTCTCGTCGCTGCCGCAGGTCAGGAAGATCGGCGGCAGCCCGGCCGGATCCGAATGCAGCGGGTTGGCCAGCGGATCGGCCGGCGAATGCCCGCCGAGGAACATCGGGCCGAACGCCAGCACCAGCTCGCGCGATATCGCGACGTCGGCCGCGGCGTTGCTGTCGAACGTCTTCCCGGTGGCCTCCATGTCGTACCAGGGCGAGAACGCGACGATCGCGCCGGGCAGCGGGCGATGGTCGCGCTTGGCCGCGAGGGCCGCCGCGGTGGCGATGTTGCCGCCGGCGGACTCCCCGGCGAAGGCGATCTTCGACGGCTGTTGGCCGCGGGCGATCAGCCAGTCGTGTACCGCCGCTGCGTCCTCGATCTGTGCCGGGAACGGGTGCCCGGGAGCCAGCCGGTAATCCGGGATCAGCGCGCGGCAGCCTGCCGCCCTGGCCAGGTGCCCGGCGAGCTTGCGGTGGGTCTCCTTCGAGCCGCTGACGAATCCGCCGCCATGGAAGTACACGAGCACCTGCTCCGGGTCACAGCGCAGCGGGTTCGCCCAGATGGCCGGCAGCCCGGCCACGGCGCCCTCGTCGTAGCCGACCTCGGCCGGCTCCGCGGCGAGCAGGTAAGGCCCGTCGATGCCGCGCGGGTCGATCCCGGGGTTGGCGGCCATCAGGCCGGCCACGGTCTTGGGCGCGCATGCGGTGAACACCTCGCGAAGCGAGGACCATTCCTGACTCGGCATGGCTGTCTCCCGTCTGAGCCTTGAGTTAGTTACCTGACTAACTTATCGGCGGGCCGGGGCGCGCGTCTATACTTTCAGTGAGATGACTGACTCAGCGCCGGTCAGACCGGGCAAGCGGGAGCGGCTGGTCGCCGCGGCGTGCGACCTGGTCTACCGCCAGGGCATCGCGCGCACCACGCTGGCCGACATCGCCCAGGCCGCCGACGTGCCGGCCGGCAACGTCTACTACTACTTCAAGACGAAGGACGACATCGTCGCCGCCGTCGTGGCGGCCCGCGCCGGTGAGCTCACCGCCGGCACCGCCGAGCTGGAGCGGCGGCACCGCACCCCGAAAGCCCGGCTCAAGGCGCTGGTGGAGGTGCTGGCCGGGCGGCGGGACCTGATCGCCCAGTTCGGCTGCCGCTACGGAACCCTCTCCGCGGACCTGATCAAGCAGGCCGGCGGGCCCGATTCGCTGGCCGCCCCGCTGGTGGAGATCCCGCTGCGCTGGGCCGAGCAGCAGTTCCGCGCCATGGGGCGGCCCGACGCGCACGACCTGGCGGTCGAGCTGATCAGCGGCTTCCAGGGCAGCGCGGTGCTGAGCAGCGCGCTAGGCCAGCCCGCGCTGATGGCCGGCCAGGCCCGGCGGCTGCAGCGATGGATCGACGCACTCGACGCCGGACCTGGCGCCGCCGGCGGGTAAGGCGCGGCAGGCCAGGGCGCAGCCGAAGGTCAGGATCGCCAGATCAGCACGAGCGCGCAGTCATCGTTGCTGCCGATGTCTTGCTGCATGGCCCGGACCATGGGCTCCGCGCCGGCCTTGAAGCCGGAGATGACCATCCGGTCCGCCTCGCCGAGCAGGCCCGAGATGCCTGAGTCGATGTCCCGCCCGGGCGCCTCGACCAGGCCGTCGGTGTACAGCATCAGCGCGTCGCCGGGGCGGAGCAGGCCGTGCTCGGGGACCGACCTGGTGTCCTCGACCACGCCCAGCACGATGCCGCGGGCCTTGGTGATCCGCCAGCTGCCGCTGCCCGCGTCGAAGTGCACGGCCGGCGGGTGGCCGCCCGACGCGATCACGTACTCCCCGGTGGCCAGGTCGAGTGACAGGTGCACCGCGGTGACGAAGCCCTCGGAGGCGGCTACCCGGCGCAGGTAGGAGTTGCAGGCGGCGAGGAACTCCCCGCGCGGCACCGAGCCGAGCAGCCCGCCGAACGCCCCGGACAGCAGCAGCGCGCGGGTGCCGGCGTCGAGCCCCTTGCCGGACACGTCGACCAGCGCGACCTCGAGCGTCTTGCCGTCGCAGGCGGACACCACGAAGTCGCCGCCGAACGACGCCCCGCCGGCCGGTCTCAGTATCGACACCGAGTCCCAGCCCTCACCCAGGTCGGGCAGCCTCCCCTGGGCGCGGATACGGTTCCGCAGTTCGATGAGCATGTGGTCCCCCCGAAGCACCTGCATGCCGAGCTTCTCCCGCGTCCTGGCCAGGACGTCGGCGAAGACAGCGGTGACCACGATAGTGGCGATGATCCCCGGACCGGCCTTGTCCTTGACCGTGTCGTAGACCAGCGTGACCACGACCACACCGAACAGGATGCGCAGCGCGCGCGGGAACAGCAGCAGCCCGCCGGCCAGGATCGGCAGGATCATCACGCCCGGTGAGAACCACCACACGGAAACGTGCACCGCGGCCACCGCGATCACCGCGACGATCAGTGCCAGCCCGAACGCGACCCGGCGGTTCTGGGTGATGAACTGCCTGCGCAGCATGGTGTGCGTCCAGCTCGCGACCGCACGCGGCCAGCCGAGGAGGCTGGAGGGGCGGAACCGCGGGGAGGAAACCATGATGGCCGAACTGTATCGGCCTGCCGCCGGTCTGGCACATAGCCGGCGGCCGTCCCTCCGGATAATCCGGCCGCCGGACGGGGTGCCGGACGGCGCCGGGCAATACCGGGCAAGGCTGGATAAACAGTCGCCCTGGCTGCGGGTGGCCGGGTAGGAAGGCTGTATGGCAGATCCGTACCCGGTCCGGCCGGTCAGCCCGGAGGAGTTCGACGCGTTCCACGCCGTGGACGAGGAGGCGTTCTTCGGGCGCCCACTAGCGCAGACGCAGCGGGCCGCGCTCATCCGCAAGATCGAGTTCGACCGCACGCTGGCCGCCCTCGACGGCAGCACGCCGGTGGGCATCACCGCGATCTGGAGCCTGCGCATGTGCCTGCCCGGCACGGTCGCCCCGGTGGCGGGGGTGACCTACGTCGCGGTGCTGCCGACGCACCGGCGCCGCGGCATTCTGACCAGCCTGATGCGCCGGCAGCTCAGCGACATCAGGGAGCGGGGCGAGGCCGTCGCCGCGCTGTTCGCCTCGGAGGCGGAGATCTACGGCCGGTACGGGTACGGGCCTGCGTCCTGGCAGGCGGCGTTCAGCTTCGGCCGCGGCGAGGGACGGCTGGGCAGGCACGCGCCCGCGGCCCCGGACGGGGGGCTGCGGCTGCGGATCACCGAGCCCGAGGCGGCCCGGGCCGAGCTGGCCAAGGTGTACGAGGCCGTGCTGCCGGGCCGGCCTGGCATGTATGAGCGGGACGAGTCCTGGTGGGACCGGGTGCTGGGCACTGGAGAGGCGCACAAGGACGAGGGCGATCTGCTGCGCTGCGTGATCGCTGAGGACGGCAGCGGCCCGCGCGGCTACGCGCTGTACACGGCGAGGATGCGCTGGGAGGAGGAGGGGTTCCTGGCGGACGGCAGCCTCTCGGTGAACGAGCTGGCCGCGGACGGCCCGGTGGCGGCCGCCGCCCTGTGGGCCGACCTGCTCAGCCGGGACCTGGTCACCACGTTCACCGCTACCCAGCGGCCCGTGGACGACCCGCTGCAGCACATGCTGGCCGACCCCCGGCGGACGCGCCGCCGGGTCAGCGACGGGCTGTGGATCCGGCTGGCCCACGTGCCCAGGGCGCTGGCGCTGCGCCGGTACTCCTGCCCGGCCGACCTGGTCATCGAGGTCACCGACGACCTGCTGCCGGGCAATGCCGGCCGGTGGCGGCTGGCCACCTCGGGGAGCGCCCCTGGCCCGGACGGCGTGCCTGGGTTCGCCGCGTCCTGCGAGCCCGCCACCGGGCCCGCCGACCTGGCGCTCGACGTGGCCACGCTGGGCGCCGCCTACCTGGGCGGCACCAGGCTCGGCGAACTGGCGGGGGCCGGGCTGGTCAGCGAGCACCGCCGCGGTGCGGTCGCCGCGCTGTCCGCGGCCATGTCCTGGGACCCCGCGCCGTGGTGCCCGCTGATCTTCTGATTGTGAGATGAACGGCGGTGCCCGGCGGGTCGCGCCGCGGCGGCCGGCCGCGCGAGGATGAAATATGCCGCAGGACCGTGACGTCGAGGCGTTCGCCGAACGCGCGCCGGGATACGAGGAAGGCTGGCTCGGCCGACTGCACCACGAGATCGCCGACCGGACCGTGCGGCTCGCGCTGGCCGCCGGGGCAGCACCCGGCCGCGGGCCGTCTGTCCGGCCAGGCGAATACCGGGTGCTGGACGTGGGCTGCGGGACCGGGTACCTGCTGCGGCGGCTCGCGGTCCGCTGCCCGGAGGCCTCGCTGGACGGAATCGACGCCGCCCCGCCGATGATCGCGGCTGCCGAGGCCGCGGCGGCGGCCGACCCGGCCACCGGCGGCCGGCTGCGCTTCCGGGTGGGCACCGCGGAAAGGCTGACCTGGCCGTCGGCCACCTTCGACCTGGTGGTCAGCACCACCTCGTTCGATCACTGGGCGGACCAGCGGGCCGGGCTGGCCGAGTGCGCCCGGGTGCTCGCGCCCGGCGGCCGCCTGGTGCTGGTGGATCAGTTCTCCGTGCTGCTGCCCGCGATCGCGGGCGGCAGGCGGGGCAAGGCGCGGACGAAACGGCGCGCGTCCCGGCTGCTGACCGAGGCCGGGTTCGGTTCGCTGCGCTGGCACACCCTGTACGCGGTCATCATCGCCGCCGTAACCGCCGAGAAGGCCACGTAGCCGCGGCCCCCTTCTGGCTCGTCCGGCCAGGTGGGCAGGTCAGCTGCCGCGCTTGATCTTGCGCCAGCCGCCGCGGGCGGGGCATGTCATCGCTGCAGGCCCGGCTGGCGGGGCGGGCCCTTCCGATCGCCGCGAGCACCGCGCAGACTAGCGCCCATGGACAGCGAGGCGCTGCGCAGCGGATACCGCTGTGCGGCCGAAATAGGCCTTCCCACGCCACCGGCGTAGGCATCACGGCCGGCCGCACCCCCTTCCAGAAGGCACGTGGTCACGACCAAAGTCATTTTGACTCATGTTGGGGCGGCCCCTAGAGTCGGCAGGGTGTCAGCACCATACGGCGATACGGTAGTTACCGGCGACGGCATGGTTGTCCCGGTCCGCGCATTGGCCGGGCGGCTGGCACGGCGCAGACCGCTGCTGCCGGTGGCGCTGGGCGCGATGTGCATTTCGGCCTCGGCCATCCTGATCCAGCTGGCCGGGACCGGCCCGTCCACGACCGCGTTCTGGCGGTGCCTGCTCGCGATGCCGGTGCTGATCTCGCTGCTGGTGCTGGAGCAGCGGCGGCTGGGCGCGCGGCCGGTCAGGGCCCGCCTCGGCGCGGTGCTGGCCGGGGCGTTCCTGGCCCTGGACTTCGTGCTGTGGAACCACGCCATCTCCGACCTCGGCGCGGGCATCGCGACCGTGGTCGGGAACATGCAGGTGCTGTTCGTCGCGGTCGCCGCCTGGGCGCTGTTCAAGGAGCGGCCGCAGCGCAACTTCCTCATCGCGCTGCCTGTGGTCATGGGCGGTGTGGTGCTGGTCTCCGGGCTGACCGGCAAGGTGCCGGGCGGTATCCACCCGCTGGCCGGGATCGGGTACGGGGCCGGCACCTCGCTCGCCTACGCGGGGTTCCTGCTCGTCATGCGCCGCACCTCGGCGCGCACGCCGCACGTGGCCGGCCCGCTGGCGGAGGCGACCGCCAGCGCCGGGGTGACCGCCGTGCTGCTGGCGCCGGCCTTCGGCGGCCTGCAGCTGGAGATTGGCTGGCCCGCGTTCGGCTGGCTGCTGATACTCGCGATGAGCAGCCAGACCTTCGGCTGGCTGCTGATCACATCCGGGCTGCCCCGGCTGCCCGCGGCGCTGACCTCGCTGGTGCTGCTGCTGCAGCCGGCCATCGCCATGCTGCTTGCCGCCGTCGTGCTGACCGAGCAGCCCACGCTGGCGCAGATCGCCGGGGCCGTCGCGGTCTGCGGCGGGGTGCTGATCGCCGCCCGGAAGGCCGGCGGACCGCGGGCGGCCGACGCGGTACAGCCGCTCGAAACCGTGGAGCCAGCAGCCGACGAGGTACAGCCGCCTCGCGTGGTGGAGGTGGCGGACGCGGTGGAGGCCAGCCGGGCGGACCCGGCCGGGTAGCCGGCTGGGCCCTGCCGTTTTACTTTTACGTCGCGCCGGCCAGGATGCCTGGCATGACACCAGCGAGGGGCACGATCGTCAGGACCTGGTCCGCGAGAGCCGACAGCGCGGGCGCCGGGAACTACAGCCGCTACTTCGCCGATACGCTGCTGCCCCAACTGCGCGAGCTGCCCGGGTTCGGCGGCGGGTACCTGCTCCGCCGCGATCTTGACGAGGGCGGCACGGTCGAGCTGACCACGCACACGTTCTGGGAGTCCGTTGCGGCGATCCAGGCCTTCGCCGGGGACGACATCACCCGGTCCATCGTCGAGCCGGAAGCACAGGCGATGCTGCACGATTTCGACCGCACCGCAGCTCACCGCAACGTGGTGGTCGATGCCCGCGGCTAACCGGGCGAGCGGCCAGGCAACCGCAGGGTCTAGTCCTCCGCTTCCAGCGTTTTCTTGATCGTCGCGAGCCCCCGTTCCATGAGCTGGCTGACGGTGGCTCCGAGGTCGTCGGGAAGCAGGTCGGCGGTCCATACGAAGCGCGTTCCGGCGCTCCCGTCCGGGAGGACCTGCGCGGACGCGCTGTAGTGGGTGAGGCCGAGCGAACCGTCGGCGACTGGTCTATGGCTGGTGGTCGCCGGTGGGGGTGTAGCCGGGGATGGATGGCCAGCGGACGGCGACGACCACCGAGGCCTGCTCGGCGTGCCAGGAGTGGCTGATGCCGTGGAACACCACGTAGTCGCCTTGCTGGGCCAGGACCACGGTGCGTCCCGGTAGCTCCACCCGGAACCGGCCACTGACCAGCAGAAGCAGAGCGGAGCGCTGCTCACCCGTCACCCATTGCGGGCGCTCGTCGCCCTCGGGATGGATGGCCCACTTGACCTCAACGTCGTCGCTGTGCCGGGCGTCGCCGGCGGGCTTGAAATGCCCCAGCAGCCACCCCCGGTCGACCAGGGCGTCCGTGGCGGCGTTGCCCACATAGATCGTCTGCGTCACGAGCGACGACGCTAGCAGCGCCCGCCGCCTCAGCCTGTGGGATGAGGGGCTCCCCTGCTGGGTGGAGGGAAAGATCGCCGCCGGCGGCGATGCGCTGAGGGGGCCCGTCTTGGTTGCCTTGACGTCATGGAGAGCAACCAGATCCGGATGCGGGGGGTCCCGGGATGATCGAGACACGGGGGCTATCGAAGAGGTACGGCGGCAAGGCCGCGGTGGACGGCCTGTCGTTCACCGTCCGGCCCGGTCAGGTGACCGGGTTCCTCGGGCCGAACGGGGCGGGCAAGACGACGACGATGCGGCTGATCCTCGGGCTGGACCAGCCCACGGGCGGGTCAGTCACCGTTAACGGCAAGCCGTTCCCCCAGGTGTACAGCGCGATGCGGGAGGTCGGTGCGCTGCTGGACGCGAAGTCGGTGCACGGCGGCCGCAGCGCCTACAACCACCTGCTGTGCCTGGCCCAGACGAACGGCATCCCGCGCAGCCGGGTGGACGAGGTCATCGGCATCGTCGGCCTCGAGGGCGTGGCGGGCAAGCGGTCCAAGGGGTTCTCGCTGGGCATGAGCCAGCGGCTGGGCATCGCCGCCGCGCTGCTCGGCGACCCGGAGATCCTGATGTTCGACGAACCGGTGAACGGCCTGGACCCGGAGGGCATCCGCTGGATCCGGCTGCTCATGCGGTCGCTGGCGGGCGAGGGCCGGACGGTGCTGGTGTCCAGCCACCTGATGTCGGAGATGGAGAACACCGCCGACCATCTCCTCGTCATCGGCCGCGGCAAGCTGATCGCGGACTGCCCGGTGAGCGAGTTCACCGCGGGCGGCGCCGGGCAGGCCGCAGTGGTGCGCACCGCGCACGAACGGCGGCTGACCGAGGTGGTCAAGGCGGCGGGTGGCACGGTGGAGCCGGGCTCCGGCGGCGAGCTGACGGTGCGCGGGCTGTCTCCCGAGCGGGTCGGCGAGATCGCACTGGCCGGCGGCATCCCGCTGCAGGCCCTGGCCCCGGCCCGGGTCTCGCTGGAGGAGGCCTTCATGGAACTGACCGCGGACAGCGTCGAATACCAGGCCAAGACGGAGGCGGGACGATGACCACCGCAGCAGCGGCATCCGCCGCTCCGGCCCGAACCCGGGCCGTCCCCGACGTGCCGCGCCGGCCCGGCCTGCCCGGCACCCTGCGCTCGGAACTGACCAAGATCCGCTCGGTCCGGTCCACCTACTGGACGCTGCTCGCCCAGGCCGTGGTCAGCGTCGCCTGGGCCGTGGTGGCCTCCGCCGGTAACTCGTCGCACTGGTCGCATGAGTCGGCGGCGAGCCGCGCGAACTTCAACGCGGCCAGCGCGAGCCTGGCCGGCCAGGTGGTCCTGGGCGAGCTGATCATCGTCGTTCTCGGCGCGCTGGTGATCACGTCGGAGTACTCGACCGGGATGATCCGCACCACGCTGGCGGTGATGCCGCGGCGCGGCGTGGTGTACGCGGCCAAGGCGATCGTGTTCGCGGCGGTCTCGCTCGCGATCTCACTGGTCACCAGCTTCGCGGCATTCTTCGCCGGGCAGGCCATCCTGTCCAGCAAGCACATCAATGCCACCCTGGGCCAGCCCGGCGTGCTGCGCGCGGTGCTGCTGTCGGCAGCGATCGTGCCCGTGTTCGGGCTGCTCGCCTACGGCACCGGCGCGGTGATCAGGCATACCGCGGGGGCGATCACCGCCGTTCTGGGGGCGATCTTCCTGATCCCGGCGCTGGCCCAGGCGCTACCGTCGAGCTGGTTCTACGACCTGGTGCGCTGGCTGCCCGGCGCCGAGGCGCTCGAACCGATCACCCGCTCCACTCCCCCGCTGTCCGTCGGGCACCTGTTCAGCGCGTGGGGCGAGTTCGCCGTGTTCGGCGGGTACGCGGTGGTGCTGCTCGCCGTCGGCGGCTGGCTGTTCATGCACCGCGACGCGTGAGGTGACCAGCAGTGATCAGCCGCCAGCAGAACGGTTACGCTGGGTCCGTGGACCGGGGCTACACCTGGCTACGCCGGCACGCGTGGCTGTTCGACTGGGTGCTGGCGGTCATCCTGCTGGCCGGCAGCGCCAACGCCTTCACCTACGAGCCGAGCGTGCTGCCCGCCACCATCGCGCTGGCCGGTGCGGTGGCGGTGCGGCGGCGGTTCCCGGTGGAGGCGTACGTCCTCGCGGTGGCGATCGGGGCGGCCCAGGTAGCGGTGGGCTTCGGGCCCAAGTTCACCGGCGGCCCGCTGCAGCCCACCTTCGCCGACGCCGGGATCCTGGTGCTGCTGTACACGGTCGCGGCCACCCGGTCCCGGCGGATCTCGCTGGCCAGCCTGGCCACCTGCGTCGCGCTGTTCACCGCGGCGACGGCGCGGTGGAACCCCGGCCCGGAGCGGGCCCAGAATGTGGTCCAGTTCATGGTCGTGACCAGCCTGATCTACATACTGGGGCCGGTCAGCGCCTGGGTGCTGGGCTACTCGATGGGGTACCGGCGGGCGTACTTCGCCGCACTGGAGGAACGCGCGGTGCGGGCCGAGCAGGAGCGTGACGCCCAGGCGCAGATCGCCGCGGCGGCCGAGCGCGCCCGGATAGCGCGGGAACTGCACGACATCATCGCGCACAGCCTCAGCGTCATGGTGGCCCAGGCGGACGGGGGCAGGTACGCCTTCGAGGCCGAGCCGGACCGGTCCCGGCAGGCGCTCACGGAGATCGGCGCCACCGGGCGGCAGGCGCTGTCGGAGATGAGCCATCTGCTGGGTGTGCTGCGGACCGGTGCGGAGGCCCCGGACCTGGCTCCGGCGCCCGGGATAATGGAGATACCGGACCTGGCGGCGCGGGCCGGGGAGGCGGGCATGCGGGTCACCCAGGCGGTGGAGGGGGAGGCGCGGCCGGTGCCCAGCGGGCTGTCGCTGGCGGCGTACCGGATCGTGCAGGAGGCGCTGACCAATACCGTGCGGCATTCGGGCGGCAGCACCGCGACCGTGCGGCTGGGCTACGACGACGACGCGCTGACCATCACGGTGGAGGACGACGGGCGGGGCGCGGCGGCCGGCAGCGGGCCGGGGAACGGGGTGGCGGGGATGGCGGAGCGGGCCAGGGAGCTTGGCGGCACGCTGGAGGCGGGGCCGCGACCGGGCGGCGGCGGGTTCCGGGTGCTGGCCTGGCTGCCGGCGGCCGCCGCCGGAGGCGCGTCGTGATCCGGGTCGGCCTGGCCGACGACCAGGAACTGGTCCGGTCGGGGTTCGCCGCGCTGCTCGACGCCGAGGACGACATCACCGTGGTCGGCACGGTGGCGGACGGCGAGGCCGCGCTGCGGCTGGCCCTGCGGGAGAAGCCCGACGTGCTGCTGATGGACATCCGGATGCCGGGCATGGACGGCATCGAGGCCACCCGGCGGATCGCCGCCGCGCCCGGTCTGTCCGGCGTGCACGTCGTGATCCTGACCACGTTCGAGCTGGACGAGTACATCTTCTCCGGGCTGCGGGCCGGCGCCGCCGGGTTCCTGGTCAAGGACACCGACGCGGCGGAACTGCTGCGCGCGGTGCGGGTCGTGGCGGCCGGGGAGTCGCTGATGTCGCCGACCGTGACCAAGCGGCTGATCGCCGAGTTCGCCGCGCACACCGCCGGCCCGCGGCCGGTGCCCGGCATGGACGAGCTCACCCCGCGGGAGA